>JAYEJB010000001.1:0-6590 GCA_034716415.1 Patescibacteria group bacterium
GGCGAAAACTTCTAACGAGGTCAACCCCGTTAGAAATATTCGGCTAAGACGCACCGACGCAGGGCTAGGACAGGCCGCACCTAGCCCCGCGTCGGTGCGCCCGTGGCGAAAACTTCTAACGAGGTCAACCCCGTTAGAAGTGTCGGCTCCTATACTTCTGTACTCCCGCCATTCTGGACTCGGACGGCGTTGGCGAGTACATTGAGTGGGTAGCATCATCATCTACAGTCTATGGATCAGGAGGAGCAAAAAAAAGACACGTCGACCGTCGTCAAGCGCGGTTCCATAGAGGCCCACGCTTATGTCTTCACGGCGAGTTTCTGTCTGATGGTCATCGAGTTGGTGGCTGGCAGGATCATGGCGCCGTATCTCGGCAGCTCGCTTTACACCTGGACCAGCGTCATCGGGGTCGTGTTGACCGGCATAACGCTCGGCAATTACGTCGGCGGCGTGCTGGCGGAGCGCGGGGCGCGCTGGAAGAGCGTGGCGACCCTGTTCGCGTTCGCCGGATTCGCGCTGGCGGTCTCATTCTATACGTATTCGCCGACGTCCGACTTCGTGTACGCCCTGGGACTGCCGATGCCGATGGCGACATTCATCTTCTCGTTCGTCGGTTTTTTCCCGATGAGCATCCTGTTGAGCATGATCACGCCGATCGTCATCACGCTGTCGCTGACCTCGCTCAAGAAGACCGGCACCACGGTCGGCAGGATCTACGCCGTTTCCGCGGCTGCGAGCATCGCCGGTACGTTCGCGGCGGGCTACGTGCTCATTCCGCTCCTGGGAGTGAAGACGATCGTGCTGATCGTTTCCGCGGTCCTACTGCTCGCGGGTATCTTGGCCTCGCGCGGCGGCACGGCGAAGGAGTTGGCGGTCAAGGTGGCGGTGCTGCTGCTGTGGGCCAGTTTCCTGACGCCGAAGTTCTGCCTGGTCGAGACCGCCTACTACTGCATCAGCGTCGATCCGGCGATGTCGGAGCGCGGCTACGGACATCGTCTGATACTCGACAGGCTCACGCACAGTTTTGTCTTCAATGATCCCGACATCCTCGAATACGATTACGAGACAGTCTACGGTGTCGTGACCGAGTACGCGCACCGCAGACTCGACGGCAAGCGGCCGTTGCGGACGCTGTCTATCGGCGGCGGGGGATACACGATGCCGAAATATGTCGTCGACAACTATTCGGGTGCGCAGGTAGATGTCGTCGAGATCGATCCTATGGTCACCGAAACCAACGTGAAGCATCTCGGTCTGAATCCGTACGGCGATATCCGGACCTACAACCAGGACGCGCGGATGTTCATGGCGCACGGGGCGGACGGCAACCGTTACGACGTCATCTTCGGCGACGCCTTTAACGACTATTCCATCCCGTACCACCTGACGACCGTCGAGTTCCTGGAGTCGGTCAGGGACACGCTGACCCCCGGCGGCATCTACGCCATGAATTCCATCGACGATTTCGAGCGTGGGCGCGTACTGGCGTCGTTTCTCCGTACGGTCGGAGAGGTCTTCCCTTACGTCGAGGTCTCGCCGATGGGGCACGACTGGAAGAAGGTCGGCCGCAACACGTTCATAATCTTCGCTTCGTTCGAACCGTTCGATCGGTATGAATGGAACGTGAGCGCCGACTCGGCCTTCGCGGATCACATCTTGTCGCCCTACTCATTACCGCTCGCGGACGCCAAGTTCCTGATGCCCGCCGACGAGATGTCGTTTCTCGTCAGTGACAGGAAGGGGATCCTGCTGACCGATAATTACGCGCCCGTGGACAGTCTGACCGCCCCGCTTTTTTCGAGGCGACAATAATCAGGTGAATCGATTCTCGAATGAAGACCCCCGGGCTGAAGCCCTGCCTGCCGGCAGGCAGGCCGCGGTATTCTGCGGAGGCGAATAAGTGCGCTGAGTGCTCTTTTTTGTTATAATTGCGGGGCAAAGTAAACAGACCAACTATGGTTCGATTGAAGACTACCAAAAAGCTGTCCGGCACCCGCTTTAAGACGGCCGGAGTGTTGATCACGGTGATATTGTCCGGCGTCCTGGTTGCCGGGACGATAGCGGTGTGGATCATCAGTGGACCGGCCATTGCGCCTTCGGGCGGTCCGGGCGGAACGGCGGCGGGTCCTGTCATCAATCAGGTGGCTGATATGGAACCGTTCGCGGACGTGAACGAGTTCACCGAATGGATGGTCGATGCGGACGCCAAAGCCCAGCAGTCGGGATATTTCGGTGGATTCAGCCGGGGCATGGTCGTAGAGGAAACGGCATTGGGTATGGATATGGCCGCGCCGTCCGCCATAGGGCTCGGCATGAAGGAGGATTCAGAGATCGGCGGTGCCGGAGTGGAGCGCTTCTCGGAGACCAACGTCCAGGTGATGGGGATAGACGAACCGGACATCCTGAAGACCGACGGCGAGGAGATCTACTATTCGCCGCAGAGCGGCTATTACTTCCCGATGCCGCGGATCGAGATGATGGACACGGAGATGGGGATGATCGCCCCGTCGCCGGACTTCTACCGTCAGCCGACCATCAAGGCGATTGACGCGTTCCCGCCGGAAGACATGGAGATCGATTCGGAGATCGAGAAGACCGGAAATCTGTTGTTGCACGACGATGTGCTGACCGTCCTGTCGCATGACGGGATCTATGCGTACGACGTGTCCGATCCGGAAGCGCCCAAGGAGACCTGGAACTATTCTTACGAGAGAAGCAATTATCCGGTCGCCTCGAGGCTGCGCGACGGCAAGCTGTACGTCGTCCTGGCGAGCGGTATCAACCGCGGCCGTCCGTGTCCGTACGTGCCGGTGTTGCGCGACGGTGAAGATGTCTCGATCCGCTGCGACAGCATCTGGCATCCGATCATTCCGGTACCGTCCGATGTCACCTATACCGTGTTGAAGGTGGACATGGTGACCGGTGAGACCGTGGGTACGGTGTCGTTCGTCGGTTCCAGGTCCGCGTCGACGGTCTACATGTCGGCGGACAACATTTACGTCACCTATGTCTATCCGCCGGACGTGTTCACGTTCATCAGCGGTTTCCTCGGTGCGAACAGCGATCTCGTTCCGGGATGGGCGATCAGGAAGATCAAGCGTGTCTCCGGTTACGACATCTCCGAAGAGGCCAAGCTGGTCGAGCTGCGCAATATCATGGAGCAGTGGACCGAGAGTATGGATGAAGACGAGATGCTGCGGGTCGCGAACGAGCTCGAGAACAGGGCCGACATCTGGTTCAAGGCGCATAGCCGCGAGTTGCAGAGCACGGGAATCGTGCGCGTCAACGTGGAAGGACTCGAGGTCGAGTCCTCCGGGACCGTTCCGGGTCTGTTGCTGAACCAGTTCTCGCTCGATGAGTATCAGGATCACCTGCGTGTCGCCACGACGGTCGGCGAGTCGCGCGGGTTGTTCTGGCAGTTCGGATTCAGCGGCAGCGGTGAGAGCGCCAACGACGTCTATGTGCTGGACATGGGAATGAACACCGTGGGTTCGGCGCTCGACATGGGGCTCGACGAAAGGATATATTCGGTCAGGTTCCTCAAGGACAGGGGTTACGTGGTGACGTTCAGACAGATCGATCCGTTCTACGTGCTCGACTTGAGTGATCCGACCGCTCCGCTCATCAAGGGTGAACTGAAGATTCCGGGATACTCGTCGTATCTGCATCCGATGCCGGACGGCAGTGTGCTCGGAATCGGCAAAGAAGATAATCGGGTCAAGATATCGTTATTCGACGTGACCGACCCGGCTTCACCGAAGGAGGTCTCGAAATACACGCTCAACGAGTACTGGTCGGATATCTTGAGCACGCATCACGCGTTCCTGCTCGACGCGAAACATGAGATATTCTTCCTGCCGGGGAGTAGGGGAGGTTACGTGTTCTCATACGAGGACAACGAATTCGAGCTGGTGAAGGCGGTCAGTGAAGTATCCGCGCGGCGGGCGCTTTACATCAATGATTTCCTTTATGTCGTCGGCGATGACGAGATCGTGGTGCTGGACATGGAAGATTGGGAGCGGGTGAGTGAGTTGGGGTTGAGACAGTAAAAAAGCGGGGATAGCGGGGACCGTCCGGCATCCGTCGGACTAGCGGGGACCGCGCACTCCGTGCGCTAGCGGGGAAAGATGAAAACTTAAAAATCTAAAAAGGGGCGTAAGCCCCTTTTTTGATTTCTTTCCCCGCTATCCCCGCTATCCCCGCTGATAGAGAGCTATCGCCAGCGCGTGAGTCACGTTCAACGACTCCAGCTTTTCATCATGCGGTATCTCGATCGAGGTGCCCGCGTTCGGCAGTCGGATTCCCGAGCCTTCACTGCCGGCGATGATGGTGATACGCTTCGGTTTGGCGAGTGTTTCCGGTCCCTTCGTCTGCTCCTGTCTCTCGAGCCTGAACACCTCACGGTCAGATGCCGCGATGTATTCCGCAGCTTCAGACGGCGACATGCGCGTCCACGGTACCTGGAACATCGCGCCGGCGGATGAGCGGATCACTTTCGGAGACGACACGTCGACCGATTCCACCAGAAGCAACGCCGCACCGAATCCCAGGCAAAGGCGCAGTACCGCGCCGACGTTACCCGGATCCTGCACGCCGTCCAAGACCACCAGGGTGGGGGAGTTATCGATGTCTTCACGACCCCATTCAGGAATGCGCGCGACCGCGGCCTCATCCTGCGGGGTCTCGGTCGTCACTAGCGCGTTGAATTCGGTCGTGTCCTCGCGGGTGAATACGAATTCGACCGCCTTGCCCGCGGTTTCGATCGCTTTTACTCCCTCGACCAGGCATTTTCCGCTCTTCTCACGGCCTTTTCGGCTCTTCAGCGAGCGGATAAGTTTTTCTTCTGCTTTGCTGAGCATATGATGAAAGTCTAGGACCATAGCCAGCCGCCGTCAAACAGTTGACGTGGACGACTTTTTTCGTTAATATCATCGGTCGATGGGAAAGGAGTCCTTTCATGCGTAAGTTGAACGTCGGAACGGCCATCATGGCTTTAGTGCTCGGGGTGCTGACGGCGCTGATATCAGTTCCGACCTGGGAGATGCTGCAAGAGAGTGTCAAACACGATCAGTCCATGTTCAATGGTTTCCTGCTCGGGGGCCTGCTCTCCGGTATCGTCACCTGCACGCTCGGTGTCGCCACGCTCCAGATGCTGGTCCGGTTCATCAAAGGGCTGTAGCGTTACGTGATCGGCAATCTTTAAAAGGACGGGGGCGCCGTTCTTTTTTTAATATCTCGGATCAATCCAGCCATGATTCATGGTATAATTAATAAGTAAGCGTAAGCTAGGCTTAAAATAGAAACAAAGCAGAGATGCGTCGTTTTTGGACAATATTTGGCTTAGTTATAGCCTTTTTGGCGTTTTCGCCCTCCACTGTGCAGGCGGCCACAGGCCCGTTTGAGCATGTTCGAGGGCGTATTTTGATTGACGTGGATCAGCGGGGCGAGGCTTGGTATGTACACCCTGTTTCAGGTAAACGCTACTATCTGCGGACAGCGGAGAACGCGCTGGCGGTGATGCGGGCGCTGAGTCTCGGTATTTCGGACGCGAATCTGAAGCGCATCCCGGAGCCGGGTGCGGGGTTCGATATCGCGAGTGATCTGCGGCATGTCGCCGGACGGATCCTGTTGCGCGTCGAGAACGGCGGTGAGGCCTGGTACGTCGATCCGGTCAGTCTGCGGCGTTATCATCTCGGTTCACCGAAGGATGCGATGCGGGTCATGGTCCAGCTCGGTCTGGGTATCACACATCAGAATCTTGGGATGATCCCTGCCGCGTCGTTCTTGAGTGAATACATCGAGCACGACGTGCCTTTCGTGACCCAGGCGCCGTTCGGTGAATGGAGCGACCGTCGTCAGCAGGAAGGTTGTGAGGAAGCGGCCGTGCTCATGGCTGTGCGCTGGGCCAGGGGAGAGGGGCTGACCATGGAGGAGGCGCGCCTCGCCATCATCGGCGCGTCGCATTATGAAAGCGAGCGGCTCGGTTTCTACGAAGACACGGACGCCGGGGACACCGCCGAGGTTCTGTTGCGTTCATACTTCGGACACGAACGGTTCGATATCAGGGAGAACGTCGATCATATGGATATCATCGAGTCCCTGCGAGCCGGCAACGTCGTGCTGGCAGGGGTGAACGGACGCAAGCTTTACAATCCACACTTCAGCGGCCTCGGTCCTCTGCAGCACATGGTGACTGTGGTCGGTTATGATCCAGATGATGACGCGTTCATCGTGCATGATCCGGGAACAAGGTTCGGTGGGGGATACCGCTATCCAGTCGAGACGTTCGCCGCCGCCTTGCTTGACTACCCTTCCGGTTACCGCGAACTGATCGTCGAGGGGCGTACGGCGATGATTTCGGTTATGAGATAGTGGGAACCGTCCGGCATCCGCCGAACTGGCGGGGATCGCTTACTCCGCTCGCTAGCGGGGACCGTCCGCTTCGCGAACTAGCGGGGAAAGAAAGATAAATAAGAGATAGATAGCGAAAAGATTGCGCTAAGCGCAATCTTTTTGCTATCCCCGCTATCCCCGCTATCCCCGCTATCCCCGCTATCCCCGCTATCCCCGCTATCCCCGCTATCCCCGCT
>JAYEJB010000002.1:0-1529 GCA_034716415.1 Patescibacteria group bacterium
TTACCATTCGCTGCCACCGACCGCACGGTGATGCCTGGGCGCTAATCTGAGCGGCAAAATGAGAACTTACAAACCGGAAGTTTTAACTTCCCAAAAAAGCGGAAGATTTAACTTCCCTTTGACACGCTCTCCAAAGCACTTGACTTATTCCCAGCTCCGCGCTAACATCCTAATCACAATCCATTTGCCGTAGACTGCGGGTCCGCGAGGATAAGCCCATCAGGCGCCTGCACAGGTAGAGAACGAGACTCTTGAAGTCTCGTGCACCCATGTCTGCGGCAAAACCGCGGATTTTGTTTTAAAGGTCGATATCAACCGGTGAATGCCGGTAAACGCAAATATAGTATGCCAAAGACAAGAGAACAGAAAGAGGCGGAAGTGCGTGAGATCGTGGAAGGCTTGGGTGAGGCCAAGTCGGTCGTGTTGGCTGACCTGTCTCCGCTCAAGGTATCCGAGTCCACGGAATTGAGGCACAAAGCCGCGGAAGAGGACGTGAAGATCAGGGCCGTGAAAAAGACCCTGTTCCACATGGCCTGCGAAGAGGCCAAAGTCGATTACGACGAGGCGGCCCTTGATGGAAGCATCATGTTGCTCATGGGAAAAGGTGACGAGATCGCTCCGGCGAGACTCGTGGCCGGTCTCCGTAAGACCCACAAGGAGCTCGGTATCCACGGCGGACTCTTGGAGTCCAAATGGATGAGTTCCGCGGAGGTTGTCGCGCTCGCCAAGCTGCCGTCGAAGGATCAGCTCATCGCTCAGGTCGTCGGTTCGGTGCGCGCGCCGTTGTCTGGCCTGGTCGGAGTCCTGCAGGGTAACCTGCGTGGTTTCGTGTACGCACTTAATGCAATGAAGGACAGTAAGTCCTGACACGTTTGTCATTGCGAGGCCGAAGGCCGAAGCAATCCCGTCGGGATTGCCGCGGTCGCTACGCTCCCTCGCAATGACACGCTTTAGAAACGATAACGACAAAGCTATGTCGGATGAAAAGCAAGAGAAGAAAGATGTCGAGGTACCCGCGAAATTCAAGGACCTCGTCGCGAGCATCGAGAAGATGTCTGTCCTGGACCTCGCCGAACTGGTGACGGTACTTGAGGACAAGTTCGGTGTCTCGGCCGCCGCGCCCGCAATGGCGATGGCTGCCGCGCCTGCCGCCGGTGGCGAAGAAGCCGTCGAGGAGAAGACATCGTTCGATGTCGAGATCACCGAGGCTGGTTCGAACAAGATCGGCGTCATCAAAGCGATTCGCGCGTTGACCGAGATGGGTCTGAAGGATGCCAAGGATTTGGTCGACAGCGCTCCGAAGATGGTGCGTGAGGGCATCGGCAAGGAAGATGCCGAGGCGATGAAGAAGACGCTGGAGGAAGCGGGCGCTAAGGTTACGTTGAAGTAATCATCACTCCAATGTCGTCCCGGCCTGCCTGCCGGCAGGCAGGGCTTGACCCGGGATCCAGAAAACGGGCTCGCGCCCGTTTTCTGGATTGGCTGTCCATAGTTCAAGCGAAAATGTGCCTGACTATTTTCGAAGGAAA
>JAYEJB010000002.1:1629-22025 GCA_034716415.1 Patescibacteria group bacterium
CCTGTCTGCCGTGCGGCGACAAGAAGGATGAGCCCGAGACCTATCTCGTCCTCGTCGCCTAGTCCGGTAGTCCGGCCCGTTTACGCACGACCGCCGCCCTTGCCACACCTCGGCAAGCGGCGGTTTTCTTATGCAAAAAAACGAGCCTAAGCCCGTTTTTGAAATCGATCTATTCCTCCTCCGGCCAGGTGAAGCGGAGCAGTCGGTTGCCGCTCACCGCGACGATGGTTCGTGCGTCCTGGTCGACCCAGAAGTCGGTCGCTCCGGCGAGCGCGTCCGCTTCGTACTGCGCGACAAGCGACCCGCTCTTCTTGTTGAATCTCACCACGCGTGGGTTGGCGCCATCGAGGACGTACAGGTCGTCCACGTCACTCGGTGTCCGCAATTTCAGGGGTGTTGTCATGGCCGGGTCTATGGCAGGCGTGTGGAAGTCGGTGTTCTCGCCTCGCAGCAGTCTGATGATGCCGGCGTCGCCTTTCAAGACGTACACATATCCGTCGATCGCCAGAGATACGGTGTCCGAGAGATCTGTCGCGTCTTTCACATAGAAGTCGTGCGTCCCGTAGCCGCCTTCGACCGCGCGGAAGCGCAGTATCCTGTTATGCGGTGAGTCGAGGAAGTACAGCCTGGAGCCGAACGTGGTTGCGTCGTTGATGTTCACGTTCAGGTCACCCAAAGGCAGTGTCATCGTCATCGCGTGCCCCCCGGTCGTCACCAGATCCAGGTCGTTCACACCACCCGTCAACGCGCCGTTCCTTGTCGCCAGGAATACGTCGGGTGTACTTCCGCCTTCCCGCGTGTGCATGAGTTGGGCCGAACCGTCCTGCGGAGATATCTTGAACACACTGCCGTCGGTCGACACGGACCAATAGGACGTTCCGTCGAACGCAAGCCGCGCAAGCGAAGGTGTTCCGGATTGCGTCACGACCGCCGACAGGACTTCCGGAGCACCCAGCGGGACCGAACGGCGCAATTCCGCGAACTTGGCGGCGATCACGCCTTGCAGTTCATGTTTGGTGACGGCGCGGTCCTCATCGTTGGTCGGGAGAGCAGCGATCGCGGCGGCTGATTCTTGAAGAAGCCGCCGTGCCCGGTCTTCGTCGCGGTAGATCATGCTCGCTTCCGCCGAATCGATCTGTTGTCTGATGGCCGCGACACCCTTCTCGTAATCCGCGACCGATCGCTCCTGGCCTCTCTGCCAACCCAGCGCGCCCAGACTGACGTTCAGCAGGAATACCAGCACCATTATCGCAATCAGCAAGTAGCGGCTCTTCGGGGTCAGGTTGTTCCAAACGTTAACGATACGATCCGGCAACGGCAGCTTCGGTATCGTCGGCACACTCTCCACCCCGTCTTTCACTGTCGTGCCGCCTGCCTCCCGAAGCTTCAGCGAAGGGGAGCCTGCCCCCCGAAGCTTCAGCGAAGGGGGGTCGTGCTCTGTCGCACGCGCCTCGATAATACGCTTTTTGGTCGTCGCGACCGCTTTACCGAACATCTGCCCCGTTTGCCTAGCCACCTTCTGCGCGATTTTCGCGAGATTGACGGAGCCACCTTTGACGTTCCGGATCATCGAAGTCGATACTTTTTTCCCGTTACCCACTGTCGTGCCGCCTGCCCCCCGAAGCTTCAGCGAAGGGGGGTCGTGCCGCCTGCCCCCCGAAGCTTCAGCGAGGGGGGGTCGTGCTGACGTGCTCATGTCCACCCCTTTATCGATCACCGTATCATTCCTCGGTGGAGCAGGTCGCGTGACAGGCACTGGCCCTGCAGGAGTGACGGTCCGCGTGGTGGGGGTTGTCGTCGGGGCAGGAGATGTCGATTCAAGTACGGGTGCTCCGTCCAGCAGGAGCAGCGCCAGCGAAAGATCCTCATGGCGGGCCAGTAAAGCGTCCCGTAAGAGCATGGTGGCCGTTTCCGTGCGTGGTGCCGACAGGATATCCTTGACCGCGTGTTCGGTCAGCAGTTCGATGACGTTGCGGTTCGATATCACCATCCTGTCCTTGCCGCTGATCTTGCCGCTGATCAGGTTCGTGAATCCTCTGCTGTGACCGGCCTTGTCCCGGTCGTCGTCTTCAAGCACGTCAAAGAAGCGCGGGCCTCCCTGCACCCCTTGTCGGAAAAGCAGCAACGAAGGACGTCCCCATACCGCGGCGGCCACTTCACGGCCTTTCTGCGCGACGATCGCACCCTGAACCTCTTCCGGATTGACCGGTAGCCCGTGTTCGCCCAAGAGTCGCTTCAGTCTCAAGTTGACACGCGAGACAGCGGACTCGAAAGATTCCTCAAGAGTCACGCTTACGGACAATTTGTTGAGAGACTCTTCGACACCGACGGCGAACGCCTCTTCGATATTGGCGGACAGGATGTCACCGGTTCGCGCGTCGGTCACCGTACTCAATAGCCCCTGCACGTCACCCAGCCGCGCGGCGGCCTCGAAATCGACGTCTAGGGACAGTGTCCTGACGTAGGCTTCAGCCTTCTTGGTTTTCCACGGCGCCAACTTGCCAAAACCTCTTGGTTGAGGAAGCATATGGCTGTCTCTTTGACCTGCGTTAACGGTGTGATTATACTATAGAGCGTTGGATAGTAGCAAAGAAGTATAGAAGTTCAGGAGTATAGAAGTATTTCTTATGCTCCTGCACTCCTTGACTCCTATACTCCTAAACTCCCACCATGCTCGAGCAATTATTTGGTTCAAAGACCCGAGTGCGACTGCTGCGTCTTTTTCTGGCTAACCAGAATGACGCCTATTTCGTGCGCGAACTGACCAGGAAGATCGGGGCGCAGATCAATGCTGTCCGGAACGAGCTGGAGAATCTCGTGGTCATGGGAATCATCGAGGCGGCGGAACGAACGGATAAGGCTGATTCTGAAGGTGTCTCCTCCCGGTCGGCTAAACAGCGGAAATACTATCGCGTGAACACCGAATCGCTTCTCTATCCTGAATTGCGCGCGCTGTTCGCCAAGGCCGGAATCCTGCTGGAAAAGAATTTTGTCCAGAAGCTGAACAAGGCCGGCACGGTCTCTTATCTGGCGTTGTTGGGTCATTTCGTGGGAGATGTCGAATCAGAGACGGATGTTTTCATCGTCGGTAAGCTGAATCGGGACAAGGTGGCTGCGGCAGTGCGGAGTTTCGAACGTTCGGTCGGTAAGGAGATCAATTACACCGTCCTGTCGCCGAGCGAGTTCAGGACCAGGAAAGACCTGACAGACCGCTTTCTTTACGGCATCCTGGATTCGAAGAAGGTAGTCGTAGTGGATGAAATGGCCGAGAGGGTCATCGCGGTGTAACGATATCGAAGCATGATACTGGTCATCGATTACGACAACACGAGACAGGACATCCTCCTTGCGGACGAAAGTACCGTAAGGAGATTTGATGCGGGGCCGGGGGCGGGTTTCCAATCGCTTGAGCAGGTGATCGAATCGGTACGGAACGAGGGTCATGAGCGGGCTGACGGCATCGCGGTCGTGTTGCCGTTGGAAGCGGGAGAAGGGGCAGAAGAGGAAGAAGCGGAAGAAGTCCGAAGGGATATGTCATGGAGCACGGTCCGGGCGGCCGTGTCGATGGCTAACGGACTCGCTTTCGCCTGGGGCGTTCCGGCGGTCCGCATCTCCGGAGAAGGGGAGGACGATGATGACTTGGTGGGAGAGGCGTCGGATAGATTGAGGAAGGCCGATCCGGATTCCCGCGTCAGCGCGACCTACGACGGCGAGCCGAACATCACGAAGCCGAAGAAAGGTTGAGAGAGTCTAAAAATCCAAGAGTCGAATTCATGGAATAAAACCGCCGGTTGATGCCGGTGGTAGTTTATTGAAGTTTCGGTCCGTTAAGCGTAAAATCAGGCTGTACTTAGCAATCAAATAGATATGGCAAAGAACTTTAAAGAGGCAGGTGATTACAAACTTTGGGTCGATTGGACTCATCAATATTTGTACTTGGCAAGGTTAGGTTGTCAGGTCGCTTTAGATAATAAACCAAAATATTTTCGAGATGACAGGGGTATTATGAAATATGGACCTGAAAGTCTATGTATACCGATCATTTTTAATTTTAAGCACGGTATAGAATTATCCCTAAAGGCACTGAGTATCATTGTAGACAAGAAAAAGGAATACGAAAGGGGTCATGATATTAGTAAATTATTTACTACTTTAAAGAGTCATCTGGAAGACGAAAAATTAAAGATAGAAGAAAGTGGAGGCAATAAAGTAAAGATTGATGATTCAAAGTCTAAAATTGAAGGCATTGTCGAAAAATATCGTAAGGGTGGTTTTTTTAAGAATCGGTGGGATGTAGTGATTCAAGATAAAATGAATGACCTGTTTAGATATCCGGAAGGTAACAGTGCAACAGCAAGCATTAATGATAAGAATTTCTGCAAGGAAGATGTCAAAAACCTAGAGGAAGATATCGTTAAGTTTTCTGAAGCAGTGAACTTCTTAGGGTACTTATATGTGGTAAGTTAAAGAGCCAAAATAGAAAGAATAATCTTAAATAATTGAAAGGTGCTTTTATGAATAACGGCAACAAGACACCGAGGGCAAAGATTAAAACTTTTTTAATTTATGCATTTTATATAGTTATTTTTGGTTTTTTTATCCACTCCGCACTTTTTGGAGCGGGTGAAGATTGGGTAGAAGAATATGGTTTATTAGTTATAGTTCTTGGAGGTATAGTATATATGTTGGACATGTCTCTCCGTAATCATATTGATGGACGTTTCGAAGAACTCAAGGCCGAGCTCAAGAAACAGGTTCAAGGATAATTAATTAGGCATATTGGGATCATATCTTGCATCTCACCTCTGCAAGCACAACAAAATAAAAGACAAGCTGTACCACCAGAGTCTTCAAGAACTCAGTACAAGCGCTCGCAGAAAATAGGCGAAAATTGCCTATTTTTCTTAAAAATCAACGATATTTTGTTGAAGTCTTGTCAAATTTAGACAATTATGCTATTCTAACCGTGGAGACGTCTGCGGATGCAAAGTATTAATATGCCTGTCTAGACAGGCGCAAGCCATATGATTCACTCATTCTCCTGTAAGAATTTTTATTCATTCGAGGACACCGCAACGGTCGACTTTGAAGTCAACAATAACGCGCCGCAGAATAACGGTTATTTTGAGGGTTCCTCGAAAATACGCCTATCCAAGATAGAAGCCGTTGTCGGCCCCAACGCCTCCGGCAAAACCAACCTGCTAAAAGTTCTGCCGTTTTTGAAATGGATTATCGCGGATTCGTTTAATTCCAAGCCGGATGATCCGGTCATGATTCGGCCGTTTGCCTTTGGCGACGCTGTAAATCAACCCACTGAACTGTCCGTGGTATTTGAAGTGGATGGAGTGGTATATACATACGGCTTTACCATGATTAGAGAGCGTATTCTCACGGAGAAACTGGAGCGCACCACTTTCGCGAAAGAAAAGAAGGGGACTAAAAAAGTATTTTATCGCGAATGGAACGCCGAACTTAACCGCTACGAATTCGATGGAAATAATTTTGAGCTCCCGAAGGGTTTTGAGGGGCTGTTGCGTTCGAACGCCAGCATCATCGGAACCGCCGCCCGCCTGAATCAACAGGAAGCGCAGGTAATCGCGAAGTATTGGCAAAAAATCGAGACGAATGTCGTCGAGGCTGGTTGGACGGGTGATAATCTTCTTCCGAACAAGATTCCGCAATGGTTCGAGGCGCTGATTTTCTACAGTCAGAACGAGAACCTGAAAAAGGAAGCGGAAGGGCTGCTGTCACGCTTCGATTTGGGTTTGAGTGGCATCATATTTGAAAAAGAAAAAAATGAGGACAATTTGACCATTAAAAATATTCAGGCTAAACACTCTTTTGGTGGTGAGGAACATTCTTTACCGATCATGTATGAGTCATCCGGAACCAAGCAGTTATTCGTACTTTTGAAGAGTATCCTGTCGGCGCTCGAGAATGGCGGGATTGCGGTCATTGATGAGTTCGACGTTAATCTTCATCCCGAAATGGTGACCGCGCTACTCAACCTTTTTGTTAATTCAGAAACCAATCCGAACAACGCTCAGCTACTGTTGAGCACGCACAGTCATTTGCTGTTGAGCGATCTTGATAAGTATCAGATCGTATTGGTCGAAAAAAACGAAAACGGCGCAAGTGAGGCCTGGCGTTTGGATGATGTGGAGGGGGTACGACCTGACGACAACTATTTTGCCAAATATATCGCCGGAGCATACGGAGCCGTTCCGAAAATATAAGACGGTGTGTTGATATGTCACGAAGCAATCCCCTTAAGAAGAAACGTAAGTGCGCGAACAGTACTTTACTTATGTTTGGCGAGGGTTTGGGTGAAGAGGTATTTTTTAAGCACTTGAAGCGGTTATATGCTCGCGACGGCGGCGTTTCAGTCACGATTAAGAACGGCAAGGGTGGAAGTGCAGACGGTATCGTTATGAGCGCAGTTAGGTGCACAGGCGCTTTTGACCGGCGCGTGGTCGTTTTAGATAATGACAAGAGCCGCAAAGAAATGGGTTTGGCGCGCAGCCTGGCTCAGAAAAATGGGATTGAATTGTTGGAAAACACGCCGTGCCTAGAAGCGATATTGCTGTCCATATTGAGAGACGGCAAATCTTTTTCAAACAAAACAGCCCCTTGGTGTAAAAAGGAATTCAAGTCTGGCTATCTCGATGAGCGAAAAAAAACGGACATTCGTGAATACGAGAAGGTGTTCCCCAAGGAATTGCTGGACCAACGATGTATCGATGTCGATGAGCTTGAGCAGGTTGTTTCATTAATGAGAGTCAAAAATGATTAATTAGGGATTGGCGCGACCTACGACGGTGAGCCGAATATCACGAAGCCGAAGGGTGTGGGAGTGAGAGAGTGAGAAAGAAAGAGAGTGAGAAAGTTAGATAAAAAACGATCCAAGCGGATCGTTTTTGATGTTCATTTTTTCCCGCGGGCGTCCTTGATGATCTTCAGGCCCTTCTTTCCCCAACCGAGCTCTTTTGCGTGCCTTCTGTGCAGGGTCTTGCGGAATCCGTCCTGCAGCGGAATCTGTCCGGCCTGGACCGGCGGTCGCGTCGGCACGATACCCACCTCGGCTTTGGCGAGGGCGTCTCCGACCGGTTCTTCCGTAATCCGGTCATTCTCCCGGACGGGATCGAGCAGGTCGCTCCGTCCTCCGTTCGGGTCACCGGACGAGAGTACCTGATTGAATCGGTCGCCAAGCGAACCCGGCAACGGTTCGGCCCATTCTTCTTCGTCCCCTTCGCCATCTTCGTCCCACGCGTCATCGCTGTAGGTTTCGATCTCGAACTGCGCCATTCCGTGCACTTCCGGATCGTAAAGATGTCCGAGCGGTCCGGCTTGTCTCTTGATGGCATCGTCGATATTGGCCCTCGCCAACTCCGCCACTTCAGTATCGTCCGTGCTTTCGAGCCCCGGAATGAATATGCCGGATATGCAGACATGATATACGTCCACGGGGTCGAGCTCTTTTCCGCAGGAGTGGCAGATCGGTTCGTCGAAATCGTAATCGATACCGCAGCATTCCACCCCTTTCAGTCGGCGGTAGATATCGACCATGATGCCGCGGTGCATGATTCCCAGCCAGTGTACGGGTTCGGAATACTTCTCCACGGCTCCTCCTTTCTAATGAACTTGCGCTTCGTGAGCGACATCTGGACAATATAACCGAATTTAAGTTTTATCAATGGTTCGCGCAGGCTTAAATAGCCTTATCCTTCATGGTTGATTAAACCGGACGAATCTGATACGGTACAAGCGCGAAAATTTGCGATGCTATGGGAAAAAATGGGGTAAAAGTTGAGGAGTTCAGGAGTTCAGGAGTTCAGGAGTCCAGGGGTCTAGGAGTCGAGGAATCTTGTCCGGATTGCACCGGGGTGCATGACAGGTACGAATCGACCGTTGGTGTCGACCGTTGGGCGGAGGTCCTGCCGGGGGCGGCCGTTTGGCTTACCCTGATTTTGGCCATCGTCATGTCGCGGGTCGCGCCGATCTGGGTGATGTATTTCATCATCCTGTTCGACATGTACTGGGTGTTGCGCGTTTCTTACTTCGTCTTCCTGTTGCTTATCTCCTGGCGAAGATACCGGCGCGATATCAAGACGGACTGGCTCGCCAAAGCGCGGGTTCTGCCCGGCTTCGACGACACTTATCATCTCATCATCCTGCCGACGCTGAAGGAGGATATCGAAGTGTTGCGCACGACGTTTCGTAGTATCGCGGATGTGAAGTATCCGATCTCCGAGCGGTTCATCGTGGTGCTCGCCGGAGAGGAGGCTGACCGGGAGAATTTTCTGAAGAACGCCGAGATCATTCGGCGCGAGTTCGGACACCTGTTCTTCCGTTTCATGGCTACGGTGCATCCGAAAGGTCTACCCGGCGAGATACCCGGCAAGGGATCGAACGCGCACTATGCCGGACACCGCATCAAGGAGCTCGTCGACGAGCTGGGTATTCCGTACGAGAACATCATTGTCTCGACTTTCGACTGCGACACGTGCATGCACCAGCAGTACTTCGCCTGCGTCGCGTATAAGTACCTGACCGTGCCGGACCCGACCCGGGCGTCGTACCAGCCGGTGGCGCTCTTCAACAACAACGCCTGGGACGCGTCGCCCGTGGTGCGCGTGGGGATCTCCGGCACGACGTTCTGGCTGATGTCCGAGCTCGTGCGGTCGGAGCGGCTGTTCACCTTCTCGTCGCACAGCATGTCGTTCAGGGCCTTGGTCGACGTCGACTTCTGGGAGCGTGATATCGTCTCCGAAGATTCGCGTATTTTTCTACAATGCATGCTACATTACGACGGTGACTATCGCGTCGTGCCGATCTATATACCGGTCTCGATGGATATGGTCCAGTCCGAGACGCACGGCAAGAGCCTGGTCGATTTCTATAAACAACAGCGCCGCTGGGCTTGGGGCGTCGAGCATTTCCCGTATCTCATTCGGCGTTTCCGCGCCAATCCGCGCATCCCGCTCCGCAAGAAACTCTATTACATGTTTACCCTTTCCGAGGGAATGTACTCGTGGGCGACCGCGCCGCTCCTGATTTTCCTGCTCGGTTACCTGCCGCTGTGGCTCGCGGCCGAGCCGGTGCGGGCCAACGTCTTCTACCAGAACACGCCGCACGTCCTGGAGATGCTGATGCGTCTGGCGATGATCGGCGTAATCGTGTCGGCCGTCGTCGGTTTTGCGTTACTGCCGCCCCGCCCGTCACACAAAGGCAGGCAGAACATCTTGATAATGATACTGCAGTGGATCATGGTCCCGGTCACTTTTGTCGTGTTCGGTTCGATTCCCGCGATCGACGCGCAGACCAGACTCATGTTGGGCAAGTATCTCGGCTTCAAGGTCACGAAGAAGAAGCGGAAGTCAACCGATGTTAACGAGACAGTCGCGGCGTCCGTGTCGTGACAGCTTATCGCATAATTATGCCCAGGGTAGCGTTATCCTTAGTCACCTGGAACAGCATGAAATACCTCCCCGACGCCATGGAGTCGGTGAGGGCGCAGTCGTATCCGGATCTCACCCCGATCATCGTTGACAACGGGTCGTCCGACGGTTCGGCCGAGTTCGTCCGGAAGGAATATCCCGAGGCGATGGTGCTGCAGAACACCCGCAATCTCGGTTTCGCCCGGGCGCATAACCAGGCCATCGAATACGCGCGGACGCACATGATGTCGGACGACGATGAGGTGTTCGTCATGGTGACCAATCCGGACATCATCCTCGACGAGCGGTTCGTCGAACGGCTAGTCGAAAGGTTCGAGCACCGCACCGACGCGGGCAGCGCCTGCGGCAAACTGCTCAAGGTGTATGAGACCATGGACGGCGACCTGCGCGGGAAGGACTTTTCCGACACGATCGACACGGCCGGATTGAGGGTGTTCCGTTCGCGCCGCATGGTCGAGCGCGGTTCCGGCGAGAAGGACGGTGAAAGGTTCGAGCGGACCGAAGAGGTCTTCGGTGTCTCTGGCGCGGTGGCCATGTACAGGATGAAGGCACTCGTGGACGCCGCGGTGAGCAGTGAGTATTTCGACGAGGACTTCCTGGCCTACAAGGAGGACGTGGACCTGTCCTGGCGCCTGCGTCTCCTGGGATGGAAATCGATCTTCGTTCCGGCCGCGCGCGCCTATCATTACCGGGCGTTGTCCGGGGTCGAGAAGTTCTCTATCCGGAAGATGATGCGGGGCCATGCCGGGCGATCGTTGTTCAGGAGCCGGCTCTCGTACCGCAATCACCTGCTGACGATCATCAAGAACGATCATCTGCTGAACCTGTTGCGTGATCTGCCGCGTATCGCTTTTTTCGAGATCGGCAAGTTCTGTTATCTGACGCTGTTCAATCCGGCGACGCTCACCGCGGTACCCGCGTTCGTCCGTGCGTTGCCGGGCGCGATCAGGAAAAGGAGGATAATCATGGACAAGGCGCGGGCCGGCCGGAAGGATATCCGGAGCTGGTTCGTCTAACAGGAGAAAGATGGATGTATCGATAATCATACTCAATTACCGGAGCCGCGGCTTGGTGAAGCAGTGCGTCAAGACGATCCGGCTGTATCCGACGGATTGTTCCTACGAGATCATCGTGGTGGACAACGATTCGGGTGACGGCGTGAAGGAAGTGCTGGCCGAGAATTTTCCGGAGGTGAAGTTCGTGGCGTCACCCAAGAACATCGGCTATGCCGGCGGTAATAATCTCGGTATCGAGGAGGCGCGCGGACGTTACGTGCTCATCATGAATCCGGACATCACGGTGCGACCCGGCTCGATCGACGGGATGGTGCGTTTCATGGACCGCAATGCCGATGTCGGTGTCATGGGTCCGAAACTGCTGCATCCGGACGGCTCCGTGGACCATTCCTGCTACAGGTTTCCCAAGTGGATCACGCCGATCTTCAGGCGCACCCCCTTCGGGCGTCTGCCCGTCGGTAAGAAAGAGGTCGGCCGGTACGTGATGTCCGATTATGACCACGAGAACACCCGCGACGTCGACTGGCTCCTGGGCGCGGTCCTGATGGTCAGGAAATCGGCGATGGACAGCGTCGGAACGCTGGACGACAGGTATTTCCTGTATTTCGAGGACACCGACTGGTGCAGGCGCTTCTGGGACGCCGGATATCGTATCGTCTATTACACCGGAACCACCATGGTGCATTATCACGCGCGTCTGTCGGCGCAGGTCCCGTGGATGCTCGGTCCGTTAAGTCGATCCACGAGGACGCACATCGTGAGTTGCGTGAAATATTTCAGGAAGTGGGGGGTGAAATAGGTGAGAGTCAGAAAGTTTGAGGAGAGAGTTTTGAAGTCTAAAAGTTGAATGATTTATTAAAGTCTTGAGATAAAACGCCGTTAAGTTTTTTTACCCCTTCCCTGCCTGCCTGCCGGCAGGTCCCGCTCCTTCCCGCTATCCCCACTATTACGTTTCCCAATGAACAATCCCAAACTTAACATGATGAAGGCGAGGTCGGGCGCTACGAGAAAGCGACCTGTTTCGCGTATCGTGATTATCGTGGCGGTCGCCGTCGTACTGGTCGCGGTCGGGATTTTCGTCGCGCATCCTTTCTATCGCGCGGCCAGAGCGGCGATGGCGCACATCGAGACCGGTGAGACGTATCTGGCGGAGGCGGAAAGCGCGGCGCGGCAGTTGGATCTGCGCGGGGCGATCGAGAACCTGTCTTCGGCCGAGGTTGAATTCGCCGGAGCGAAGGACGCGCTGGATCGGTTGGGTCCGTTGTCAGGCTTTCCCGTGGTAGGGAAGAAAGTCACCGCGGCGACGGAAATCGTCGAAAGCGGTCTGCTGGCGATGTCGGGCGTCCGGGAGGCGTTCGGGGTCGCGGAGGATGTGCTCGGCGCCGTGCGGGAAGGCGAAGAACTGACCGGATCGTTCGCCGGGATATTCCCGGACGTGACCGTTCCTTTCAGGGAGCTGACCGCGGAACGCAAGAGGGAGATGCTGGCCGCGCTCGAACGGAGCGCGCCGCGCATCAGCTCGGCTGTCGCCAGCCTGGATTCGTCCCTTGCGAGATTGGATGCCGTCCCTGAGGGTGTGTTCGGCGGTGAGCTGGAGCGGTCGCTCGCGTCCGCCACCGAAAAGATTGAGAATCTGCGTGACGCATTGGCCGTGCTCATGCCTGTCGCGGACCTGCTCCCGATGTTGCTCGGCCACGATGAGGACAGACGTTACCTCCTGTTCTTCATGAACAACACCGAGATGCGCCCGACCGGCGGTTTCCTCGGTGTCTACGGAACGGTCACGGTACGCGACGCCGAACTGATCAGTATGGACACCAACGACGTGTACTATCTCGACGGACCGTCCGAAGGGCTCGATCGTCCGCCGCCGCCCGAGCCCATCCGCCGTTACATCGGAATCGACAAGTGGTACCTGCGCGACGCCAATTGGTCGCCGGATTTTCCGACGTCAGCGCGGGTCATGGAGCGGTTCTATCTTGAGGAGGCCGCGGTCGTCGGTGAGGACACGAGCGAGATCGACGGCATCATCGGCGTCACTCCGGAAGTCGCGGCGGACGTGCTACGCATCATCGGACCGGTGACGGTGGAAGGCAAGACGTTCGAGGCGGACGGATTCACCGACCAGCTGGAGTTCGAGGTCGAACAGGGCTTCGCGCTCGAGGGTATCCCGCATTTCGCCAGGAAGGACATCATCGGCGTGCTGATGCAGGAGATGTTCGACCGCGTCACGTCGCTTTCGTTCGGTGATCTGCTGCGCGTCGCGAAATCCGCGGAGCAGAATCTCGAGGAGGCTCACGCCGTCGCCTACATGAAAGATCAGCGGGCGCAGGATTTCATTCTGCAGAAGGACTGGGGCGGCCGATTGCGTCCGGTGGAGCATGATTACGTGTCGGTCATCGACGCGAACCTGGCGAGCCTGAAAAGCGATCCGGCGGTCGACCGCCGGATCAGGTATTCCGTATACCTGAACGACGAAGGGGATTATGAAGCGCGAGTGGCCGTCACCTATGACCATCACGGCGGTTTCGACTGGAAGACGACGCGCTACAGGACCTACACCCGAGTGTATGTGCCGGTGGGTTCGGTGTTGTTGTCGGTCGAAGGCGCGATGATGGACGACCACCTCAAGGATCCGGCGCGACGTCCGGGTACCGCCGATACGTATGACGAGCTCGATCGGACGGCGTTCGGGGCCTTCATATCCATAGAACCGGGGGAGTCCGGCACGCTCGAGTTCAGGTATCTGCTGCCGACTCTGGTGGCAGACGCGATCGACGACGGGAATTACGCGCTGACGGTCGAAAAACAGCCTGGAACGACCGGTCACGGTTTGACGCTTGAGCTTGATTTTGGTAAGAAACTGACTGATGCCGCCCCGGCGGAAGACCCGGCGGAATGGGGCGACGGTGCATACAGATACTCGACGGATCTGCGTATTGATCGGGAATTTTCGGTGGAAACGGAAGGAAACTAAGCCCACACACATGTTCATACCGAAAATCGGAATCGACCTGGGAACGACGTACGTGCTGGTGTACGTGCCGAAGCGGGGGGTGATCATCAATGAGCCCTCCGTGGTTGCGGTCTCTTCGGTCGACAGGAAGATCCTCGCTGTCGGCAAGGAGGCGAAAGACATGCTCGGACGCACGCCCGACACCATTGTCGCGCACCGTCCGCTGAAGGACGGCGTCATCGCCAACTATCGGATGACCGAGGCGATGCTGCGTTATTTCATCAACAAGGCGCTCGGAGGGGCGCGGCTCTTCCGGCCGGAGGTCATGGTCGCGGTACCGGGCGGTATCACGTCGACCGAGCGGCGCGCGGTGGTGGACGCTTCGGTCCGCGCGGGCGCACGGGCGGCCTACATCATCAAAGAGCCGATAGTGGCGGCCATCGGCGCGGACATCCCGATCGGCAGCGCTTCCGGACACATGATCATCGATATCGGTGGCGGAACGATGGAAGCGGCGGTCATCTCGCTCGGCGGAATCGTCTCTTCGGCTTCGGTCAGGGTCGGCGGCAACAAGATCGACTTGGCGATCGGGGAACACGTACGTAAGAAATACGGACTGGCGGTAGGGGAGCGGACCGCCGAGGATATCAAGATCCAGATCGGCTCCGCGGTCTATCTCGATGAGAAACTGTCGATGGAAGTGCGCGGACGCGATATGGTGACCGGCCTGCCGAGGATCGTCTCCGTCACTTCGGACGACGTCACGGACGCCATCCAGACCGAACTGCACGGCATGATCACCGCATTGAAGGACGTGCTGAACAACACACCGCCGGAACTGTCGGCCGACGTGATGGAGAAGGGGATGGTACTGTCGGGCGGATCGTCGCAGCTGCGGCACCTGGCAGACCTTTTTGCGGAAGCGACCGGAGTGCCAGCGTTCGTCGCGGACGATCCGCAACTTTGCGTCGTCAAGGGAACGGGTATCGCGCTGGATAATCTGGCGTCGTACAAACGTTCGGTGATGGCGACCAAGTAGGGGAAAAACGGTAGATGTCTTATGCACAGTTGGGCGGAAAAGACAGACAGTCTGTTTCCCGCAGGAAACAGGCTGCCTGTTTTTCCGCCCAACTGTGCATAAGACATCACTCAGTATCGATGATAATAACGGCAGTCGCGCCGCCGAGCCGATAAAAAAGACGTCCCACTTAGTGGGACGTTTTCGGTTCGGATCACTCACCTTCGACGATCTCGACGAAGGCAAGTCGCGGTGTGATGTGATTCCGGAGGATTTTCAGGACGTCATTCTCGGTGACCGCGCGGATTCCGGCGATGATCTCCTTCAGCGAGAGCGGACATCCGATTCTCGTCACCGAGGTCATCAACTCATCCAGCACGTCTTCGATCTCGTGGATGTCGAGCCGCAAGTCGAGGCAGTGTTTGTGGATTTCGGCAGGTAGGATATCGACGATTCCGGATCCGTCTTTCAGGATGCCGTGAATCGCCTGACGCGCTCTTTCCACGTTCGCGAAACTTGAATCGACAGTGATCGAGACACTCAACTCCGAGTACAGGGGGGTCATGTCATAGGTCATATCGACCTCATAACACAGTTTGAGTTCGTCCCGTAGCACCTTATTGAAGAGGGTGTCCAGACATTCCTGGAGCGCCACCAGGGCAAACCTGTCCTGGGGCGGCATGATCCAGTGGTAGTTGATGTCGATCGTCTCACCGGAACCGTCGTCATCGCACAGGACGATGTTCTTTCGGGGCTTCGGTGGCTTCAACTTGAGCTGCGGAATTTTTGGGGCGCTCCATGCACGCCGGCGCTTGACCTGGAACACCCTTTTCACGATCGGCCGAAGTTTGCCCCATGGTGTGTCACCGATCAGCGCCAGATTCGCGTTCCTGATGTCGAACATGCGTGTGTGGTAGCGGCGGACGTCGTCGAGCGTACTGCTGAAGAGTAGCTTGTCTTCCGGAAACCTCCCAGTTTGCGATAGCGGATGGCTTCCGAAAAAAGCCTTGAGCCTCTTCTTCTCCGCGTCACGCAGCCTCTTGGTGATCTTTTCGTCCCTTTCTCTCTGGATCACCTTGAGTTCATGTTCGAGTCCGGTGTCCAGATGGGGCAGGAACATGAACGCGTGAATCAGCCGCAATGCCTGTTCGATCATCCGGAATTCGGCCCTGCAGCCGACCTGCGTAGTGTGGTGGCCGACCAGTGGTGTCACGAAAATGATATCCCGCTCAGCCGCCCAGTAGACCAGGTCCAGGATGTCGTCCATCTGCGGATAGTCTCCGAAACCGCGGAACAGCAGGTGTTCGGTAAGGTGCGCGATGCCGGGTTTGCCTTCCGGGTCGTCTATCTCGCCTGCGTTGACCCACAGCAGACAAAGGACCCAGGGGATATCCCGACGCTGATGAAACACCCGCAAGCCTGACTTGAGGCTATGCTGTTTGAAAGCAAAAGGATCCATTGTCATCTCCTATTTGAAAAGAACCACTTTCATTTACGCAGTCCGCGCGGCTTCCGTCAATCCAAGCGGTTGACCTTAAGCCCGAGTTGGTATCAAATATAGGAAGGTGGCAATAATTTGAATCCTATGAAACCGAAAATAGCATTGATAACGGTCGTGACGGCGTTGATGGCGTTAGCCCCGCTGTCGATGGCGCGCGCCGACGTACCCGCGGGCCTGATGGGCCGGATACTCATCGACGTTTCGTCACACGGCGAAGCGTGGTACGTGAATCCCCGGTCGCACATGCGAGTGTCTTTGGGGCGGCCGCGCGAGGCCTTGGAACGATTGGTGGCGCGGGCTTTTCACGTCAATTATATGCATATTGAGCGGCTGGCGGAGCGTGTCGGCGACGATCATGACGTCGAGTACGCGGAGACCGTTGCCGGACACGTCATTCAGCCGGACGATCTGCTGGGCGCGGCGTGGTATGTCGATCCGAACTCGAAACTGCGGCGCAGGCTGGCCACGTCGCACGATGCCTGGGAAATCATGAAGAGCGGCGTTCCGGTGAACGGCGACACGTTGGCGGGGATTCCTGTCGAACAGGATGACCCTCCGAAGATTACTGAGGTCGAAGTCACAGCGGTAAAGACCGCAGATATCGTTGAGTTGGATGACGGCAGCGAGGTCAGGCTGTTGAGCGTGGACATACCGTCGAACGAGGATCTGCAGGAGGCGGCCAAGTCGCGCCTGCGCGAATTGTTGCTGGGCAGGAAAGTCATGTTGGAGCGCGACTGGAAGGACACCGACAGGTCCGGGCGGATGCAGCGGTACGTGCACTCCGGTGAGGTGAACGTGAATCTCGACTTGGTCCGTCGCGGCCTCGCTTTCCACAACGTCGAGTATCCGAATTTCGAATATGCCGAACAGCTCATCGTTGCCGGCATCGACGCCATGCGACACGGATTCGGCTTTTGGAGCGAGTAGGCTTTTATTCGCCTCCGCATAATACCGCGGCCTGCCTGCCGACAGGCAGGGTTTCAGCCCGGGGAGTCTTCATCCCCAATTCGACATCAAAAGAAGTACGTTGTTCCGTACTTCTTTTCGTTTGAAAATCTGGAGAGAAAAGAAAAACACCCGCGCAGATGCGGGTGCTTTGAGAAAGTCCGGCGGACGGTCAGCAGCTTGCGATTATCTCGTCTTGTCGCGAATTCGGGTGGGGCAGCGAATTCATCCACCGTCCGTCATTCCGGATGAGATTCAGCAATCCGTCGGCGGCCTCCCTGGCTGACGCGACATCGGGACAAGCATCACGCCATTCCTTGGGGATCCCCGAGATGCCGACGTTCGCACCGACGATCGCCCCGACCAGAGCGGCGTTGGCTCCAGTGGCACCTCCGGCGTTGACGACTTCTTGGATCGCGTAGGCGAAAGACCTCGCGTTCCTTAGGCTTACCGCCATGCAGAACGGAACGGCGTCCATGAGCGTCTCTCGGTTGGGGTATGCCTCTCTCAACTTGAGATGGTCTTCAAGGATCTCACTCGGCAGATCGAAGCATCTCACCGGAGCCATCCCGATATCCTCGTCAGTCTCATCGCTGATGAAGTCTTCCCTCAAACTGTTACGGGTGAGGGAGTCGATAACGATGTCTTTCTCATCGATCGCTCTCCGTCGCGTGAAAGAGTCCGGCATGCAGAACGACCACATCAGCATCGGGGTGATGCTCGCCGCGGCGAGGTACACGGCCGGTTCGGCGTGCGTGATGCGACACATCCGCCCCAGGTCTTCCGCGAGCACGGAGGTATCGCTGAAGCGCGCGCCGTGGTGGAGAATGAGCGGGATGCAGCGCATGATCGCGTCGAGGTCGAGGCTTTCCGGATCGTTTCTGTAGTCCGACGGAGTGTTCGGATTCCTGCCGGTCTTGATTTCCCACAGGCTCCGCCTGGTCGCTTCGGACATCTCCCATGCTTGCGGCAGGGAGCTGAGGGAGATAAGGGATTTCGCCTGTCCAGCCGGGTCGAATCCGTTATTCTGTTTCAGCGATTCCGCCGCCGTCAGGATCAGCAGTGACGCGGCACCGGGCTTTCCTATGACATCTTCAGTACACATCGGAACATGATTCCAGCCGACCCGCTTGACGGACTTGATGAGTTCGATACCCACTCCGCCAGTGGTCTTTACGATTTCCGTCGCCGCCATGCCGTCATACTTGTCGGCGATGGCGTTGGCGATGATCGCCCCGATGAACGCAGCTCGAAACCTGTCACGAACCTCTTCACGAGAAATCATTAGGATCTCCTTTTCGTATTGATGGTGCAAAGTTATCGGCCCTGGCTAGATAACTGACCTATGTTACACTAAAAGACACAGAATAGTCAAGAGTGACGAATGATAAAATGGCTAGGTACAGTGAAAAAAGGGCGGAAAGCCGGAAAGCCGGAAAGCCGGAAAGCCGGAAAGTTATCGGTATCGATGCTTCGCGGGCCAATTCGATCACGCGCACCGGCACGGAGTGGTATGCCTATCATCTCATCCGGGAGTTGAAGTCGTTGATACCCGATTCCTGTCAGGTCGTCTTGTATTCCAAGGAGCCCCTGCGCGATGATTTGGTCGACCTGCCGGCGCATTGGGAGAACCGGGTGTTGCGCTGGCCGCCGAGGTATCTTTGGACGCAGATGCGGTTGGCTTGGGAGATGCTGGTGCGTCCGCCGGATCTGCTGTTCGTGCCGGCACATACGTTGCCGTTGGTGTTGCCGAAGAAGGCGGTGACGACCCTGCATGACGTGACGTTCATGGTCGTTCCGGAAGCGTATTCGTGGAAGGGACGCGCGTATCATCGGTTCGCCGCGCGTTACGCGGTCAGGCGCGCCGCGCATATTTTTACGGTGTCGGAGTTTTCACGCCAGGAGATCATGAAGTGGTTCGGGGCGGACGCGGAGCGGATCTCGGTCACGCATCTGTCCTATGATGAATCGTCGTTCAGGTCGGACCTGGATATGAGTCGGACGTCTGCTGTCCTGAATCGTCACGGGGTCAGTAAACCGTACTTCCTGTTCGTGGGCCGTTTGGAAAGGAAAAAGAATTTCGCCGCACTGGTCGAAGGGTTCAGGAAGTTTCGTGAGAGTCATAGTGATCATAATCTCGTACTGGTCGGCAAGCGCGGACGGGGCGCGGATGAAGTGTTGGGTGACGGCATCGAAGGTATTCGCGAGATGGGCTATGTAGGTGCTGATGAATTGCCGCATCTTTACGCGGGGGCGGAAGCATTCGTGTTTCCTTCGCGGCATGAGGGATTCGGGATTCCGGTGCTGGAATCGTTCGCCTGCGGGACGCCGGTCATCACGTCGCGGAATTCGGCGATACCGGAAGTGGCCGGGCAAGCGGCTTATTATCTTGAGACGAATGATGCGGTCGGTATCGCTGAAGCGATGGGACGGATTATCGATCAGTCCTGGTTGCGGGAGAAGCTCTCGGAGCTCGGTAGTTTGCGGGTAAGGGATTTCACCTGGAGAGCGACGGCGGAGAAGACGTGGGAGGGGATTGAGAGGTTGTTGTAGTTTTATCCCCAGTTGGAAGCAAAAACAGACAGTCTGTTTCTGAAATGAAACAGGCTGCCTGTTTTTGCTTCCAACTGGGGATAAAAAATGGAGGCCAGCACTTCAGCATGAAGCGTTGGCCTCCAAGGAGGGAACCCGTCAGGGACGTAATGTCGCGGCGGCCGTTTTTTATGTTGGCCGCGGCGAGGGTCGTCGTTCGGCTTGCGTCTCGCCGGTCGCGGTCGAAGTCGAGGGCCTTTTTGGCCCATCGGTCGTTGCGACGTCGGCTCGATCTGCTGTCGGCCGGCGTGTGTTTCGCGAACGGCTGCTGCCGGAATCGTTGGACGGGTCTTGTGGTCGCTGTCGGAATGAGATGTCGGAAAGTGACGGTGCCGTGTAGATTTGCTCCCCATTCTCTTCGTTCAAGGAGTATCACGGCGGTAGCGACCAGTAGGTTGTCGAAGAAGTCTCGTATGCCCGCATTTTTGCACGTCTAGGACGTACTGTTAGCGCCCGGGTGGCGCTTGTTCAGCACTGTTTCAACTGCACCCGATACCTCGTAGCGGTGATGTCCGCGGCCGACGTGTCGTCACGTTGCGGCGGAAGTTGTAAGTCTGAACAACCGCGGGTTTCACATATTTACCGTGCCCGAACCCTTAGGCACTGCCGAGGGTAATTCCGCATTCTCCACCTTGTCACGTAGAGTCTCTTCAGGTGGCTGGCCCGTTCAATTTCATGGCTAGGCGGTTTCAGCCACCCGCAGAAGCGCTTCCCGTACTGGGAAAATTCGACAATAGGGAGGATAACACGGAAATCGAATACTGTCAAGGGGGGTTGACTGAATTGTCAAAGGGAAGTTAAATCTTCCGCTTTTTTGGGAAGTTAAAACTTCCGGTTTGTAAGTTCTCATTTTGCCGCTCAGATTAGCGCCCAGGCATCACCGTGCGGTCGGTGGCAGCGAATGGTAATT
>JAYEJB010000003.1:0-6055 GCA_034716415.1 Patescibacteria group bacterium
CACCACGGACGTCACGATCGGTGCGGGTGTGGTCGACACGATCGCACCCGTCACGACCACCACCGTCTCTGGTACCCTGGCTCCGGACGGCATCACGTATGTCTCGTCGGTCTCCGTCGCTCTCACATCCGACGACGGCCCCGACGGCACGGGTGTCGCGTCGTTGCAGCATTCCACCGACGGCGGTCTCACTTGGAACGAATACGCCTCACCGATCGACTTCACCGAGGAAGGCACGTACACCCTCCACTACGGTGCCACGGACAACGCTGGGAACGAGGAAGTCACCCAGACCCTCAATGTCACCATCGACCTGCCTTCGGCCGAACTCTCCGTCCTCTTCCGTCGTCACACCGTGGGGCAGGGCGCTGACCCTGGTAGCACCAAGGAACCGGTCGTGGGAGCCACCGTGAACGTATACACCAAGGAAGCCGGCTCCTGCGCCGACCTCATCGGCTACAACCCGCATGACTACTCCACCATTCTCATGACCTGCATGTCGGACGGTTCCGGCACCACCGATTCCGAAGGGCTAGCTCATGTCGGTGTCGCACCCGGAGAATACCTCATCGTCTCTGAAGACCCGCAGACCCAGGTCGCCGCCGGTGTATCTTTAGTCCCGGTCCTCAGCGGTGAGACGGTCGACAAACGCCTGAACGTCATCGTCCGTGCCGATGGAACGAGCGTCCCGGCGAAGACCACCAAGAAGGACGGTTCCGTCCTCTACATCATCGAACCCGAGTACATCGAATGGGACGATACTCAGGAGCTCTATCCTTTCGTTTTCGACTCGGAAGGGGACTGGGGCGTCACGGTCACGGTGGAACCGCCTGAAGGCTTCATCGCCGACTACAGCGAGCTTACCACCGACGTCAACACCGACTACAAGGCCCTGCAGTTCACCCTCACTGACATCGGCAGTTGCTGGGAATGCGGCACCCACGTCGACATCGAAGTTGCTCACCACGGTCGCACCGAACACATCCACCACAACATCCCCACCCCGATGACCGAGGGGTTCGTGAGAGCCAAGGGTCTCGACCCCGCCGAGATGAGAGCGAGAGGCGTCCGCGTGACACCCGACAGGCCGGACCGGACACGACTCGCACCACTCTCCCTCTCCGACGACTACGTGACGCTCCGTGCCTGGAGTTTACTCTATCGGTTCTTCACCCTGACAAGCTGACGGATATACGGACATCCATGAATTACCACGGGCTTCAGCTCGTGGTAATTCATGTGTCTTTTTTCTCCGTCTTTTCGTGTTTCGCCTCTACCCTTTTTCCGCTCTTCCCGCCCTGATATGCTATACTGCATTCATATGGCAAATCCCGTTCTCGAGTTCAAAAATGTCTCCAAGACGTTCGGTAGCCTGACCGCGATTAAGGATCTTTCCTTTGTCGTGCGGCCGGGCGAAATTTACGGTCTGATCGGACCTAACGGTTCCGGCAAGACCACCACCCTCAAGATGATAGCCGGACTTTACCGGCCGACAGAGGGTTCTGTCCTGGTCCAAGGATATGACGTGGTAGAGGCGTCGACCAAATCCAAGGAGCACATCGGTTACGTTTCGGATGAACCGAACGCATACGATCGGCTGACCGGTCGTGAATTCCTGCAGTTCGTCGGAGAGCTGTTCGGCATGGATCGGACGTTGCGGGACGCGCGAATCGAGGAGTTGTTGGGGGAATTCGGGATACATGACCTGGCCGGCGCGCTGTTCGGGGGGTACTCGCGCGGCACGAAGCAGAAGATGTCGATCATCGCCGCTTTCCTGCATGAACCGGAACTGATCCTGATCGACGAACCGATGGTCGGACTGGATCCCGCGAGCGCACGCACGGTAAAGAAGATGCTGTCCGATTACGCCAAGGACGGCGGGGCGGTCCTGCTCTCCACTCACACGCTTCCGATTGCCGATGAGATCTGCGATAAGTACGGGGTCCTGAAGGAGGGTGTGCTGGATGTCGAGGGAACGAAGAAGCAGTTGTTGCGACGCGCCAAACTTGAAGGCGGATCGCTGGAAGACATCTACATGGCGCTTACGGCCACAGTATGACCCACGCATCGTTGTCGACGATCTTCAAGTACCGCCTGGTGCAGGTGAAGGAGTCTCTGCGCGTCGCGGGTTGGGCGAAATTTTTCGTCGCCGGAGTTTTCCTGGCCGTCATATTGACGGTCATGTTCGGTATTTACATGTTTTTCAACCGGTCGTTCGTCTACCTGTTGTCGGAGCCGTACGCCGGTCCGGCTATAGTCATGTACGTGCTTGAGCTGGCTTTCGCGGCGGTGTTCCTCTTGGGTGTCGTGAGTTTCGTCATCGCTTCATATACATTGATGTTCCAGAACGAAGAGGCGGAGCTGTTGTTTACCATGCCCGTGCCGCCGCAGACCGTATTCGCGTATCGTTTCGCTGTCGCCATGTTCCTGTCTTCGTGGCCGATCTTCGTCTTGGCCATGCCGGCTATCGCGGCTTTAGGCATGACGATCGACGCGTCATGGGCGTATTACATATCAACGGTCGGGGCACTGACGTTGTTCGCGCTGTTGATCGCCGTGACCGGTGGCATCTTGTCGTTCTTGTTCGCACTGGCATTTCGCAAAGTCGCTCCATCACTGGCCTATCTGGCCGAGATCGCGCTGTTCTTCGGAATAGCGATAATGGCTTCGAGTCGCGTCATGACACGCGAGATCTTCACGGTCCTCGCCGCCACGACTCCGCAGGGCGGCGAAGCGGCTGTCAGTCGAATCAGGGAGATTTTCCAGTTCGCGCCTACGCACCATCTGGTCGAGTTCCTGACCGCCCTGACCCCCGGTGTGTTGGAGGCCGGATCGGTCGTGGGTCTGATTTTCGCTTCGGCGTTCACTTTAGCGCTTCTTGGTGTGTTGGCCATTTTCGCCTGGCGGTTGTATATTCCTCTCTGGCAGCTCTACCGCGAGCGTCGTTTCATCGCCCGGCCGAAGGATGTGATTACGGCCACCCCGCGTTCGTCCAGACCGTTCCCGCGCGTATTGAAGTGGGGTCACGGATACCTGTTTGAAAAGGACCTGCTGGCTTTTACGCGCAATCCGGAGGAGGTGTCGCGGGCGAGTTTCTTGGTGGCGCTTCTGGCGTTGTACATTCTCGCGGTCCGCGGATTGTCGATGCTTCAGGCGTTCGAGAAGGTCGAGATGTTCGCCGCTGCCGTGGCGTTCATCTATGTCGCGGTCGGTTACTTCACGTTGACGACATGCATGCGCTTCGCCTTCCCGTCGTTCTCCCTTGAGGGGCGGGCCGCCTGGATCGTCTGGGCCAGTCCGGTTCACGCGCATGAGATCTTTTCCTGGAAGTATTTCTTCTGGGCGTCGTTCCTGTTCGTGATCATGGGCGCCGTCACTTGGATCTCGGCCGCGTTGTTCGCCCTGCCGGCGGTGATGATCATGTTCCTGCTGTACGCGACCGCCTGTACCGTACTCGCCGTGACCGTGCTCGCTTTGGGTCAGGGAGCGATGCGACCGAATTTTCGCGACCAGAATCCGGATACGCTTTCGACTTCACCCTCCGGGCTGTTGGCGACCACCATCGGACTCGCGTACCTGTTCGTCGTGGCGCGTTACGTCTACATGTTCTCGCTGATGCTGTTCACCGAGGCGAAATTCGACGTGCTGGCGGGCTTCGGTATCCTGGTAGTGACGCTCGCGCTGGCCAGCATCTACTGGCTTTTGGGGCATCGGGCCGTCGATAGGTTGGAGATAGCTTAGTCGAAATATTGACAAAAGAAGGGCTTCATGAGAAGCTGTTTTGATTTGGGAAAGGATACGGATGATGAAGATATTGGATTGGCTGCTCATGTGGTGGGTCGGCATACGGCTCCGGTTTTGGGTCTTTATCACGTTCATTTCTCTCTGGCGGGACTGCATATCGAGTCTCTCGGATCTGCGGGTAGTCGCGAAGGACTATCTGTGGCAGGGCCTGATTCGCGGTCACATCCCCGGCGGTTTCCTGCAGCACATCTTCGAAGAGATGTGTGAGTATCCGGATAACGATCTCGAGAAGCTTGCGCACGCATCAGACGGTGACTTGGTTACCGAAGGGGTGGATGCGATACGTCGGATATTCGTGCAGGATGTAGTCGACGGCAGTTCGACTAGGCTGACGGATCAGCTTGGGTCTCATCTGTCGTTCTGTCCGCGATGCCAGGCCGACCTGCGTGAGATTGTCTGGAATGTCTACAGTATCCGGCTCATAACCCAAGAGAATCCTGCGGAGATCCCCGAAGATGTGGACCGTCGCGTGGTCAAACGGGTCACGGAAGAGGTCATGAGGCAGATTCGGGACATGCCGGATGAGAGCGGTCCCAGACTGAGACTGATCAAGGGCGGTCGTTATGGTAGAGACTGACCGTCGGCGTCCCGGAACTATCCGGGACATTTTTTATTCGCCTCCGCAGAATACCACGGGCTTCAGCCCGTGGAGCCTTCATGGAATTAGCGGTGCATACAATACTGATCGTCGTGCAGCTCATCGCGCTGCACTTGTTATCGCGGCATCTGAATCGCACGCTTTTTTCGCGTTTCGGTACAGTCGTCTATCTGCTGGTGTCTCTCCCTGGGACGATCATCCATGAATTGTCGCATTATGTCGGATGTCTGTTGACGTGGACGCGCGTCCGCGAGGTCCGTCTGTTCTCACCGCAACGGGAAGGGGAGCAGATCGTCCTCGGTTACGTCAGGCATGACAAGCCTAAAAATCCGTTATCGTCATTTGTCATCGGTACGGCGCCGTTTTTCGGTGGAGCGACAGCGCTCTGGTTCGCGGCGGTTTTTCTCGTGCCTGGCGCGATCGACGCCATGCGCGTCTCGCTGGCGCACGGGGGAGTCCTGTCCGTCGCGGGCAGCTACTTTACTTTCGTGGTCGAGATGTTGAAATCGATTGCGGTTTGGGATTGGAGGGCGTTCGTGATGCTGTATCTCCTGATTTCAGTCCCGACTCATCTGGCGCCGTCGACTACAGACCTGAAAAACGCGGCCTGGGGTACGGTTTTGGTGGCCGTAATCATCGGTTTGGCCGCCGCTGGATCAGCAATATTCGGTTGGGATGCTTCTGGACTGATATTTGACTCGCTGGAGTCGGGTTTGGCGCTTCTGGTCGGTCTGCTGACTTTTGCCCTGCTTTGCTGTATAGTCGTCACGTCAGCCGTAACAGTGATTTCCAGGCTTATCCACCTCCGCTAATTACCACAGGTTTTTAACCTGTGTATATGAGTTGTGGACCCATCGTAGCCTTGGCGAAGGTGGGTAGCTTTGGTGGATGATAGCGGTTTAGAAATTTGATACCCCGGGGCTAAAGCCCGGGGAGTCATCATTAAAGCCAAGTATCTGACCGCGATTGCTGACAGGGTCAATTTTTGCTATAATTAAGGTAATTATGAGCCATCGTCGCTTCCAAATTTTCTTCTTCCTGACCGCTCTGGTCTTGAGCCTTATCCTGACATTGATGGTGTTCAGGCCGTATTTGACGCTTCTGGCTTTCGGTGGGGTGCTGGCCATCGTTTCAGCGCCGCTCTATCGCTACTTGCGCAAGCTGTTCAAGTCGGAGATGTCGGCCGCTTTCCTGACGGTGTTGTTCATCGCCATTGCGGTATTGTTTCCGTTGGTATTTTTCCTGGCGGCGCTCACGGGTGAGTTGATCGGAGTATTCGGTGATATTCGGATCTGGCTGGAGACGGCCAGTCTTTCGGGTGTGCTGGCCGGTGCGTTGCCGGAGAGTATGCACAGTCAGATTCCGGGATTGATAAATCAGACGTTCGGTTTCGCCGGCAAGGTCGCGGAATCGCTCTCGGCGAACATCATCGGATTGTTCTCGAACGCGTTTTCCGTATTGTTCGGTTTCCTGGTCGTGCTCATTTCCGTCTACTATCTGCTGAAGGATGGCCACAAGGTGAAGAAGAAACTGCTGGCCATGTCGCCGCTGGCGGACGAGTATGACGAATTGGTGTTCAATAAGTTGAGCATCGCGGTGCGGGCGGTCATGGGCGGAGTGCTCATCATGGGGATCATCAAGGGTATCCTGGCC
>JAYEJB010000004.1:0-21435 GCA_034716415.1 Patescibacteria group bacterium
GAAGGTCCGCGTCCCAGGTCTGGTCGTGAGATAGGAAGCCGTACATCAACAGACCGTTCCTGGCACTGCCGGTGCTTTCGTTGCTGGAGGCGGAGACGAGATCCACGCCGCCGTTGATGCGGGCCGCTGCGCTCGCATTCGCGGTGAAAGTATTGTCGGTCAGTGTCAAGGTCCCTTCCCAGGCGTTGGCGTTCACGCCGTAGTAGGTGTTGTCGTGGATGATGTTGTCGGTGAGGGTCGCGGTGCCATGAGCGAGAGAGAAACCGTAGGGTTGATGATCGATCTCGGTCCCGGTGACGGTCACCAATCCGTCGTACTGGACAATGCCGTATGTCAGAGAATCATGGACGCGTCCGGAGATGATGTCGATCGGACCGGTGACGATGGTGATGCCACCGCGGCAGATCCCGGAACAGGGCGCTCCGGCATAGCTGACGTGAACGTGGGTGAGGGTGCTCTCTGCGCTGCCGGAATCGAAAAGGATGCCGCTCCAGCTTCCGGGAGTGGCGGAAAGCGAAGTAAAGACCGCCGGGTCGGACTCGGTGCCGTTCACGTTGAGACTACCTTCGACGGTGAGTCCGGTGTCTGCCGCGAACTCGACGGTGACGCCGGATTCGACGACCAAGGTCGCCCCGGCCGGGACGGTGGCATCAGCCTCGACGGTGTACGGACTACCGACCGCATCCCAGACCGTACCGTCAGGGATGGTGCCGGAGATGGGGGTGGCGGCCTGCGCCGTAAACGCGGGGAATAACAAGAATAGCAGGACAGCAATCACGGCCACTGACATGAACCTGTAATCCGTAAGGGATGATATGCCTCTAATCATGTGTCACGATTATGGATCGTCTCGCTTATATCATGATTATATATCAGGACCGACCTGACTGACAGTCAAAAAGGACCCTCAGTGGGTCCTTTTGTTTCATGCTTGCGCGGCCATCCGTATCTTCTCCGCCGCCCTGTCCATCTGCTCCTCCGTCACCTCGACCTTCGGCCACCTCTGTAATCCGTCGTCCGACTCACGCGGAATGACATGCACATGCGTATGATGGATCTCCTGACCGGCATCCTTACCGACATTGATGACGACGTTATAGTCGTTCGGTCCGATCGCTTCGGTGAGCGCTTTGGAGACCTTCTTGACCGTCTCGAACAGGGGGCAGATCATCTCCTCCGGCAGTTCGTTCAGGTTATCGCTGTGCCCCTTCGGGATGACCAGGGTGTGCCCTATGCTCACCGGCTCGATATCCAGGAAGGCTAGCGTGTGCTTGTCCTCATACACCTTAAGGGCGGGAATCTCCCCATTGATGATCTTGCAAAAAATACAGTCGGACATAATGTCTGATTATTATCTAAAGTCTCTTCGTGCGGCCCTGAAGGCCGCGATGAAAACAAGGATAGCAGTGCCTCCGGCGGCCACCGTGATGATGCCCCTATCGAACGGTAGGGCTTCGAAATACCTCCATGCCGCGAATGTCACGCTGGCGGAGATCGCCAGCGATATGACGGCGTACAGCAGACTCTCGGTGAGGCCGCGACGCGATCTCTCCGACAACAATGACAACGCGCCCGCCAGGACCATGACAGCGGCGATTCCTTGCGGCGCGACAAGATTGAAGACCAGCCCCGGCGATACGAGTTCAGACGCCACACCGATCGCCGCGACAGACGCGGTGGCGATGAATCCGACCATACCCAATTCCGCGACATACGGCAACACTTTTTCGATTGTCCTACCTTCCGACATAGTATGTGTTTATTCCACCGACTCACCGTAACTCTTACCGTGCGGTAATATGATCGCGGTCACCGTATCTTCAGCGCCACTACCCAACCGTTCGAAGAACCGCCTCAAACCGACCGACCAACCCGTGGGCGCGCGTCGCATGGTGAACGTCACAGATTGGATGCGCAGATCCTTCTGTGTGTACTCGATGCCCGGCGCGGAAATGGCAAAACGGAAGGCACCATCTTCGGTGGTGGCGAGATTCACCGTCTCGAAGGTCGCGGTCGCGACTGACCGCACCCCGTCGCTCTCCGGCGTCTCGTACTCGGCGACCAAGAAGTCGATTCCCGCTCGATCGAGGTCCTCCGCAGTGGTGTGCCAGTCTATCTCCGCGGGAAGCGGATTGAAGAGATCGTCGGGATCGAGCGCGAACACGCCATCACTCTCCAGTAGCACGTCGCGTTTCGGAGAGACGACCGGCACCGTCACCCGGAAATCATCGAGCCAGGCATAGTGCTTCAGATGCGGCTCTTTCAGTTCTAATACGCTGTCTCCCACCTTGATTCCCTGCAGCCCTTCAATATGCGATGTCCGCGCGACCAACGAACTGCCGGAGACCATGACCTTCGCCGGTTCCAGCCTGTCACTGTACCCCACGTGATCACTCAGATACAGACTACCGAGGAAGACCGCCTTCGCCTGCCTGAACATCATCTTCCTGATGAAGATATCGCCCGGCGCGGTGAATTCTATGCGATAAATGCCGGCATCCGCGTCAGGCACCGTGACCGATACCGTGCGCAGCGAGGACGAGGTCTGGTCGTCGGACGTGTTACCGTCGTCCTCGAGCACCGTCCTGGCGACCGCATCCTTCTCCTCCCCTCCTTTATACACCGAAACGGTCACCGGATCCGCGCCGGCCTGCCGGTTCATGTCCTGGACCGTGAAGCTGAACGCCAGCGGCTCACCGCCACTGTACGTCAGGATCCTATGCCGACCCCGCAACGAGGTGTCACGCACCGCCATGTCGGCGCGTTCGCTCCATGAGACGGGACGGTGCGGCCATTCGACTCCGGCCCTGTACGAAGCGACGCGGATAGTGGCCGGCGGTGCCTTCAGGAATTCCTCCACGGACGGGTATTCCTTACGCCGTTGCAGTAACAGCACGTCGCCGCTCGATACCCGCGACCAGGGCAGTGTGTCTAAGAGTCGGCTCTCGGCCGGCACCATATCATACTGCCCGTCGAGTCTGTTCGCCAGCGCACCGATCTCGAGCAGGGACTGACCCTGGTTCAGATAGGCGACTTCGACCGTCACGGTCTCGTATTTGTCCGGTAGCGTCAGGTCCAGATAGACCGGATCGCCGAGGAGCCGGTGAGCCTTGCCGTCTTCGGTGAGCTCCACCCTGTTTCCCGGCTTCGGTTCGGAGATGAACGGCGCTGGATCGGAAAGATCGGTCGACGCCCGCAGGTATCCTTCCGGCGCTATCGCGGCGGACAATACGTAGACGACAAGCCCCGCCACCACCAGCACGGCGGCGACCCTCACGGAAACGGCGAATGTCTTTCCTACTCCATTCATTCTTCGGATCGTTCGTCTGAATCTTCATCGAGAGCGCTGAAACGATAAAGCGTCTCTTCACCGATGGTGATCAGCGGTTCGATATCCAAGCCGCGCGGCGCCAAGAGGACCTCGGTCAGATGATTGAAATCACGCTCCGGAAACGTAATGCCATAATAATAGGTGGGGGCCGCCTGCACGGCTTTCGGCAGCAGATCATATGTCCTATCGCTTCGCAATGGCTGCATGACCGCCCTTTCCGGATAGAAAAGCTTGTCGCCGCGATCCACGACGATCAACGCGTTCGATTCGGTCAGACCGATCACGACCCGGTGTGTCGCGTACGAATCGACCAGGGTGGCACGCACCGCGGACAGCCCTTCCTGTTCCGACGAAAAGACGACATGGCCGGACGATGCCATCATCAGCACGAGCGCGATAGCGACAACCGGCTTGATCCATCTCTTTTTCGCGTGCTCCCGAAGCAGTCTCACGATCGCGACCGCGACCGGCAGGGTCGACATGACGAAGAGCGGCAGCCAATATCTCGTGTAGGATACGCCGATCGTCACGGCGTCGGGATCCGGATTGTCGGTGACGACGTAACTGCCGTAGAAGAACGCCAGCCACACGGTCATGACTGCTCCGGCGGTGAGAAACGCTTTCGAACCGGTCGGAAGGGGCTTCTTGCCGCGGTGTCTCCGGTCACGCAGAAGCAGCAGCACGGCCGCACCCACGAGTACGGTCCAGCCCCAGAAGAACTTCAGTCCGTACGTCCAAAAATTCGCGACGGCGATTCTCGGCGCGAAACCGAGCGGAAACAGCATGGGCCGCAACGGACCCAGGAGCCGCGCCCCCGTTCCCTGATGCGCACTTTCGGAGACCGTGGCCACGACATCGCCGTAACCGGTGGAAAAGAGACCGCCGTAGAGACTGCTATTCAATATCGCGAAAGGTGCGAGCGTCATCAGCATGAACGCGAAGGTCACGATGACGCCTCTCCACGGAAGCTTCCGGACGACGACAGCGACCGCGAGCGCGGTCAGGATAAGCCAGTAAAGCTCCACCGGACGCACCGCCAGAGCCAGGCCGGAAAAGACGCCGGCGATCGCGTAATCTGAGACGCGTAGCAGATGCATGCCCTCCGCGCCACGCCTCCTGACGAATGACGCGAACGGTCGGTTGATGAAAAAATACGACGAGATGAGCAATAACGAGATGAACGGGACGTTCGGCATCATCGTCCGCGCGCTCCAATACCACCAGGCTGGATTGATCGCCAGCAGGAATGCCGCCAGCAACCCGATCGCATTGCCGTACCTCCTGCGCAACAGCAATCCCCAGGCGATGACGCCGAGAAGCGCCAGGACCGGTGTCACCAACGGTATGTTCCTGACACCGAACGCCTTGCCGAGTATGCCGTATATCAGCGGCAGACCGACGAAACCGCCAGGCACCTGAACACCGTCCACCACCTTGACGCTTCTGGGGTGCACCGCGTCGTCCAGCCGAATATTCAGAGCCTCCAGACGATGCATCTGTCCGGTCTCCGCAAAACCGGCCGCGAACACGTGATTCGCGTTCTCGTCGGGCGAGTTGAACATCAACGGAGCCGCGAGCGGAAGGAAGGAATACGCGAAAAAACAGACCACGCACAGCGCAGCACCGACGGCGGCCCAGCCGATGTATCGCATCGATTTCCCGTTCATGTGTGCAGACGAGACATTATACTTACTATGGCGACCGCCAACGCGACCGCGAGAGTCCCGACGGAAAGATCCACCAAAAGACTGATGTCCAACCAAAGCGCCACGAGCAACAACGAGATTCCGACCACTTCGACGAACATCTTCAGCTTCCCCCAGAAGTTGGCCGGCTCAACCAGCCCCCTGCGACTCCGGATCCACGCGCCGACGATCATGATCACCTCAACCATGATGAGTGCCAGACCGAGATAAAAATTGACGTGCTGCAGGACAATCAGGAACAGCACCGCGCCGATAAGCATCTTGTCCGCCAATGGGTCGTAGAGTATCCCCCACCTCGTTATCTGTTTCCGGACACGCGCCATCGATCCGTCCAAAGCGTCAGTCAATGATGCGAACAAGAACAAAGGTACACCGACCGCGTAATTCCCGATGTAAAGGAAGTAGATCACGAACGGCACCATGAAAATCCTGATCACAGTCACGTGATTCGGCCTGACGCTCTTGGGGATGAGCGGGTCGAGCACGCACCGATAGATCTTGTCGTGCGGCAACAGCCTTATATTACGGTTATATTGATCCGCAAACATAGGCGAGGATGTGCTATGCTTAGACGCATGAAGGGACAACGCCCTGATAACAAGTATATCGTCTTTTGCGCCTTGTTTACAGCAGTGGGCGTGTTGGCGTTGCTGTTGCCGGTGAACGTCAGCATCCGCATCGCGTTTACTATATTATATTTCCTCGGCAACGGCTGGCTGGCCGGAGAGAAATTCCTGCCGGATGAAGCGATCTTCTGGCGGATATTCCTCGGAGCATTGCTGTTCTCGTCGCTGATCATCCTGTTCGGCAGTGCGACCTACTACATCTTCAGCCTCGGACCCTGGCTGGCCGCGTTGACGCTGGTCGTCGTTCCGTTATCGATACCTGTCGTCAGCAGACTGTTCCGCGGCGGACCCAACGTCTCATTGAGCAGGGTGGAGACCGAATCGGCGGACAACACCGACGGTACCCACATCGCAACGCGTGTCATCGGCGTCCTGCTGGCGCTGGCGCTGGCCGCGTTGACGCTCTACGCGTTCGGACTGCTGGACAGCGCGGCGACCGATCTCTCCGTCAGGTCTCCCTGGGACAGCGTGCCGCGTATGTTCTTCATCGTACTGTTCCTGCTGGCCGCCGCGGTCTCCGCCGCCGCACTCGGTCGTCTGTCGGGTGCCGCGGCACTGATTCCCCTGGTCGGTCTGACGCTGCTGGCGACGACCGTGGCGGTGAAAATCTACGCTATGGGGTTCGGCTTCGATCCGTTCATCCATCAGGCGACAGAGAGCCATATCTTCGAGTTCGGACAGATGACACCGAAGCCGCTGTATTATCTCGGGCAATACACGCTGGTGACCGTAGTCGCCAGGATGGTCGGCGGACATATCCCGACGATCGATACGTATCTCGTCCCTGTGGCGTTTTCGCTCGTACCGCTCGTGGCGTACTGGTCCCTGCGGCGCTCGTTCGACTGGCCGCAATCCGTCTGCGCCACCGCTTCCGCGACGCTACTGGCGCTTCCTCTCTCCTCTTTCATCATGACCACACCGCAAGGCCTCGCGAACGCACTGCTGCTCCTGACCGCTTTCGTCTGCCTCGCCTTCGCTACCGCGCGCGCCGTACCGCGCTGGGTTCCGGTGATACTCGCGCTGACCGCCGTGTCGGTCCATCCGCTCGCCGGAGTGCCTCTGCTGATGTTCGTCCTACTGACGATCTACCTGGACGCGTACGAGGGACCGTTGCACAGACTGCCGGGACTGGCGCGCTGGGCCGGATTCGTGAAGCTCGTCATCCTGGCTTCGATCGCCCTGCCTCTGCTGTTCCTGGTGAACTCCATGGTGTCCGGTGTCGGAGTGACGTTCGATTCCGAATCGGTCAGGACTCCGGCCATGATCATAGAGGAACTCAAGCGACCCGAGATCGCGACGCGACAGTTCTCCGCCATGCTGGACTTCGTCTATTCGTGGCGCGCGGCGCGCTGGACCGCCATCGCGTTCGCCGGACTGGCCGGTATCGCTCTCCTGTTCATAGGACGAAGGCGGCGCGATCCGAAGAGGAGAGCCGCTATCGTCTTCGGCACCGGCGCGTTCGCGTTCCTCGTCAACTTCATCCTCCTGAAGGTGTGGGTCGAATTCCCGTTCCTGATCGAATACGAACGGGCCAACTTCGCCGACCGCATGGCCGAACTGACATTGTTCATCCTGGCGCCGGTCGCGGTCTATGCGTTCGGCAGACTGCTGTTGCGGATCCGGCGGAGCGGATACCCGGCGCTGAACGTCGGACTGATCGTGCTCGTCGCGGCGGTCACCGTCTCCTCGGTCTACCTGGCATACCCGCGACGCGACAAGTACGAATCCAGTCGCGGCTGGTCCACGAGCATCAGCGACATCGAATCGGTGCGTGAGATTGACGAAGATGCTGATAACGATGATTACGTAGTCCTGGCGAACCAGAGCGTATCAGCGGCCGCGGTGCGCGAATTCGGTTTCAGGAAATATTACGGATCGACGGATGAAGCATATCCGGACGACGTCTTCTTCTATCCGATCCCGACCGGCGGACGGCTCTATGACTTCTTCCTGGAGATGAACGACGGACAGGGTTCACGTAAAGTCGCGGAACAGGCGATGGACCTGGCCGGTGTCGACACCGCGTACTACGTAGTCAACCATTACTGGTGGGCTGCGCTGGGCATCACGATCAACGCAAAGAGTGAGGCGGACGACTGGTGGGAGATCGACGAGAAGAATTGGGTGTTCAGATACGAGAGGTGAAGCGGGACAGCAAGACAGGCTTCAAGCCTGGCTTGATGTTCATTGCTTATTCCGCCTATACCCAAACACCCCTTTTTCCAACAGGTGGATAAACTAGGCTTCGCACCTCGTCTTTTGTGGCACCGACATTGACCCCGAATCAATGCTAACGAGATGTTCGAATACAAGACCTGACCCCGAATCACCGAGACCTGACACCAAAATACGCGAGAGTGGAAAAGCGGCAATTGCTTGAGAAAATCAAAAACACGGTCGTGGTTAGTGACCGTGTTATCACACGTTGTTACAAATAGAGACTGATCAATATCACTTAAGATCTAAACGAAACTCCTTTGAGCTGCAAAGTCCGTCACGTATCAGACTAAGTACGAATTCGGCACCTACGGCATCTATATCATCCTCCAAATTCTGCCGCTCGTCATAGCCAGGGAACTCAAAACTAATTGTTTCCACTTGTTTGGATGGCAAACTGATTGCTGGCCCCCTAACTATAGTGGAGTCGGTTTTTGATCCATCAGAAAGAATGAGTCGCGACATCCGCGAACCGACCTTAATCACATCTGGTCCGTTATTCATCAGGCTCACCTCAATTTGAAGTCCTACCCGCTCTTCTTCTGGCGTAATAATCTTAAAGGAATCCAACTCGACATCACGAAATCCCGTTATGGGACAGGTAAATTGCGCTGGAATGTTCTGTAATTCCTCAATACGCTCAAATCCTCGTTTGTAACCAAAACTAAATCCGGCCCAAGTCGATAACGATATCACTACTAGAAACACCACTAGGCACAATAAGACACGATTAATAATCATGCGTGATTGATTAGCAGCTAGAATCTTATGTTGTGCCTGGATGGAATTTGCTCTCTAATCGCCTCCTCCATCTCTCTAAAGTTGGACTGTTCCTTAATCGAGCCGTATGCAGCCTCGGCATCGAGGGATGAGTCTATATCAAGAGGCATTCGTGATTCACGGGTTGATCCAGCGTAATAGCGATCCTCATCCTCATCATATCGTGAGGCAAAAATGTATGTTTTACCGACCCCTAAAATATAACTCTCATCATCATCGGAATCTAACTTAGGTGAGCCCACCATAAAATCTCCAGCGGGAGCTACCACCGTTTCGTTATAATGCCCCCCCTCTAGTACCAAAGTCACGACACCCTCCGTATTCCCCTTCATGGGGTACAGAACTTCCACCGTAAAAGGTGTATTTACAAGCACGAAATCAAATTCCTCTATCTCATGTGCTTTAAACGCATCCAGCTGTTCGACTACACGCGCGACAAAAATCTCAGGGAAAAAACCAGCGACCTCTCGGAGATCAGACGGATCGTATACCAGCATGGCCTGAGAGTGCGCACCGCCAGTGTTCTGCTCAACTGATTCTTCAATACCGTCATGTTCAGTATCTAAACCTGGCTCATTGCCTGCTTGGAGGATAAGCACGATCACCGCTGCCGCGATTACACCGACACCCAATACTCCGAGCAGTATATTTTTTTTCATCATATGATTGGTACTTTATATAGTCAGGGCAAATTATTATTTCCAAGTCCATAAATAATAGTAGGTGAATAAATCAAAGGAACCTAATGAGGAAACCGACGTCACCGTTTCATCCATCACGTTACCTGAAAATGAATGGCTTAACCCAAGCGCATGTCCTAACTCATGCGTTGCTACACGATCCTTCTCATCTTCTGATGTAAGATCTTCCATGTGGAACTCGTTAAATAGTATGACGTCTACAGCTTCTGGATAATGATACCATTTAGCGTACCATTCATAATTTTCGTTATCTATGTCACTAATTCCTAAATCCTTGCCGGTAGCGTTCTGCGAAATCACGACCGGGTCTTCAGCATTCCACGTCGATACTGCACTGCTCCAGTTAGAAGAATACGTGGTGGAGCCGTCCCAGCGGATTTCGTCATCATCCACAGAATACACGTCATATGAGTCTTTTCCTGCTATAAGTATAGGGAGCTCTTCTGGAGGGTCGTAATCGACATTATCAGAAACGATATCCCCTGGGCCGTCGGGATTTGTGGTTGGATGATAAGGCCCGATATCCTCATCATCTAGATCGTCATCGCCCCAGTAATTATCTTCGGCGTCCACAGAGGTCGTGGCATGAATTCCGTAAGCGGAATTATCAGCAATGAATGAGTCATTCACGGATACCGTGCCGCCGGTCACTCCAACACCTCTTGTATTCAATTCGACTATAGCGTAGTCAATTGTGGAGGTGCCACCTGATATGTACGCCCCATAATAATGCCCCTGCAATGCGACCTTACTCAATGTGGAGGTGCCACTGGACTGATTAAAACCGAAACGCGAAGAATCGGACAGCACCGAATACGAAATTGATACGTTGCTACTGCCACTATTATAGAACATGTACTTATACGCCGTGGTGCTGTTGTAACCACCATACCTAATTATCGCGTGCTCGATATCGACAGTAGATCCTGACGCGGCTTCTATTTTCCACCAGTCACCCGCTGCGGGACTAGTTGAATCCCCATCATCATTATCATCACCCCGGCCTCGTCGTCCTTAAATGAGGTGAAGTACGCAGGACTTGAGGAAGAACCGTTCACATCCAGAGTGCCGCCACTATTAACCTTTAGATATGACTCGGTATTCCAGAACTTGACGACCGAACCAGCACCTACGGTCAGCGTAGCCGGACTCGCCACAACCGCCCCGTACACCACAGTGGACATATCAGTCGGCATAGTAAGATCGCCGTTGATATACCCATTGAACCAATACCCCATACCAGTACCGGATAAAGTATTGCCGGAAGCGGTCAGACCATGCACACCGTTCGGTGCAACAGCGGCAGTGGTGTGATCAGTAAAAGTGTTGCCGGTGATGGTGAAGTTCGCACCACCCAAAATCCCGTAGCTGTTATCGGAGATGTCAGAATCAGTAACGGTCATGTTGGTACTGCTCCCGGAGGCATATATGCCAGTCGAGGCATCATGAACGTCTGATTCATCAACTGTCACACTCCCGCCACTCGTGTAAACACCGTAGCTTGACGCATCGATATCCACATAAGTGAATGTCGCGGTGCCAGCAGTCTGATGATGACCGTACAGGGAATTATCAAAGGTTACTGATGTAAACGAGGTTGTGCCACCGGTCTGATAAGAACCGTACCGATATGAGTCGGATACTGTGCCCGTATCTATGGTCATGCTACCACCGCTGTTATAGAGCATGTGCCGATAAGAAACGGTCGAGTTGTAACCGCCATACCGCAATGTGGCGTAATCCATGTCGATAGTACCACCGGTTTGAGCTTCAATTCTAAACCAATCTCCGGCTGTACCACTGGATGATCCGTCACCATTAGCGTCACCTCCAACCGAATCATCCTTGTAAGAGGTAAAATACACCGGGGAGCCGGAAGTGCCGTTTACATCAAGAGTGCCTCCACTCTCAACCTTTATGTATGAAAACGTGGACCACAATTTAATAATGGCACCAGCCGGTACGGTCACTGTCGTGGCGTTCCCCACTGCCAAATCATAAATCATGGTAGACATATCCGTCGGCATAGTGATGTTGCCGTTGGTCCTTCCCATGAACCAATAACCCATTCCATCACCAGACAACGTATTACCGGAAGCGGTCAAGCCGTATAGATTTCTCGGCTGGACCGCGGCTGTTGTGTGGTCCGTGAATGTGTTGCCGGTAACAGTGAGATACCCCCCGCTTGAAATGCCGTAACTGTTGTCATGGATATCGGAATCGGTAACTATCAGAGTTGGACTACCGACATTAGAATTGTTGTATATACCGGTCGAACAATCGTATACCTCAGATTCATCAACCGTGGCCGTTCCGCTATATACATAAACCCCATAGTCCGCATCGCTGATTTCCACATCGGAAAACGAGGAGGTACCGCCTGTCTGATAGTGTCCGTAATCTGACTCATCAAAAACGACAGAATCATATGTTGACGTTCCACCGGACTGGTAGGAACCATATCGGTAGGAGTCGGAAACCGTACCGGTATCTATGCTCAGGGTACCACCGCTGTTGTAAAGCATGTGTCGGTTGGATACGGTCGCATGGTAGCCGCCGTACCGCACCACGGTGTATTCCATGTCGACAGCACCGCCAGATAACGCCTCGATCTTCCACCAGTCGCCAGCCGCCGGGCTGGAAGCAGAGCCGTCACCATTCGTGTCATCCCCGTCCGCAGCATCATCTTTATAAGATGTGAAATATACAGGAGATCCGGAAGTGCCGTTAACATCCAACGTGCCATAGATAAGAAGGGACTTAGAACTGTTCTGGAACTTAACAGTCACACCCGAATCTACGGTCAACGTGACGTCGGACAAGACTTGCACGTCACCAGTCACGACATACGGACTTCCAGCAGACGTCCATGTGGTATTGGAGCTGATCACTCCGCTGACGCTGGTGGATGCATGTGTCGGCGTCGGGCCGAACCACATCACACCAAACAAAATAAAAACCGCACAAAGCACGGTTCGAGCCAGTATGGCAGTCCGAGAACGCGGATAAGACATAGCGATTGGGTTACGGCATTCGCCGTATAATTGTGATATCACTATTCTAATATGGATTGGGGGGGGGTCCTGCAATACCCTTGCCTGTGGATAAACGAACCGAAACCTCTATTGTTCTCTATATATCTCCTCAAGTGCTTCTGTGTGATCCTGTGTTTCTTGCAAGCTGAATCCCCCGATCTTCATGTCGGCCGCTCTCTTCAACGCAGCCAGCAGACCCTCCCTGTCGCCAGGTTCGAACAGGATGCCATTCCTGCCGTCCTGCACCAGCTCGGGAATTCCACCGGTGCGTGAGGCGATGACCGGAATGCCACGGGCCAGCACTTCGACGATGACGGTCGGCGCGTTCTCGATCACCTCGGACGGGACCACGAGCCACGACGAACGCCCCAGCTCGCGCACGAATTCATCCCCTTCCAGTCGCCCGCGGAAATTGACGCCCGGCGCGTATTCAGCGCGACGTTTCACCACATCCTCCAGCGTTCCCGAACCGACGACCGACAGTGTGGCGTCACCATGCTTATCCCACAGCATCCAAGCGTCCAACAAATCAAGCACCCCCTTATGCGCCTCCAACTGCCCCACAAATAAAAACCGTCTTGCCCCGCTCTCCCCGCTTTTCCCCGCTCTCCCCGCTCTCCCCACCGGATTCCTCAACACCACGCGCTCCGACTCCGGAAAAAACCCCAGCCGCTCATGCAGTTCTTTCATGAACTCCGAAGGGAACAGCACCACGTCCGGCGATCCCATGCGCCGTTTCATTATAGATATGTAGAGCCGCCCGTGCGGCAGACGCGGTCCCTTCCAGTCCGCTGGCAACAGACCAGACGGATGCAGCAGCTGGACGTCATGGATGGTGTGTACGTGACGCACACCTTCGCGTTTCAACGCGCGCGGAATAGAGAATCCCAACCCCATCAGGTTGTGCGTATGGACGACATCGGGCTTCTCCCGACGCACGAACTTCATCAGCATCCTGACCGATTTCGGATTCCAAATGTCGAACAGATGCCACAACAGACGCACCGGGACGGAGTGGCGATGCAGGTCCTTATAGAAAAAAATGTTCGGCGGATAATACTCGGCCATCCTCACCGGACCCTCTGCCCCGCGGATGATGATGTCCGGTCCGCTGCATCCTTCGACACCGCAGACGCCACCCGACAACATGTCCGACTCCGGGATAGCACTCACCACGACCGGCTCGTGATCGCGCGCCGCCAACCCGCGCGCTTCGGACTCCACAACGCGTTCCGCGCCGCCACGCGCGTGCCGACCGTACAGGTTGTTGACCAATATGACCTTCATCGCCCCTTCATTATCTCGTCGATGACCCTCCCCCATTTCTCTGCCCGCCGAGAATCGCTGTATTCCTCGATCGCCATATTGCGACCAGCGTCACCCAGCTCCTTACGATGTCGATTGTCCTTCAGGATGTCCGACAGGCGCGCCGCAAGAGCCGATACGCTCCCCGGCTTGACCAGAAATCCGGTCTCGCCCTCGCGCACGATGGTACGGACGCCGACCAGGTCGCTCGCCACCACCGGAACACCGCATGACATCGCTTCGAGCGCTGCGATACCGAACGCCTCCGACCTGTCGATGGACGGGAAGGCGAAAATATCGGCCAGACGATAGTGGTCGGGCAATTCCTCGTCGCTGACCGCACCCGCGAACTTTACGCGATCCGAGAGACCCAGATCAGCGGCAAGCTTCTTGTATTCATCCTTCAATTCTCCCTCACCGACCACGATCGCCTGCGCGTTCTCCAGACCGGTCACGGCGAGAGCCCTGATCAGTACGTCTACCCCCTTGAAGTAATGCGCCTTATCCAGACCTCCAACGAACGCAATGATCGGTTTCGACGTGTCGAGTCCGTATCTTTCCATGAGTGCGCCGGACTTGGCGCCAGGTGAGAACCTTTCGATATCGACCGCCGGCGGCAACTCACGTAGACGTGACGGTTCGGAGAGCGCGATATTCTCGATCGCGGAAGACCGGGCATAATCGAAACTCGTCACGAGAATCCTATCGGCGGAGTTGATTACCCGTGGTCTGACCAGGGCGCCATGTGTCTTGAAGACGACCGAAAGCGGCCCTTTCCCGACCACGTCCATGTGATAGTAGATGATGAGTTTGCCGATCTTACCGCGGAACTTACTCCAGGCCAACGGTTCCGCCCCGCCAAAGAACGGATAGTGGAGTACTACAACGTCGTAATCCTTGCAGGCCCGGCCGACCCACGGCACCCAGGCCGCGTTGCCGTACCTGAACCACGAATGCAGTCCGCGCACGCCGTAACCGCCCTTACCGAGCGGCTGCCCCGCACCAGGCACGAAGACATCGACTTCATACTTCAGGGACGCCAACTGCTCGGCATCCTGTTGGGCGACGACGCACATTCCGCCACGGTACGGCAGGAACGCGGGTGTCACGATGGCGATTTTCTTGTCAGACATAGGTCTGGGTTCAGATGATGAATAGACGCATCAGTCTCCAGGCCGCCTCCATGAGCGGATTGGCGATGAAGTGGGCGAAAAGGCTGGTCGATTCCTGGCCGCGGATGACCGGCGTGAATTCGCGCACGATCCGCCTGTCGCTGACCTTGCGGATCTTCTCCACCCTTCCCCGTTCGGCCAGGATGTTCCGCCATGACCTGGAATCCATGAAGTACATCAGCGCCTGGAATTTCTTTCGCCACCAACCGCCGTGGAACGCCGCCAGCATGAGCACCGCTTCGGTCAGGACGAGTCCCGGTGCCAGGACCACGAACGTCCACAGGCGCAGGTTCTTCAGCAACACGATGTAACGGTTACGTTCCATATAATAATACTTGCCGATGCTTCGGCTGAACTCGTACTTGTGATAGACGACGCTTTTCGGAGCCAGTACGTTCCGGAAGCCGCAGAGCCGCAGCCGCCAGCCGAGATCCAGATCCTCGTGATACATGAACAGGCTGTCATCGAAGAGACCTGTTGTCCGGAGTGAGTCACAGCGGTACAGCACCGCGGCCCCGGACGCGTAAGGGATGTCGCGCACCGTCTCGCGATCGATACTGTCCGCGCGCTTCCTGTAATCCATGCAGTAACCGAAACCCATGAAATGGATCGCGTTGCCGGTGCCGTTGACGAGATCGCGCTCCGGATGGAGCAACAGCAGCGATTGGGCGGACCCGATCTTCGGATCGCGTTCCATGGCCAGGACCGCTTCTTTCAGGAATCCTGGCTCGACCTCGGTGTCATGGTTGAGCAGGAAGACGTAATCATCGCCGGAATCGACGGCCCGGCGCATAGCCAGGTTGTTACCGGCGGCGAAACCGATGTTACCCCCGGAATCCACGACCTTCACCCGCGGCCAGCGTTTCCTTATCTCGTCCGGCGTGCCGTCCGACGACCCGTTGTCGACGGCGACGACTTTCACTTCCAGGCCGTCGGTCTCCATGCGTCCCAAAGTACCAAAACACCCGTCCAAATATCTGGACGAGTTGTATGTGAGGACGATGACGGTTATCTTCAGGTGTCTGTTCGAACTGTCCATATCGCGTGACAATCAACACGTGAATATAGGTGCAGAAGGGGCAGAAGGTGCAAAAGCTAGACGTGCATATCTTCTGCCCCTTCTGCCCCTTCTTCCACCCCTCTCAACCCCATCTCCCTCACCACCAACGTAATATCATGCTCGATCTTCTCGAGACGCAGAAAGATGCGGAATACCAGATAGAACAGGACGATGATGGCGAGATATATCACCACGTCGACACCCCGGCCGACACCGACGACCGAAGCGAGCCAGCTCGTGCTGTGCGGCAATAACGTAACCACGGCCAGCGCGACCCAAAACACCGACCACAAGGCCAGCGCCGAGCGCTTCAGTTCACCCGCGCGAAATCGACCCACTGTCCTCCAGAGAGCGAACGCGACGAAACCGAGAATGAAGATTTGGATGAGAAGCATATAGGTCGAGCGGGGATAGCGGGGATAGCGGGGATAGAAAATCTTTCCCCGCCAGTCCGGCATGTGCCGGGCGGTCCCCGCTCTACCCGCTTCAATCAATTATCGTGACCGTCCCTACATCATCAGTCGCCTAAGCAACAACTTGCCTGCGGTCTTGAGACCCACGATAAATCCCTGCCCCTTCGACATGGAATAGTCGGTATAAACGGGTCGAATCGGAACTTCAGTCAGCCGCCAGCCATGGTGCCTGATTTCCCTGACAATCTCCGACGATACCTCCATGCGGTCGCACTTGATCTCAAGCTCTTCCGCGGCCTGCCGAGAAAAAGCGCGCAGCCCCGACTGGCTGTCCCTGACCCACTTGCCGAAAAGCACGAACGTCAGCGCGTTGCCGATCCAGTTGGCCGCCCGTCGACTGACGGGCATCAGATGCCGGTCGAGCGTACGGACACCGATGACGATATCCGCCGCGCCCTCCCTGATCGGAGCGGTGATGCGTTCGATATCCTTCGCGTCATGCTGTCCGTCGGCATCGAAAGTGACGATGATGTCGGTGTCGTCGTCGAGCGCGGCCGCGACACCGGTCCCGATCGCGGCGCCCAGTCCCCTGTTCAGCATGTGGCTGACTACGCGCGCGCCGGCCGTCCGCGCCTCCCGCGCCGTGCGGTCCGCACTCCCGTCGTCCACGACCACGATCTCCTGCACTAGCGGAAGCAGAGAGCGCACGACGCTCCCCACCGTTCGTCCCTCATTGTAGGCCGGCACGACGGCTGTGACCTTCATGTGAATCAGAATTCTATGATAAGCACCGTAGCGGCAGGGCTTGCCCCTGCTTTTTCGAACCGATCTCACTAGCGGGGACAAGCCCTGCCGCTACGACCGTCCGTGAAAATATATTCCCGGATCAGTAAGTCGGTCTGAGTATGTCCTTGTTGGCTACCGTGTATTCTATGGATTGCTTGAGTCCCATTTCGAGCGTCACGAGCGGTATCCACCCCATCTCCTTGACCTTGCTCAAGTCGGGCAACCCGAGGTCACGCATGAACGGCAACCTGTCCTTGTAGACGATCTTCGAGGCGGATCCCGTCAACTCCCTGATCTTTTCCGCCACATCGACGAGCTTGATGTCGTAATCACTGCCGATATTCACGGGACTCGGGTCGTTCGCCTCCGCCATCAGCCGGACGATCCCGTCCACCACGTCACTGACGAAAATCAACGACGAGCGGAAATTGTCGTCGCCGTAGATGACCAGGTCCTTACCTTCCATCGCGTCGAGCACGAAATCAGGGATCATGTGGCCGTCCCGCAGTGCCTGACGCGGACCGTATGTCCTGAAGATGCGGCCGATGCGCACATCCAGACCATGAACGTCCTTGTAGGTCAGACACATCGTCTCCGCGAACCTCTTACCCTCGTCGTAACAGCCGCGCGGCGTAAGGTGGTCGAACGCACCGAATTCCTCTTCCTTGAAGAGATGTCCGCCCTCCGGACGCATGCCGTAAACCACTGATGTCGACGCCTGGAAGAATTTGGCCTGATATTTCAGCGCGAGATCCAGCATATTCCTCATGCCGACCGAGTTCGCCATCAGCGTGTCATGCTTGAACTGATCGAACTTCTGCGGCGATGTCGGACAGGCGAGATGATAGACCTCCTGAATCCCCTGGAACTTGATCTTGAAACGCTCCAGCTCCGGATACGACTCCAGATCGAAAGGCTCCGAGATGTTCGCGTTGATGAACTCGAAATCCGGATTCTTGAGCATCTGATTGATGTTCGCCTGCTGGGACGTGATGAAATTGTCCACGCAAATCACCTTGTGCTCCTTCAGGAGTCGTTCGCACAGGAACGACCCGATGAAACCGGCGCCTCCGGTCACCAGTACGTTCTTTTTCTCGAAAATTGGCTTATCTGGCATATGAATATCTAATGATGACGTACCGGAATTATAGGAATATTCAGCTTAATTAGCAAGAAAAAGCGGGGGTGGCGGGGGGAGATGGAAGGATGTCTTATGCACAGTTTGGGGCAAAAGACAGACAGTCTGTTTCCTGCGGGAAACAGGCTGCCTGTTTTTGCCCCAAACTGTGCATAAGACGTCTACCTAGCTACGCCGCTCACTATAGGTGAGTCCCCGCTATCTCTTAAACGCCCAATACTTGAACAACGTGAAATTCCAGGCGATGACGCAAGCCGTGGCGAATACCTTGGCGATGACATCGTAGACGTCGACACTTACCAGGCTATACAGGATAGTCGCGTTCAGGATCATGCCGCCGGCGGTGACGGCGATGAACTTCAGGCTCTTGCTCCGCATCTTCTTTGTGTCACGCCTGAACGTCCAAAAATTGTTGAGGATAAAACTAGAGACCGCGCCGCATGAATACGATACGACCGCGGCGAGCACCAGATTCTCCATCCAAAAATCGGAGAGCCGCGTCAACAACAAGTAAATCGCAAAGTCGACACCGGTATTGAAGGTGCCTACGATGCAAAACTTAACGAACTGATGCGCGACGGAGCGACGGTGCAACACCGCTTCTTTGACGCGCTCTAGAAAATATCGCATTTAGAGTTTCGGGTATCGAATATTTAAGGAAGGATGTCTTATGCACAGTTGGGAGAAAAAGACAGGCAGCCTGTTTCTCGCAAGAAACAGACTGTCTGTTTTTTCTCCCAACTGTGCATAAGACATCTACATCTACCAATTCCCGCAGGAAACAGACTGTCTGTCTTTTGCCCCAAACTGTGCATAAGACATCTACCTAGCTACACACGAAAAAGGAAAAATTTTTATGGAACTTCAACGTAAATGGGTCCCGCTACCGCACGATCACCGCCCTCACCCCGCCGGTGAACGCCGGCTCGAAAGCCAGGAAAGGCAATGCCGGTCTTGATGTCACGGAAACGGTCACTTGCGGGACCGCTCCGGGCAGGACTCCCCATACTGATGTCGTTCCTGCCGATTCGACAGACGGACCAAGCGCGCTCAATCCGACAGTGGGCACTCCATTCTCGACCTCACCCAGCAACTCACCCTTTCCGTCAAAGAGCGCCGACCGCGTCTCGCCGGCCGATCCGGTTCCCCGCACGATGATCTCGATGTCACCGTCGCCGTCGATGTCCTCGGCGTCCACCCGCATACCCCTATCGTAGCGCGTCCCGAAAGGCATGAACGAGAACATGTGATCACCGGTGTGGTCGAAGACTCTCACGTCGGCCTTACCCTTGCCCGGCACCACGATGATCTCCGCCAGGCTGTCGCCGTCGATATCGGCTGAAGCGACACTGACGCCGCCGCGGTATTCCTGGTCGTAGGCGAAAAATCCCCCAAGCGGAACACCGCGCTTGTCGAACATCCTGACATGCGGACCACCGCCCGGCCCGGCGCCGGTGATGATCTCGTCCTCACCGTTACCGTTCATGTCCCCGGCCGCGACCTCCACACCTCCCCTGAAATCGTGATCATACGCATAGAAACCTCCGACCGCGCGCGTGTTTATGTCGAAAATCCTGACTTGAGGTCCGCCTCCGGCGAGCGCGCCGGCTACGATACTGTTCTTGTTGGTGCCGTCGAAATTGCCGATAGCGAGCGACACGCCACCCTGGAAACCACCGGGGAAGGCACTGAATCCCCTGATGAAGACTCCGCTCTCGGTGAAAAGCCTGACTTCGGATTCACGTCCCGGGCCGGACGCGGCGATGATGATCCCATCCTCATAATCGTCCGGCAACAAAGAAGCCGAAGTGGCGACGGGCGGCGGCGGTTCCGGTCCCTTCCTGACATGAACGACCGCTTTGGCCGCTTCGATCCTGCCCCGGCCCAGCAGGCCGAAATAGTCCGGATTCTGCGGATGGATATTGAATGAGGTCTCGAGAAAGATGTTCTGGACCTGCTTCGGCGTCAATTTCGGATCGAGGGCGCGGACGAGCGCCGCCAGACCGGAGACGAGCGGAGCCGCGACTGACGTTCCGTTGTAATATCCGCCGTACGGTTCGCTGAAACTCTCGTGTCCAGGAATGTAGAGTTGAGTCGATAGGATCCGCGTGCCCGGAGCACTGATGTCCACACACCCCGCGCCGTAATTGGAGAAACCGGCTTTCCTGTCCAGACTGTCGGTCGCGGCCACGCCGTAGACGAAATTCTCGTTCGCGTCCAGGTCATAGCAGACGGGATAGATAGGCTCACGGTCGAGATTGATGGCGCTGCCTCCTTCAGGAGCATTGCCGGCCGCGGCCACGACGAACACGCCTCTGTCGTACGCGCGTCGCAAAGAGTCGGCCAGTCGCGCGTTGTAGGTGGTGCCGGCGAAACTCAAGTTGATGACCTTGGCGCCGTTGTCAACGGCGTAATCGACGGCGCGGGCGACCTTGAGCGGATCACCGATGCCGTAGGAGTCGAGCGCACGCAGGGCCATGATGGGCGCCTGCCAGGTCATGCCTACTATGCCGCGACCGTTGTCCCCCTTGGCGGAGATGAGGCCCGCGCTGATCGTCCCGTGATTCGCGCCGAGCACGGTATATCCGTCAATGATCTTCGGATTGGGATCGCTATCATGATCGACGAAATCCCAGCCGTACGCGTCATCGACGTATCCGTTATTATCGTTATCGATGCCGTCATGGGCCACCTCATCGACGTTCCGCCAGATGTTGTCCTTCAGGTCAGGGTGGTCGAGATCGACGCCGCTGTCGATGACCGCCACGGGGACGGTCTCCATGCCGAGACTTATGTTCCAGGCGTCCGGTGCGCCGACGTGCTGGAGTTGCCACAGTTCGGTGAAATACGAATCGTTCGGCACGCGCGCCGAAACCATGACCGGTGACAGGCATAACGAAATTACCGCAACCAGGGTCGCGGTTCGGCGCAGTGCCCGGCGAATGCCGGGGATTCCAGCTTTGACGACACGATGTACCATACCGAGGGAATTGTACTTAAATATGCGTGAATTTGAAAGTGAAGACGAGGGGAAAGGATGTCTTATGCACAGTTTGGAGGAAAAACAGGCAGCCTGTTTCGTACGATAAGGAAGGATGTCTTATGCACAGTTTGGGGCAAAAACAGGCAGCCTGTTTCCCGCAGGAAACAGACTGTCTGTTTTTG
>JAYEJB010000005.1:0-51686 GCA_034716415.1 Patescibacteria group bacterium
CTGCCATGCCCGATAGACCCGCCTGGTATAATCGCGATTCCAGCCGCCACGATACAGACTGACAGCGGTCAGCCAGGCGTTACGGTCCGTCATCTTGCGCTTCAGCGCTTCATCATAGTCAATCCGGATATGACGGGCAGAGGTCGCTACGGCATCGTCCGGATCATGAGGGTCGTAGACGTCGTCGCCATCGTAGTCGACGACATGGTCACCCCAAACACCTTTCGCGGGTGACCAACGCTTGGCAAGATGCTGCATCCGCCCCAGGGCGATGGCCCGCGAACCGTAAACCTTGTACGGATTGCAGATTCTACGCTTGCCGCGCTTCTGCTGACAGATCCTTACGAGCGCACGCCAGTTTGCCATGCATTTCCGCTTGCCGTAGTGGCGCACGCACCGGCTTCCGTACTTACGCTGTCTGCTGGCCGGCACCCAGCTGCCCTTGCGTGTCCAACGGGATGTGAGCCGTCCTGTTTCCGCTGTCCAAAGTCCGACCAGCAGACCGGACGGAACCTGAAAATCGTCGCCTGCGGACATGTAGATGTCACGATCGTCGTCGGAAATCTTCATCCGTTTCTGCGATGGCAGACGACTCCACTCCCGGACACCTTTGAACTTGATGTTCCTCGGCACCGACCTGTCGTCAGTGCCGACTTTCTTGTGCCAGCCTCTGACGGTCAAGAACGCCGCGTTCGGATCAGGGGTGCTCGACTGCTCCGCAGATACTGACACCGCGATAAACGATAGTACAACCAAGACTGCTGTGACGATGTGTCTCAATGGTCACTCCGTTTCTGTATCAAAGAACCACGGGCTTATCCGTAGTTCATATCTTTACATGATGGGACTCTAGCCGCAACTGATGACCCGCTCTTCCCCTTCTCCGAATCCGAACTTGAATTCCCGATAGGTGGAATAGTCGCGCATCGACGGCAATTTGTCGGCCCACTCGATGACCGTGACCGTATCCGGTTCGGTGATAATGTCGTCGAAACCGATCGACCAGAGCTCATCTTCGTCCTCGATGCGATAGGCGTCAGCGTGGACCAGTTTAAGGATTCCGCGAACACGCAAATCCGGCCCGGCCGCGTACTCACGAAACAGGATGAACGTTGGACTCTTGATGTCTTTAGTGACACCGAGAGCTTCAGCCAGGAACTGCGTGAACGTCGTCTTGCCGGCACCGAGCTCCCCGACGAGTCCGATGATGTCACCACCGTGAAGATCGACCGCGATCTTCCGGGCGTACTCCTTCATATCGTCGATTGTCTTGATGGTGATAGGCATACATTGAGGGGCAGAGAGGGCAAAAGAAATCGAATTCTTCTCCCGCTATCTTCCCAACTCCCAAAGCGGGTCGGCTTCGATCTTCCGCCAGTCGTCTGGCTTCCGAAGTTGTGATTGATGGTACGCGGCCATCGCTATCATCCCCGCGTTGTCGGTGCAGTGGACAAGCTCCGGCTCTACGAATCTGACCTTAGGCACATGTTTCTTGAGTTCAGCGGCGAGGGTGGCGCGAAGTTTCGGATTGGCGGCGACTCCACCCGCGAGGAGAACGGTGCGCACGCCGTTCTTTTTCGCCGCGCTGACTGCCTTCGCGACGAGTACATCGACGATAGCCTGTTCTGTTGACGCGGCCACGTCGGGCAGGAACTTCTTCTCGTCGAATCGATCCTCGTTGTCACGAAGGAAATATCTGACGGCGGTCTTCAATCCGGAAAACGAGAATCGCAGATCATCTGAATTCAGCAAAGGCCGCGGAAAATCATACGCGCTCGGATCACCACCCTTGGCGAGATTCGATATCGCCGGTCCACCGGGATAACCGAGCCCCATCAGCTTAGCGCTCTTATCGAACGCTTCACCGGCCGCGTCATCCGCGGTCGCACCCAATAACTTATACTGACCATGACCTTTCATCAGGAGCAGCTCCGTGTGTCCGCCCGACACCACTAATGCGATCGCCGGGAAGATATCTGACGACTCGTCCAGTTTCGCCTTGCCCTTCTCGCCCGGCAACCAGTTCGAATAGATATGACCTTCGATATGATTGATGGCGTAGAAATCCTTGTCCCAAGCCGCGGCGAGCGCCCGACCGGTATCGAGTCCGACACGGAGCGAGGTCACGAGACCTGGTCCGGCGGTCGCGGCTACCGCATCGACGATCTCACCGAACGCCCGACCGTCAGGCTTGCCGATGACCTTCTCCGCCAGCGCATCCAGAATCGGCGGAATCTTAGCCGAATGCTCACGCGCCGCGACTTCCGGCACGACGCCGCCGTACTTCTCGTGGATCACCTGCGAAGCCACGACATATTCAAGACGCGCGACCTTGCCGCGCTTGACCTCCAGATATGCGACCGCCGAGTCGTCGCAGGATGATTCGATGCCTAAAATCCGCATAGTCATCAACAATATACCATGCTACCCGCCTTGTCCACCCATAACCGAAAACACGGCCTGAGCCGTGTCTTATTTCCAAAATCTCCCTACTATACGTTTTCGCTCGCCCCATCGCAGCCTGATGTTACCCCGATAGAGACAGATCAGTCCCAACGTTATGGTCACGAACGTGAAGTTCGACGCTGACAGCACCTTGAACATCGGGTCGTTTCCGGCCATCGCGCACGCCAGAATACAGCTGGTAGCCATGAACCAGATGACCCATGAGCGCAAGTCGAGGTCTGCCGAGCGGCGCGACCGGACGAGCGATATGATTTGGGGCAGGTACGCTGCCACAGCCAGAACCGTACCGACGATCCCGAGGACTTCCAACATAGGAGTCGCCCCTGGGGGTCCTAATGTAATGATAAACCGGTATGCTTGAATTGTGGCATATTCGGACCCAGATTGGGAATAGGTCTGGTAGAATACGACGAGATTAAGGCTAGCTTTTAAGCGTGGCCATTGACAGAGCGCGCTTTCTGATGTATTCTCGATGAGCAATTGCATGTGGCCCCATCGTCTAACGGTTAGGACACCACGCTTTCAATGTGGGAACAGGGGTTCGATTCCCCTTGGGGCTACCACGTCAAAACAACCGCCGAAAGGCGGTTGTTTTGTGTTTGGAGAATATTAGAAATGCCAACATTCAAGACCTGACACCTAATCGATCATTCTAAAGATGTTTATCAAACTCTTCCTTTGTGCAAACCCCCGTAGCAGAAATCATTTTCGAGAAATCTTTAATGTAAACCTTGCTCACTCTATTATTTTTGAATGTAATTGGATACGGACGTTTCCATGTTTCATGTCGGACAATCCACTGATGTTTTCCGCCAGTATCAACATCGAATCCTGAAAGGGTGTTTAACCACCGCAACAAACCTAATACCTTACCCCTTTTCACATCAGCGTATTCCCCCATATTATTCTAATGCGCTACGGTCGGTATATTCGCAAAGGCAATTTCTGATTTTTTAATTGCCTTATCATTCAAAGCTGCAAATTCTTCTTTGGGTGGAATAAGCCTGAAATCCCCACCTAAAGCTTCCGCATATTTTAATGGAATCTCGTACGCGACGAAAAGCGCATCGTTGACACATTCAACAAATTCTTTCGCAGTTCGCCCCTGTGCAACAAAATCATTATTATCCTCTGTGTGAATTTTACCTACAATAAAATTTTTATCACGTTCCCAGGCAACACTAATAGCATTAGGCAAATTAGCCTCATGAAGTATTAAAACCTCATAGACAATTTCTGAATCACCAAAGATTGCTTCCCGAATTCTATGTAAGCGGTATTGAAATGGAGACATTAGTGCCATAGAGTCATTTATATTGAAGTCCTGACAAAATAACTTTTTAGCGACCTCTTGTCAAGGAGTGCGCGGCCCAAAATATTAGGCTTAAATATGGCTAAAGGATATAAGAGAAAATCAAGTTTTAAATAACCCCCTCCGTAAGCTCACTGTACCATGACAGCGAACGGAATGCTAAAACAAATCATGTCGCCACGCTGGTTGAGCTGTCTGGGATTAGACATGAAGTCATACTAGAATTAGAGTATTTGTTACTCCTTTGGGGGGGATATATAAATAATTAACGCTTCGCGAATTATTTAAAGAAATTCTCAATATCAATTATCTTTACCTAATAACGCCAATTCTTTAATATCTTCCTCAATTTGTTTGAAATTCTCAGGTGTTAGGTCTACCACGTCAAAACAACCGCCGAAAGGCGGTTGTTTTGTGTTTGGACGTTTTGAAAAATGCCAACATTCAAGACCTGACACCTAATCTACTGGACACTCGGGCCGTTTTCACTGATAATTCAGCTGTAAAAGGCGGTATATTTGCCGACCGGATAAACCCTATATATATGGAAGAGCTCTTACTGAACTTCGCCCAAGAATCACTGTCGATCAAGACTATCCTCTTCAACCTGTTGGTAGGCGGGGTGCTGGGTGTCGTCCTGCACTATCACTTCAAGAGATTCAGCCTGGCTTTCACCGCCAAGAAGGAACTGGGACGAATACTGCCGTTCCTGGTACTGATCGTCTGTCTGATCATATCCATCGTGAAATCCTCGCTCGCCCTGTCGCTGGGTCTCGTCGGTGCGCTCTCCATCGTCCGTTTCCGCACCGCCATCAAGGAGCCGGAGGAACTGGTCTATCTGTTCATGGCGATCGCGGTCGGTCTCGGACTGGGCGCGAACCAGACCGCGCTCACCGTGGTCGCGACACTGTTCATCCTGGTCTTCATGACACTGCTGCGCTTCAAGCACATCCGCGATAAGAGTAAGACCCTGTTTCTGACAGTCTCGTCGCCGAACGCGCTCGACAAGCAGGCGATTTCCGGCGCCATAAAGACGCACGGCGCGGCCGCTAACCTGAAAAAGATCGTCCAGGGCGATGACCGGCACTCATTGATATACAACGTCCGGCTTACCAACGAGTCCGATCTCTACGAACTCATCGACGAAGTCAAACGGATCGCCACCGGCGCGGAAGTGTCGTTCATCGACCAGAGCGACGTGATGAGCGCCTGACCATGCGTGACCAGGACTATGAGCAACGCAAAGAAAATCACCATCGCGCTGGCGCTCGTGGCCACTATCTCTTATTCGTTCGTCATCTTCAGCGGGGATTCCGCGCAGCCGAACGATGAAGGCTGTCGAATCATCGCGCTGGGGCATCTCTATTCCCTGCAACCCTACCCCGAACTTCAGGAGCTACTGGTCGAACACCTCAACTCCACTCATCCCGATGCATCGGCCATCGTCTCGTTAGGCGACAACACCGTTCAGGGGACATCCGAGGAATGGCAGAGCTTCTTCGAGAAGTATGAAGGCTTCGACGCGCCACTCTATTTTGCTCCGGGTAATCACGATCTGCGCACCCCAGCCGCATACGACAATTACATGGAGCAGGTCGGTTACACCTCAAAGAAAGTCAGTATTAACAACTGCAACCTGATCCTCACGAACACCGTCAGCCCGCACGAGCTGGATTTCAATGACGTCGAGATGGTGAAGGGCGGCGGATTGGATGACGCGAGTATCGCGCTGCTCGAGGGGCTCGATTCCACACGTACCGACGAGGCGGACCTGCTTCTCATGCACCACTCCCTGTTTTCGATCGGCCTCATACACCACGACAATGAGTGGGATACGGAACTGAACCGCATCTACGAAAATGAAAAAGTCTGGCGCGAAGAGATCCAGCCGCTCATCAAGGACAGGGTCGACGCGGTCTTCGCGGGTGACATGGCGAACAGCGCTGTCTCCCACCAGGAGATCGACGGCATCCCTTACGTCGGTAACTCCTTCGGTAGCGCGTTCGACCCGGATCCACGATCGGACCGACGCCCATTGAGCTACACTGTCGTGAACGTAGACGGCGAAGGTAATATCGAGACGAGCATCGAATACCTGCCGATTCCGGTCACCAGCGACTGGTTCGCCTTTGACCGAGACCGACGCTTCGAGGGATTCGCCGACCAGTACGACGACGGCTACGATCGCAAAGAATACAGATACCCGAACCGATGATAATCAAGTCCGGAAAGAAAGACAGCAATTGGGGGCCGCGGATCATAATCGCGGTTTTGCTTCTTTTTATCGCGGCGCTGGTCATCTATCTCCTGCCGATGACACTGGTCGTGATGTCGGACAGGTTGTCGATGCACTTCATTTCGATGACCTATCCCGGACTGCACGCGCGTTGCGGATATCTCGAGGGCAGCTGCGGTCAGAACCTGCACTCTGCCGTCCGTACGACCATCAGCTCCCAGTTGGCCGACCTATTCGGTTCGACGAAGAGGCCTCGTTTCAACATCAACGTCAATTTCGATTCGTGGGAAACGATCAAGAAGGCGCGCGCGGACGCGATGCAACGTGGCTACCTAGAATCGTCCGACCAGGATTTCGTCAAAGGCACTATCGATTACGCCGGTCGGGCCTATCCGGTGAAACTGCGCCTTAAAGGACTGCATCTCGACCACCTCGACGATGCGAAGATGTGGTCCGTGCGTGTCCATGTCAATGACGACGAAGCGATCCTGGGCATGCGACGTTTTTCGTTGCAACACCCCAAGACACGGGACTACCAATACGAACCGATCTATCTCGACATGGCCCGCGACCTCGGCCTCATGGCGCCCCGTTATATGTTCGTCGACGTTTCGATCAACGGTGAGCGGATCGGCACCATGGCTTTAGAGGAATACTTCTCCAAGGAACTTATCGAAAGTCATGGGCGGCGCGAGGGCGTGCTGATGAAATTCGACAGCGACACTTACGTACACGGCGGAATCGGTCTGCAACGGATGTACGACTCCACTGATACCGCCCGTATCCGCCGGAACTATTGCGATAACTTCTTCACTGCTGACGTGGTGCCGTACCGATCAGACAGCGTCGCCGCTGACCCGGACCTGACCAGACAGAGAGACGTAGGCATATCACTATTGAGATCATTCGCCGACGGCGAACAAGAGGCCTCTGATGTCTTCGCTGTCGAAAAGACCGCTGGCTTCATCGCGAACGCGATGGCGTGGAACTCCTACCACAACCTGCACTGGATGAACCTGCGTTTCTATCTGGACCCCATCACGCTGAAACTCGAACCGATCGCATCGGACGCCGGGCTGGCTACGATTCACGAACTGCCTAAGATCGACTGGCGGATGCCACCGGACAACTCCGGGGCGCTCATCCATCACGACACGATAGCCGACACCTTTGCGATGGATTTCATCCGGTTACTGCTCGCGGATCCCGAAATCATGGGCGAGACGCTGTCCATACTCAAAAGATACGAGACAAACATATCCCGAGGCGGCGTCATTCCCGACTACCGAGAACAGGAGGAACGTTACTTGCGCCAGCTACAACCCGCGTATCCGTTCCTGCCACCAGCCGTCTTCAGTGCGTGGGAAAACCTTGAAGAGACCATCGAACTGATAGGACAGATCGATCTCCAAACGAAAGACGACCTTGGGCCGCTTCGTGACGGAGAGGTCTTCTTCCTGCCTAGACTTCCGAAATACATCAACGCTCATGTGATAGCCGATGGATCAGGTGTCGAGCTGGAATTCGTGAACATCCTCAACTCGGACATCCTGATCGACGGGATTCAAGTCAACGTAAACGGTGAGACACACCCGATAACAGATTATTCCGACAACATTTTCCCCTTACTGTTGGAGCGGACCGGTGATTGTACGCGTCCGAACTCTGCGGTCATTCAGCTGAATGACATCGCCTTCACGGATTCGATTGAAGTCACGGGCAATGTGCGGATATCGGCCGAGAGTACGGACAATGTCTACCCGTTCATCGCGACTCCATACGCCGCACCGTCGGTAGCACATGCGCTTACGCCTTTGGCGGACGATGAACTGCGGATGTTTCCTTTCTTGTCAGTATCAAAGGATAAGCAGAACATCAAAGTCAAAGCCGGACAGTGGCAAGTAAATCGGTTCCTGACACTACCTGAAGGTTTCGGACTGGAGATCGGTCCGGATACGACCATGACCTTCGCGCCTGAAGCGGGAATGGTCGTCAACGGCCGGTTGCAAATCGATGGCCCAGTCGTCATGCGAGCCTCGAACACGGATTGGAAGGGGCTGACCGTGTTGCGGGCTAACGGATTTGATGACAGACCTTCTTTCGTGCGGGGTCTGGAGATTCACGACACGACATTCGCCGAACATGACGACTGGAAGATTACCGGCGGAATGACTTTCTACGAATCCGATGTCGAGATGGAAGACTGTCGTATCGTCGGCAGTCGGGCGGAAGACGCGCTGAACATCATCCGTTCGGACTTCACCCTCGATGGCGTGACCATCGAAGACACGCTCTCGGACGGCCTGGACGCGGACTTCGCTTCAGGCAGGATTGCTGAATCCACTTTCTCTGACATACAAGGAGACGGCGTGGACTTCTCCGGTTCGGATATCACACTCGCCAAGTCGTCGTTCAACGGAATCGGCGACAAGGCCGTATCGGTCGGCGAAAAATCGACGGTCGACGCGGAAGATATCAGCATCAACAGCGCGACATTCGGTTTCGTAAGTAAGGACGGCTCACTGCTGAAGGTCACGAATTCGAACCTTGAAGGGATCGACCGGTATGTCCTCGCGGCTTACATCAAAAAAACGGAATACGGCAGCGCGACACTGCAGGCTGACGGCATTACGTACCAAGAAGATTTGTATGATAAGGTCGTCGCGCAAGAAGGGAGTATCTTGCATATAGACGGCGAACAGGTTCCGGACCAGGCACTGGATGTCGAAGCGCTGTATCAGACAGACTGAACATGACTTCACCAATCACACCGCACCAAACTCGTTATGAGATCAAGACGGTGGTTCCGATTCATCGGATCCCCGATTTTCAGCATCGGCTGGAGATGCATCCGGCGGCATTCCGGATCACCTACCCTGACCGTCGCATCAACAACATCTATTTCGACGACCATCAGCTATCCTCGTATCAGGACAACCTGATCGGCACCGCGAATCGCGAAAAGCTGCGTCTACGCTGGTACGGTGAGACCGGTGAGCCGAAGCAGGCAGTGATGGAACTGAAAGCGAAGAAGAACAAGCTCGGCTGGAAAAAACGAGCGGCTATCGACCTGAATGACATTCCCCTGCAAGGCCTGCCCATCGACGAACTGACCTCCCGGTTGAAAGATCGGTTACCGCCAGACCTCAGATTGAAATTGGAACTGCGAGACTGCCCGGTCACCTACAACCGTTACCGACGCTCTTACTTCGAAGACGCGACCGGACTGATTCGACTGACTTTGGACAAGGACCTGGCGTTCCAAGACCTACAAGTAAAAACACGCCTTACGTTCGATGACTGTCAGACCTGCGAAGGTTTCGGTATCCTAGAAATAAAATTCAGCAGCATGGATGACCTGGCCGGCATCGACGTCATTCGCGACCTGGATCTGCGCATGACCAAATTCTCCAAATACGTCTTCGGACTGCGGAAAGAGACAGTGCTCGGATGAACCAAAATTCCGACCGCCGTGTTATCATGAATATGTATGAATACGAAGGTCCTACACCATTGGCTGAAAAGACGGCGCTCCAATAGACTCAGGACACGCGCCATCAAAATGATCGACACGGCCATCTACGGCGTCGCGTTATTGGGAATAATCGCCACGATTCCACAAGTCACGAAGGTTTGGCTCGGACAGGACGCGTCCGGCGTTTCCCTGCTCGCTTGGTCAGGTTATCTCATCACCGCGTTCTTCTGGCTGGCCTACGGCATCATCCATCGGGAAAAACCGATAATCTTCGCTTATCTGCTTTGGATACTGCTCGACGCCCTGATCGTCATCGGTGTAGTCGTGCACGGCTAGTGAAGATCGCCTTAGGCCGACTCGTCGGTCGTACAATAATGAATAGATACTAAATCCAAAAAAATATGAAAACATTCCTCACTGTCTTAAAGATATTCCTGATGAGCATGGGGGTCGTCTTCCTGATCGTCCTGGGTATTATCGCCTACGTCATCATCGCCGACCCCTTCAATCTGCGAGGCATCACGCAACCAGCTGATCTCGCGTCGGGAGTGATAAATGAAATCGTTCCTGACGGCGGAACAGCCGCGGCACCGACGATATCGGATCCGAACGACAAGAATCCACTACTGACTCCGGACCAGGAAGCGTTCGCCGAATCTATCGGCATCGACCCGGCGACATTGCCTACCGAAGTGACTCCAGAAATGGAAAGCTGCCTGATCGACGCGGTCGGCGCCGAACGCGCCGCGGAAATAAAGGCTGGTGCCGCCCCGTCTGCCTTCGAGATCTTCAAGGCGCGGGGCTGTCTTTAGACCGACTCCAGTCAATACAAAAGACCCGGCTAATGCCGGGTCTTTCCTTATCTGGGGACTGAAGTTCTTCGAGACTGTTTAACTGCGTTACTGTTTCCTTCCGAATCTTCCGGACTCGTGCGTTCCGTAGTCATATTAAGCCCCAGATATAATCGATCGATTGCACAAGAATATAATATAGCATGGATGCGTCGGGATGTCAACCCCAGCATTGTATAATTGGCGATACCGTCATTCTATCTTCATTATGCGCAGCGACCTGGTGGTCGGTCCGGTCGTGATCTCCCTGATTTCACCGACCTTCGCGCCCATCAATGATTTCGCGATCGGAGACGTATACGATATCGCGTCCTCCGCACCGGTCAGACACATGAATCCGCAGATCGCGTAAGTCCGCAGTTCACCGCTCTCGACGTCTTCCGTGGTCACGCGCGCACCGATGTCGACCTGATCGCCCACTTCCGGCGTGACCATCTCTGCGGCGTTCACCACGGCGACCAGGCTTTCGAGGCGCTGTCCGAGCATGGCGATCTGCCGCTGACCTTCCTCATGTTCGTAATTGTCGTGCCAGGTCTCGGAACTCTGCTCAGCGCTTTCTACCACCGTCTTATACCGGTCCTTAATCTTCTCGCGCAGATCCTCGATCCGCTCGAGCAGGGCATCATAATCCGCTTGTAAGAAATAGCAGGTCATGATTATCGCCTTCTGCGCGGCGGCCGTTTTTTACGACCGGCAGGTCCGCGGCCTCTCGACGGTCCGCGACCTCTCGCCGGACCTCGCCCGCGTTGCGGTTTGCGCTTGGTCGTCAACGTCGACGGGCGCTCGATGGGCGCACTCGGTTCAATCGGGAGTCTCACAGGTTTGAGTTGCACCTGCGTCAGATACTCGATCTCCGTCACTATCAGTCCCTGATCAGGTTCCGCGAACGATATCGCCTTGCCCCAGCGTTCGGCGCGTCCGGTGCGTCCGATACGATGCACGTAATCCTCAGCCTGTTCCGGCAGGTCGAAATTGATGACAAGTGAGATTCCGGTCACGTCGATGCCACGTGCGGCCACGTCTGTCGCCACGAGCACTCGGTATGTGCCGTCCTTAAAACCGTCGAGCGCCCTCCGCCTCTGCGCCAGGGTCAGATTGCCGTGTATTTCCGTAGCGTTCTCGCCCGCGCGTTTCAAGTCCCGCGCGATGCGCTTCGCACCGTACTTGGTGCGCGAGAACACGAGCACGGTCCCCCGCTCCTTCTTCAGCAGATGCTTCAGCAGACGGATCTTGTCCGGCTTCGGCACGACATACAATGACTGCTCGACAAGCTCGGACGCGGTACCGGAACGCGCCACCTCGATCCGCTTCGGCTCACGCATATACTTCTTCGCCAACCGCTCGATCGGTTCAGGCATAGTCGCGGAGAACAGCATGGTCTGCCGCTCGTCCGGCACGCGCTGCATGACCTTACGGATCTGCGGCGCGAATCCCATATCGAACATGCGGTCCGCCTCGTCGAGAACGACCACATTTGTAGTATCGAGCTTGACCCAGCCACGTTCCAGAATATCGATAAGACGCCCGGGGGTGGCGATTATGACGTGCGGCTTTCTGGCGACCTGCGCCCTTTGCACGTTCATCGATGCTCCACCGATCACGACAGCGGTCCGCAAACCGAACTTTTTGGCGATCTTCTTGTACTCCTCATCTACTTGCAAAGCGAGCTCCCTCGTCGGCAATACCACCAGACCCTGACCGCCCTCGCGCGCGATGCGCTGAATCATCGGGATGGCGAAAGCAATGGTCTTGCCGGTCCCGGTCTGCGCGATTCCGATGATGTCGCGGCCCTTGAGCCCGACCGGAATCGCATCGCGCTGGATAGGCGTCGGTACCTTGAATCCCGCCGCCTTCAGCACAGCCAAAAGCGTCTCGGCGATACCGAGACCGTCGAAGCCTGAAGCTTCCTTATTCTTGTCGTTATCTTGTGAACTCATAATGCAGTCCTATCGGGGACTTCCGACGGCCTTCACGAGGCCGATGATTAATGTGACCCGACAACTACAGAGTCACGATACATCTGAGTTCGAGTCCGACCCTTGCGGGCGTGGCCTTAACGGCCTTTCAATGCAGTAATATACCTGTTTTAGGCCAACTTGTCAATATTTAGCGGTAAATCCATTGACTTACCGGCAGGATGGTGCTAAAAAACGATATCGGACCTTACAACAGAAGGGAGAACGAAAGTGTGTACACTGATCGTCTTTAAGGAAATGCGACCTACAAAGCCGCTTGTCGTCGCCGCGAATCGGGATGAGGTCGCGGATCGTCCGACACGCGACCCGCACTGGCGCACACCGGGAATATTCGCACCGCTGGACCTGGTCCACGATGGAAGCTGGATCGGCATCAACCGGCAAGGACTAGTCGTCGCGCTGACCAACCGCTGGCCCGTAAAGCGAGTGAAAGGACGACGTTCGCGCGGACTCATCGTGACTGAAGCCCTGGAGCGACCTTCGGTCAGGGGCGCGACGATGAGCCTCATATCCAGACCCGCCGATACGTATAACGGATTCCATCTGTTGCTCGCTGACGGGCAGGAAGCCGTGCTGATCTGGAACGATGGCGAAGAATACCAGATGTCCGAACTCGGGTCCGGTTTCCACATCATCACCGGCAATGGATTCGAACCCGGGCACAGCAACCGCGACCTGATGATACGCGGATTTCTCCTGGGTCATGGGGATGATCTTCCCGAACCCATCTTTGTCCGCAACGATCTGCTGTCATTCCATGGACCTGGACCGGAAGACGGCACTTGCGTCCATGGTGAGGGTGTAAGGATGGAATCCGTTTCTTCCATGGTCATCACCCACAAGGGGAAAGGATTGTGGGCGGAAGCACATTGGCGCACTGGTCGTCCATGCGAACGCGGCCCATGGCAAAAAGAAGCCATAGACTTCAGGAGGGAGTAACCATGAAACGCATGCTTGTGACGGCCGGCAGTACGGCCACGCATATCGACAAGGTCAGGATCGTGACCAACATCTTCGGCGGACGGACCGGCGAGAACATCGCCATTGCTGCACGGGAAGACGGTTGGGACGTGACGATACTGTCATCAAATCGTGAATTCCGTGATTACGGAAAGTATTTCGAAAATTTCCGGCGCATACGGTTCAAGACGTTCGACGAACTGGCCGAGCTGATGGAGCGCGAGGTGCGCGAGGGCGGCTACGACGCCATCGTGCATTCGGCGGCGGTGAGCGACTACCGGCCGGAGGGGATCTACGTCCGTGACGTAACTGGATCCATCTATTCACTCAATATCTCTGGTTCCGACGCGGCCAAGATCCCGTCGTCGCATCGCGAGCTGTTCGTCCGGCTCGTGCCGACGTTCAAGATCATCGACCGCATCCGTGATCCATGGGATTTCCAGGGCAAGCTCGTGAAGTTCAAGCTCCAGGTCGACATGACCGATGAGCAGCTCGTCGAGATCGCCCAGAAAAGCATCGTCCAGTCGGACGCTGACATCATCGTCGCCAACTGCCTGGAATGGAGCACCGAATACGCCTACATCATCGGCCGGGACGATGACGACGTGAATTCGGTGGTACGAAAGGACCTGGCGACGGAGCTGATCGAGAGGTTGTCATGAGAAGACCGCAGATCCTGTTAGGCGTGACCGGAAGCGTGGCGGCGAAGCTCACACCGAAGATGGTGCCAGCCCTGCAACAACACGGGGAAGTCGACGTCGTCGCGACTCAGGCGGCGCTCTACTTCTGGGACCGAGACCGGACAGGCGCCGAGCTCTGGACCGACGAACATGAATGGCCGAACAAGCGATACGTCAAGGACCAGGACATCCCGCACATCCAGCTAGGCGATCAGGCCGACATCCTGGTCGTGGCGCCGCTCACGGCGAACACGCTGACCAAGATAGCGCTCGGCATCGCCAATAACCTGCTTACGAGCCTGTACTACGCCTGGCCGCAAGAAAAGCCTGTCATCGTGGCACCGGCGATGAACACGCGGATGTGGAACAACCCGCTGACGCAGCAGCATCTGCGGGCACTGATCGGACGACATGGCAATCACTGCTACGTGGATCCCGTCGCCGGACGCCTGGCCTGCAACACGACAGGTGTCGGCAGGATGGCCCAAATCGACGACATCACCGATGTCGTCCGCATGTTCCTTCCCTGAACGAAAAACCCGCCCCGAGAGACGGGTCTTTTTTTCGGATAAAACGGATCACTTGCATATGACCGGCAATCCGGTCACCTTATCCAGACCGTTTCCCTCCGCATCGGTGATCAACTCCTGATTCTCGTCGTATCTGTAATTTCCGGTAAGCACCTGGCCGTGGCCGCAATCGATGAAATACGGCGGTCCGATGTATTCCATCATCATTTCCGGCTGCACGACCTCATCGTCCTCGTCCTCCTCTTCCGGTGGACCTATGCAAGTATGTTTTTCGGGTACGCGTATGTTGATCGACAGTTCTGGTTTGGATATATCCGGCTCGCCGAACGGCTTGCTCTCGAACGTGTAGTAATGCTTGTGCAGCGCCGTGAAAGTGACCGATAACCACTTGTCATGATTGACACCTCCCTGAATACCTTCATCGCCGGCTTTCTTACAGGTGAAATTAGCCCTGGCTTTATATGATTGATGTATCGTCAGACCGCGCCGGTCGAGGATCTCCTTATATTGCGGCAAGATATACAGGGCGTAATCCGTCTCCAGGAAACCTTCGATCCCCCAGGTGGTGCCGGGCGCGAATTCGAGCACATCCTTTCTTCTGCCGACATATCTTCCGCGCACGTCACGAGACGGGTGATTGATCGTAACGGTCTTCTTGCTCGGGCGAATATTCTGCGTCGCCTCGAACAGAACGTCGAGCTGATGACTGGTCTCGACTGAATCCGGTTTAGCCACGAACAGGCCGCTGAAATTATACAGATGAATGTCGCTGAAATGCGTCACGTCGGCTGCAACGACGAGATCCCCCGCTTCCGGATCAACCGTCACCAGGGTATTGTCGATTATTTCCGTCACCGCATCCTCACCCTCGCCTGACACGTGCAGCACTAACGGGATATCGTATTCATCACCCGGAGAAAGATCGGTCGTCAGCGTTACCGTCACCGGCGCGGCGAGCTGCAGTCCGTCAGGACGCAGCGAATAACTCAACAGACCTTCGGTCGTCTCCTCGTCCGATTCGTCATACTCAATGATCTCGATGGACAGGTCATCGACGGTCGTACCTTCCGGCAAAGCACCCTCCGGAACGGCCATCTGCGCGCTACCGTCTTGAGAGACGATCGTCGGATATTCCGGCGCTGGCTCCGGACCTGGCGGAACGGACTTCTGCCCCGAATACATCGCATAGAACGCGATCGCTATGATTATCGCGCCACCGATCACGGCGACGCTTGTCTTCTTTTGTCTTGTCATGTCGGTACCTGATGAATATTAGTTACTTCATCTAACCCTTCCCTTTCGCCAGCTTCCGCATGTCTTCGATCTGGTCCGTCTCGTCCATAATCTCGATATCGAAGATCTCCTCAATGATGTCCTCGAGTGTCAGAATCCCGCTCAAGCCGCCGAATTCATCCATCACGAAACCCATATGGCTCTTCGAAGTGAGCATCCTGTTCAGTACATCATCGAGCGCGTCCTTCTCGTTGACCTTCATGAGACCGGACGATCGGGTCACACTCCCAAGCTTGATGCCGGGACGCTTACCGATCAGGTCCTTCACGAACAGCAGACCCCTGATATTGTCGATCGTCTCGACATAGACCGGAATCCGAGTGAAACCCTTCACCTGAATCTCCTTCAGCCTCGCCTCATCGAGCACTTCGCCCTCCTCCAGCGCGTACAACACCGTGCGCGGCGTCATCACGTCTTCGGCGTTCTTGTCCGAGAACGACAGCGCACCCCTGATGATGCGATATTCGTCCTTGTCGACATCGCTCTCTTTGGACAGTTCATGTTCCTCGACGATCTTCATCAGTTCACCCTTCGAATACACGCTCGGCATCTCGTCGCCAAGCGCCTTGTCGAGCACCCAGGCGAGCGGATAGCAGACCGGAGACAGGACGATGATGAATATCCTGACGAGCCAGGCGGTCTTCGCGCCGACCACCAAAGCGTAACGCGAGATACTGGCCTGCGGGATGATCTCACCGAACACGACGATGAGCGCGGTGGCGAGGATGCCGGCCATGACGCCACTGGCGATGCCGCCCAGAAAAATGGCAAGCGTCGAGTTCACGGCGACATTGCCTAAAAGCAAGGTGCAGAGCAACAAGTTGCCGTTCTTCCTGACTGAATAGACTTTCTTCGCGGCCTTGTCTCCCAAAGAAATCTTGCGCACGAGTTCCTGTTTGTCGAGCGACAGCAATCCCAGCGTGAGACCGGAGAACAGTCCCGAAAACAGGACCAAGACCGCGACGATTATATAGTTCATAATGATTGTCATGAATTCATCCCAATCGTAGCATGCGCAAAGCGAACGGGCGATGTTATAATCAACGCATGAAACCTGACTTCGGAAAACTGGCCGGAACGATCCTCGTCGGCGGTTATCTGCTGAACGCCGCGCTGAAACCGACCGCCAACCACTTCATCGACGGCGCGAACCTGATGTTCCACGAAGCCGGACACTTGATCTTTTCATTCTGCCCGGAGATCGTCGCCATCATGGCCGGAAGCGGCTTTCAGACCGCCCTGCCGCTCGGTATCGTCGCCTATGTGGTCTTCAAGCACCAATATTTCACTGCGGCGGTCGTCATGATGTGGGTCGGACAGACCATGACGAACACCAGCGTCTATGCCGGTGACGCTCTCACGATGCAGCTCGAGCTCATCGGCGGCGAGAACACGATCCACGACTGGAACCATATCCTGTGGCATTTCGGACTTCTGCGCCACACCGATACCATCGCAACAGTGATTCGGGTGGGCGGAACCGCACTCATCGTCGGTGGATTGATATTGAGTCTGTACCTGTCGTTCGACTGGAAAAAGAAGAAATCCTAGCGAATCCAAAAAACCGCCCGTTGTCGAGCGGTTTTATGATTCCTTATCTGTCTGCCCGATACCTCTTGAGCCACCAGCGCTTCAATATCGGCAACGTCTGCACGGATATGAAATAGCCGATCGTCGGGATGAACGCGCTCGTATAGAAATCCTTCACGCCGATCAGCCAAAAGACTATCGACGCGATGATATACGTCATCACCAGCAGAGCTCCGACCCGAAAACGGCTCATCTCCCAGGCCTTGTCCGTCTCAACGCGCCGGTTGCGTTCCTCGATGGCGGCCAAACGTTGTTCGATCTGCTCTTCCATACATGATTAAGATGCCATAACCGGTGACGGATTGACAACCCGGGGGCAAAGCTGTAAACAACAATCAGTTCTCAACAAACAAAGGAGTGACGATGGTATCGGAACATGAGACCGAAACGTTGCTTTGTGACGTCCTGCGTACCTTCGAGGAGGTCTTGAAACAGGTGTGCGGTCAGGACACGGCTTCACCCGGAGACGCCGCAGATTGGTCGGCGGAGAATCCGACCAAAGGCCACTGCGCCGTCTTCGCCCTGTTGTTCCAGGAGATCTTCGGTGGAGAGCTGATGCGAACCGTGCCAGAAGGATTCGGCTCGCACTACTACAACATGCTGCCCCACGGCACGCTGTTCGGGCTGCCAGGCAACACCCACGTCGATCTCACCTGGGATCAGTTCCCTGACGGGACGGTCTTCCCGGCCGGAGAACCACGGGACCGCGACTACGTCCTGAATTCCGACGCGGCCAGGAACGCCGGAACACCAGAGCGGTACGAGCTGTTCAAGCACAGGTTCTGGGCGGCGCTCGCTGCTGCCGCACTCAAGGGCCTGGACATCTGACCGCCGCCTCCCGAATCGCAAAACCTTCCTCGCGGAAGGTTCTTTTTTATCCTGGACTTATTGTATCCCGCTGGGATTCGCGATATGCACACCAGCGACCAGATCACCGACCGACTCACCCAGACAGAACTCGATCTGAAACTCTCCCCCGCCCGGCGTCGAATACGAATAATCATTGTCCCCCTCAGAGCAGGTTCCATCCCATGGTGTCGGCGCGGTCGGCACGATTCCCTGGAAGACATCCTCACCGGAACCGCAGGCTGTCTTGAAACCTCCGGCGCAGAGCGAACTGAACGCACCGCTACCCAACGTGACCGCCGACAGCTCGGTCGGATAACCGTTGTAATCGTTGTTATACAGCTCCAACGACATCACGATCTGCCGGACATCGGCGACACGCTTGACGTTCCGACCCTTCTCGCGCGCGTTGCTGATCGCCAACACGGCGATAGACGACAAAGTACCGATGATGGCGATGACCACCAGCAGTTCTACCAAGCTGAATGCGCGATGTCGTGCTTGTTCCATTACTACAGTATACCAAGAATGATCAGTATGCCGTATATGGCCAGCCCACCTCCGGCGATCTCACGCTTGCGCGGCAGGCGATCCAGGAATGAAGAGAAGTAGATGACCAGGACCAGCTGGATCAGCGTGGCCACGACGATGCCGGCCGTTACGCTGAAAGCACTGGCCAAATGACTACCGTACAACGGAATCATCGCCGCTATATCATCGATCAGCGTTATCAGAGACACCGTGAATCCGGCCATCATCAGCATGATGAACCGCCCGGTCGAAATGATGCCGTTCTTGAACGGCCAGTCCTTCTTCTTCTGAGGCCGTGCTCCGGGGAACACCCCAAACATCGTTACGATGGCCATGACTAGCACCAGCCCGCCAGCCACCAAATGGAAATACTCGAAATCCGCGAACAGGAACGACAGGAATGCCGCAAGCGCGATGACGACCAGCACCGCCAGCAAGTTTCCGATAGAGAAAGCCACCTTGCCCATGCGTGTCCTGGTGATATGCGAAATGACCGGCACCTTAGTGATGGTGTCGTCCAGACTGGCTATAAACTTCACAGTGAAACCAGCGAAGAAGGCAATCAGAATCTGCTCCCAACTCATATTTACCTTAATAAGATAACATGAGTACCGCATTCGACCAATCCCGGATGTTTGACAGTACGGTCCCTGATGCTAAGTTACATAATCGCTCCTTTTCCATGTCTTTAGCATAGGAGGCTGAAATGACTGACATATCCGCCGATAAACCGACGACCGATGACGGGTGTCAATACCATCTGGAAACCAGGAGTGGTGACCTGGCTGACCGCTGTCTACTCGTAGGCTCGCCGGAACGAGCGGAAATGATCGCAAAAACCTACTTCACTGACGCGATCAAGGTCGGTCACCACCGGGGGCTGAGAGCCTTCAGCGGAAAATATCAGGGAAAATACTTTTCCGTCGTGACGACCGGCATGGGGAGCGCCTCGACCGGTATCGTCCTGCCGGAAGCGGTCCGATCAGGCGCTCGCGCCTTTATCCGCGTCGGCAGCTGCGGCGTACTGCACGCCGACCTGCCCCCGGGATCGTCCTGCGTCTGCAAAGCCGCGGTCCGACTGGACGGAGCGAGCGAGAACTGGGCTCCAATCCAGTATCCGGCGTTCGCGGACCCGCATATGGCCGTCGCGCTCGAACGAGCTGCCCGGCGGCTGGATCTCGAGTTCCCATGGCGCGCCGGCGTCGGCATCACCACGACCTGCTTCAACGAAGGTCAGGCAAGACCGGACGACAACGGTTACATACCACCACGCATCAAGATGATGCACGACGAGCTGGTGCAACGCGGCGCTCTTTTCTACTCGATGGAGGAGGCGACGCTCTTCGTCTGGTGCGCGACACATGGTGAAATCCCCTGCGGCGCAGTGGACGCCGTCTATGCCAATCGCTTGACCAAAGACTTCGCCACCATCGGGGACGAACAAGCCGCTCGCATCGCCCTGGAGGCGTTCCGGACTTTCGATTTCAACCGCTGATACGAAACCGACAAGATCCTATGGGGTCTTTTTTGTCGAAATCGAAGAGGTGAAGAGACCAAGAGCCTAAGAGGATTTATAATCAAATGACTTTTAGACTCTTAGACTCTTTATGTACACTGCGTTAGGATAAAAGCGTAACCACGAATACTTATGGGAACGATCCGCAAGACACTCCTCACACTCGGCTTCGCCGCGCTGGCGATAGCAGTGTTGCTGTTCGTCGGCAACTCCATCTTCCGCGGCGGCGACAAGGTCGATGTGACCTCGCAGGCGATACTCGAACGGATATCCGACAACTACTTCGTTGTGACCAAGTCCGCTTTCGTGGACGAAATGACCGAAATCACGATCGACAAAGGTTCGTCCTGGTCGAATTTCTTCTGGGGTCAGACGCTCACCGCGCGCGGACGCGTGCGCATCGACATCGGAGTCGACCTCTCCGGAATCACGGAAGACGACATCGTCATCGATCACGCCAATAAGACGGTCGTCATCGCCGTACCGCAGGCCGAAATTCTGGACGCGAGCCAGCACGGCAACATCGAGGTCGAAAGCAAACAGGGAATCCTGAAGACGCTCCTCGACAGCGATCCGAACGACGACCATAACCGCGCACTCGCCCAACTCATCACGGAAGCGAAAGTCGCGGTATCGGAGGACACATCGCTCTTCGTTGAAGCACGAAACGATTCCACTCGCATACTCGAACTGATCGTACAGAGCTTCGGTTATACCCTCGCTGTTCCGGAATAGGACACCGACACGCTTAATCAAACGACTATGTTCAAAAAGAATAAGAAGTATGGCGACTGCGTCACGCTGACTAAACACGCGCTACTGCACGCGCTCGGCGTGTTTCTCTACACCGCGGCCGTGTCTTGGCTGTTGATGCACGGAGAAAGACTGTTCGGTACCGGCCAACACCTGATGCAGCCTGTCGCCGTACTGATGCTGTTGGTGCTGTCGGTCGCCTTGGTCGGCACGCTCATATTCGGCTATCCGGTCTGGCTGTATCTTGAGAGTAAAAAGAAAGAGAGCGTAAAGATGCTCGTCGCGACGCTGGTGTTCCTGTTCCTGCTGACTGCGGTTGCGCTGGTGATCAACGTCATAGTCTGAACCGACGAAATTCAGGAATGAAGACTCCCCGGGCTGAAGCCTGGGGTATCTGACATATTATGACTTCTTTCATCCGCCGAAGCCCACCCGCCTTCGCCAAGGCTACGGCGGGTCCGCATCTCACATTCATCCACGGGCTGAAGCCCGTGGTTTTCTGCGGAGGCGGATAAAAAAGCGCCCGCATGATCTGCGGGCGTTTTAGCATTCTTCCCGGAAGACACCTCCGGCATCGATCGCTATCGGGACCGGAGGATGACCGTTGCGCATGATGATGACAGGATAGTAACCTGTTTCAACGGCTCGCTCCAGCATCTGGGCAAGCGCGGGAAACAGGCTCTGCAACATTCCGCGCAGCCAAGACGGCGCGATGCCGCGCACGACCGGCCTCAATCCCTTGTCGCGAAACCTGCTCCAGTCCTCATCCGGGCAAAGACGATCGACGATCAGTATGCGGTGCGGCCCGTCGACATCGATGACGAACGGCAGGATCTCATCGCGACCGTATCCGACCTCGTGCGCCCTGGCGATATCTTCGAGGATCGCTTGCTGGAAGTATCCGAACGTTTTCTGGACCGAAGTCAACAATTCCGGCGGTAATTCTGCCATCGCATCCTCTCAAAGTTCAAGATTTGAGCTTAGCCGAATCGGGTTTGAAGGTCAATCATGGACTGAGATCCAAACACCCGCCGAACCGGCGGGTGTCTTTCTCGATTCTTTGACATTCGAATCTTGCGCGCCCTGAAGGCCGCTCTACAACATGGGAATCCTGAAGCCGAACGTGGAGCCTTTGTCGCGTCCTTCCGACTCCACGATCATCGATCCGTCGTGCGCGTCCACGAACTGCTTGGCGATGAAGATGCCCAGACCCTCACCGCGTGACTGCAGCTTGACCGCCGACATGCCCCGCTCGAAGACCCGGAAAAGCGACTTCAGGTCGTCTTCGGTAAGCCCTATGCCGGTATCGGTCACGCGAACCTCGGCGTTATCCTCGTCCACGGAAATCGTGATGATGACCTCTCCCCTCTCCGTGTACTTGACCGCGTTGTCGACGAAGTTCATCAGGACATGGTAGATGGCGCCGCTATCACAGTGTACGGTCGGCATGCCGGGAGCGACGTAAAACCGTATATTCAGACCTTTCTTGGTCGCTAACGGCGCGACCTCCTTGACGAGGCGACCTACTACCGTGCCCAGATCCGTATCGGTCTTATAGAGTTCAATCTTGCCGAGCTCGATCTTCGCGACGTCCAGGAACGTCTGTGTCGTCTTGATGAGACGCTCCAGCACCTCCATGTTCGATTTCAGGACTTCCTGCAGTTTCATCGGCACTTTGCCGAACTCACCCTGGTTCGCCATGTTCAGATAGATGTGTATCGAAGTCAGCGGCGAACTCAGCTGATGCGCGACGAGCGACACGAACTTGGTCTTGAGACGATCCGCCTCGATCAGACGGCCGTTCATCCTGATGATCTGCTCCTGCATGACCTCGTTCTTCTGTAGCTGCTTGATCTCACGGAACAGGATGCGCGTCGTCATTATGCCGTAGAAGATGAGCATGACGAGTACCGCCAGCCGGAAGGTGAAGTCGAAGATGGTCTCGGCCGACACCACTATGTCCGCGATGAAAATGAACAGCGCTATGAAGATCAGCACCTCGACGCCGATCAGACGCAAGTCCACGAGCAGCCGCCGCTTGATGATGAACGGAACGATGATGACCACGCCGCCAATGAGCGACACTAGCGTCAGCAGGTAGTTCACGTCCTGCGCCATCGTCGAGCTGAAGAGCACGCCGAACACCGAGTGGAACGCGATGATGGCGCCCGCGATGACCGGAAACAGTTCCTTCGGATCGATCTGCTTCCTGACACGGGACGCGTACAGTAGCACGGCCAGGGACGCCACGACGAACAGTGAGAAGTGCAGCGCGAACAGAGCGCGACCGCCACCCATGATGGGCGTGCCGAACTTCGACGTCGTGATCAGATAATTACTGCCGTAGACAAGCCAGAGTATCGCCACGTTCGGCAGGAAAGTCAGCACCCACACCACCTTCGGCACCCTGTCCGGCATCAGATAGGTCAGACTGAACAAGTAGTAGAACGCCGGAATCATCGAGCCGATGAAGAACAGCGTCCTGAACCAGAATATCGACTGACCGGCCGGGGTCGGGATGCGCCAGAACGCGAAACACAACAGCCAAATCGCGACCATCATGATCACTCCGGAGAATGCTGTGTGTCTCTGACCACCTCGGCCCTCCACCGCGACCCATACGCTGAAGGCGAACATCAGCAGGACGGCGGAAAGTGATCCGTACACCAGCGCTTGTTGTATAAGTTGCTCTGAGAACATAGGCGTTTATTTGCTCCTTCCCCCGAGCAGCTTGGTGAGCTGCTTGACGACGTCGTCGGGTAAAGTGGTGGATTTCGTAAGATACGCTTCGGCGCCCCCGCGCATGCCCATCTCCTCATCTTCCTTCTGGGAGAGGGACGTCAACATGATGACCGGGATGCTCTTGGTCTTTTCACTCTTCTTGAGTTCGCGCAGGACCTGAAAACCGTCGATACCCGGCATAAGAATATCCAGGATGATGGCGTTCGGTTTTTCCTTTTTGGCTGCCTCGATGCCGTCCGTGCCGTTCTCCATCAACAAGACTTCATACCCGACTTTCTTAAGGGTCAAGATATAGATCTGCGCCAGAAACCTGTCGTCATCTATGACGAGTATCTTGGTCTTCTTCGCGGCTTTTTTCTTTAGGGGCATGTTCAGCAATTTATTAAGCAGACGTATTCCGCCCTTCTTATCTTATAATAGCATATAGCCGAAAGCTAAACCACAATCCGAGAGACATTTTTCCACAATATTCTTTTAAAGTGAGAGGGTGAGAAAGCGACAGTCTTACCCCTTCCCCACCAAAAACCCCGGGCTTCAAACCCAGGGTTTTTCTCTTTCCTGAAAGCGACTTCTAGTAAAGTCCGTCCGTTCCCGCTATGTCTCCGGCGTTCAGGTCACGCTTCATCGTCTCGCCGTAATCGGCGTAAGCGTACATCGTCTCTTCGACGCAGGTACTGTCCGGATGACCGAGTCCAATGCTATGTCCGAGTTCATGCGTGGCGATATTCTCGAAATCCATCATCCCCTCTTCACCGGTCGCGGACCAGGCGAAATCGACCTGTTCGAACACCATGTCCCATTCCATCAACTGTCGCGCTTTCGGCGGACCTCCGAACACTCCCCAAACGACAGTGACCGCGATGACGCCCGACCCCTCGATGTCTCCGAAGTAGACCTCGTTCAGACCGTCCGGCGCGGACATGTCAGCGACCAGAGTGACGATTGTGGACGCGCCGCCCCCGAGAATGTCAGCCCCCGCTCCATCCCCCATCGTTCCGTCCGCGGCGTCCTCCCACTTGTCGACATCAGCGACGAGATTGGCCAGGACATACTCGGACGTAAGACCGTAAGGATTGGTCGGATTGACGTACCACGGTTCGACCGTCTTCCACATCGCGCCCCTGGCCATGTAGGAGTAACAACTGCTCGCGGCATCGTCCTTCGGCGGCTTGGGCGGTTTGACCGCGTGGTCGGGTTTGACGTTGTTGCCCCGGCGGTGAATGACGGCATAACCCTCGACTACCTCGCCGGACTGCGAATCGACCGCGCTACCGAGCGAGATGACGCGTGAGTGGGCCGCGGCTTCCGGCAGATGCAGGACCTTCTCCGTGCCCGGCGTGGACAGGTTCATGTCGTGCTTAAGCTGACCTGTAGCCGCGACACTGGCCGCCGAGAGCAGTAGCGGCGCTGCGGCGATAGCGTATTTAAGTTTGTTATTCATATGGTTGTTTACGATTGATGTCTTGTTACTCCCCGCATGATATATGGATGGTCGGATGAAAAACCACCGAACGAATCGGCGGTCTGTCAGTTCGACGGCTGGTCGAGTTGGACAAGCCAGAAATTCAGAAGCGAGATGCCCCCGTGCGCGAATATCAGGATAAAGACCGCGCCTTCCGTCGGTTTCTGCTTCAAGTGATCTCCATGGGCTGTCCCGTCCATGAGCATGATCGCGTCTGACGTGGAGCATGACGTGCTGATGGACTTCACCGACTTGGCTACGGCGGCGCACTGCGCGGCGAGCTCCGGCATCTGATTGCGGACGATGTCGACCGTGAACTCATCCGTCATGTCGAAAAGCAGCAGGGTGAGATCTTCGGGCTGCGCACCCTCGGCGATCTTCTCCATCACCAGCTGCCTTAACGAATCGGCATTTTCATCAAGAAACTCCAGTATCGGATCATGAATGTCTGACGAACTCACGACTTACCTCCTTGTGAAGAACGTTATCTGCACTCTACAGGTTCGACGCAGAATCTCAAACATATCCTGACGAACAAAAAAACCGAACAGGACTATCTGTTCAGTTCGAAGATTTGTCGGGTGCCACCAGCGGAACGGTGAAGTTGAAGATGTACCCTCCGGCGACAGTCAGCAGTGATATTTTCTCCTCTGACAAACCCTCCAGAAGTAAGGACTCCAATTCTGCCATCTTCGCCAACTCGATGCCGCCTTCCGGACTGACCGACATCAGGATGATGTCTCCATTCTCATAATCATCCACACTGACGTCAGGCATGCTTTGTCTGACGATTCCGCGCGCGATCTCATCAGACATATCAAGAAGCACTAACACGAAATCATCGAGGCCCTGTCCTTCGGAGATATCCTCCAGGGCTATCTTCCTCAACTCTTCGGCGTTCGCCTTGACCAGCTCCAGATGATATTCAGCCATCTCAGACAGCTCCATCTACTGACCTCCTTTTGCCTGTCTGGACAATATTATCAGAACGTCCTGAAAAGACAAAAAGACCGCCCTTGGAGGCAGTCTATAAGTATCAATTCACCGATAAAGGATCGGCGGGCCGATGCGTGACCGATACGTGGATATATTTCGGGACGATCCGTTTGCCGACGATGACCAGCGTCAGGATCTTGCCTTCGGGCACCGGCTTCGCGATCAGTCTCTCGAGGCCTGGCGCACTTTCCGCCAACCCGCTCACTTTCTCGAGGTCCATGACGCCGGCGGCGACAGGCAGTCGTTCCACCGAAGCGCTGGCGACCCTGCTGTCGTCTGGCGTGAGAGCGATTACCAGCTCGCGAGACTCCGGATCGGTCATGTCGACGATCAGCCCAAAGGTCTCACGCAATGACCAGCCCTGGTTGACCGCGCCTTCCGCCGCATCCACGACCTGTCGCTGATAGGTCTTGAACAAGTGGTCGATCCGCTGACGCACGGTATCCGCTCCCTGGCTGTTCGAGGCTTCCACGGTCGAAGCCATGGACAACGGGAACGGCGCGACCATCCCTTCGGCCATGACGAACGTCGGGACGTGGTCTTCAGCCACGGGAATCTTGAGCGCCGCCGCCATGTCGGGCAGGGTCTTGGCCAGCGCGTCGATGACCTGTCGGTCCACCGCGACGCTCAATATCTTTCGACATCCCTCGCGATCTTCCACGGCATCGAAACCGAAATCCGTCTTCAACGCACGCAAGGCTTGGACGGTGAGGGGATCGTCGTAATCCACGATCAGAACGAAGATGTTCGACATCGCCTCACCCTTGGCGATCTCCATCCGAACCAGTTTCCTGGCCATATCGGCCATCACGTCAAACAACTTTGCCGCCGTCGCGGCCGCAATCAGACTCATCTTTACCTCCTGCAATGTACTTCATTTCACCCTACCGTCCTGACCGAAAATGTCAGCCCCCTGTCAGACGGGAATGGGCGTGTCCGTGCTATAATCAAAAAAGAAACTAAGCATGTAAATATGAAAAGAGTACTCTTTCTGGCCTGTGCGCTGGCGCTCGTAGGCGTCGGTTGTCTCGGACCGGTCTCCGAAACGCGATAGCCGACCATCGACGACACCGAACCGATCACCGCACCCGAACCAGTCGGTCCTGACAGGGACAATCCGATCACGTTCGATATCACGAGCGGCGAATTCGCGGTAGAAAAAGGAATCACACGCATCAGCCGGATGTTCACCGCGGAATCGCTCGCTACACAGGCCGAAGAATGCAACACGGACCTGGATGCCGCTCATTTCACGGAAGTGCTGGCACAATTCGGAGACAGGCGCGGCCTGACCTATACTTTCCTGTACCGCGAAGATTCACAAGAGCCGTCGAATTATTCGCTGACGGTGACAGAGAACGGTCCAGGTTACGCGACGCTCGAGGAATTCAGGAAGGACTTCACTGTCTGCGCCGCAGGAAGTACGGACCAACCATACGCACTCAACGAACACTGGCTGGTGTTCGAGAGTAGCTGCGGCTCCGGATACGATGACGGTAGCGGACGTCCGCACGGCTGCGAGACGATTAGGGATATAATCACTGAAACGCTGGAACTGCACTAACGACGTGAGTGGATAAAAAGAGCCGCCAGCAAGACGCTGGCGGCTTTTTTGAATTCCTTGCGGAAAGGCTACTCGATCGCGGGTACGAACAGATCGATTTCGCTTCCTTCGACCTGCACGTATCGGACACCGATAGTCTCGCAGACCTCTCTGTCCTCCCGACAGAACGCCCGAGTCCAGACAGCCTCTGCCAGCTTCGCCTGCAGGATCGTGCCGACCGCGCTGATTCCACCCTTGCCGGTCAACGGCACGTCTTCCGACCGCTCGACTCGCCCCCGCTCATAATCGATCTTACAGAGATGGGTCGCGTCTTTGAGTCTCTCGCAGACGACGAGGTCGCCGGAGCCGGGCATATCAATATCCGACAGCGGGATCACGATCCTCATCTGTCCGGAATCCGGCGGATCGAACCTGATGTTGATCTTCTCGACACCGAGGCTCTCTTTATCGAGCAATTCCGCGATCTGCTCCTCAAGCACCTTTTTCAGGCACTCTTGAGCCCTGACACGCGCGCCGGAGAAGAACTTCAGGATGACGTAGGCGTTCGCTCCGACCTTGAAAGTCTTGAGCTCGGCCACCTGATCCACCCCTCTGAATGACATGACTTTCTTCTCGATCTTGTCCTCCAGCTCATCACCGATCGAACTTCCGATCAACGAGAAAGCGCTGTCGAGAAACAGATCGTGGAAGCCGGTCCAACCAAGCTTCAACGCCACCAGGAACGCGGCGATGTATTCGACGCGCGGTTCACTGGAGAGTGTCACCAGGATAACACCGGCCAGGATGCCGATCTCGATCCAGGCATCAGACCTGGTCTCGTGACCACTTGCCACGACCACCGGTCGCTTATGCTTCCTACCGACAGCGATCTGATGGCGGCTCACGAAGAACGAGGCCGCGACGAAAACGCACAGCATGCCGCACAGCAGCCAGAAATGCTCGTCGGTGGTCGGCATGGTATCCAACCGGAAGTACTCGCTGACCCACGGAATAGCGGTCGCCGCGAGTGAGCCGGACAGGGCGAAAAAGATGAACATGACCACAAATGCGATCGTGTTCATCCTCTTCCAGAGCGCGAAGATCATTGCCAGGATGAACACCGAAAAGACGGTCAGGGCGATTGCGTAATCTTGGGTGACAGACAGATTTTCAGGCAACCAGGCCACCAGGCCGATGACTGCTCCCATCAGGAACTTGATGCCGGTCCAAGTAAGCGCCAGCCCGATCGCCGCGGTGGCGACTTCCTCGAGCTTCTTCAGGCCCCAGGGGAAGCGCCGACCGATGGCGACGACACTCAAGAAGATGACCATCAGGATGCCACCCTCTTCCATCATGTCGCCGATGTTATGGTAGCCATTCCCCGTGATGACCGGTGAATCCATTTCGCCGCCAAAACGAATCTGCAGGTACGACTTCACGCCGTACATCAGCAGGACGAGAATCGTCGTTCCGATCGGCGAGAACACGAAGTTCATGATCATCGAGCGCCTGCTTTGTGGTTCCTCTTCCCGCTTGAAGCTGGTGTTGGCGTCATTGCAGGCCCAGTCGGGTCGTTTGGCATCATCATCCGAGGCGGCGCAGGCCTCCGAACAGATCTCGACGGGATCACCCTCGATCTCCTGCTTCCCCACGATGAGGATCGGAGTCGTCGAGAGCTTGACCGTGTTGATCACGTTCGTGCCCTTGCGGATACCGGGGCTTTCACAGACCGCGGTCAGCGAACAACCGAAGCGGTGGGAATTCTCGACGATTCCGTTGCGGATCGTCGGGACCCTTTCGAGCACGAACTCACACTCTACATCGGCACCGTCCGCCAGCGCCTTGAGACATCTCGCGACAGCTTTCGCTTCATCGCTCATGTGATCCCAGGTGTGGGACGAACGGATGCCATCCTTCGACCAGGACGTGTGATAGAAGACGATATTGAGACCGAGCTTCTCGCAGATCGGCAGGACCGAACGCGCCGCGTGGATACCGGACTCCCCGCTCCCGAAAGGGACGAGCATGGATCCGAAACTGCGACCGAAAAGAGTTGCCTCTTTCCGGGGTATAAGGATCGTGACATCGTCCCGAATCCGCTTGCGGAACACCAGGATGCCACCCCTCTCCATCGGAACACTTTTCAGGTCCTTGGGACGGACCTTCTCGAGCGGCCAACCCAGCTTCTCCGCCAGGTCTCGCGCGAATTCACGCATCCCTTTTCCATGAGACGTCTCTGACGCCGTCACATAGACCTTAGCCATCCTTCTCCTCCTGAACAGCTGATTGTTTTCACCGTTGTTTACCTTTCCGAATTGGAAAGAACGAGGGCTGAATATAGCGAAAAAATAGGATATTGTCAAGATTGGAATATCAGCCGGAAAGAAAATATTTTTATCTACAGAACACCATCAAAATTACCCGGGAATATTCCCGGGCAAATAGTCAGGTATTGATGTGGATGAAAACGCTATCTTTCCTCCTCAACTAACTCCTTCCAGTTGGCTTTATAGTGCTCGAAACGTCTCTTGAATTCCTCTTTCGGTGTCGGCTCGATATCCAACCGCGACATCAGTGTCTTCAACCCGGCGACACAACCCTCCTTCTCCACCTCCGGCACGACCGACTCCAGCTCGATGATATCTCCATATCCTTTCGTGCTGTCAAGCGTTACCTTCACGCCACGCCATTCATATCGTCGCCGGTGCCGGAACCACTTGATCTCCGTGCCGTAATCCAATTCCGCGAACAGGTCGGCTAGCTTCGAAAAATCATCAAACCCGCTCCTGATCTCGATCTCCTCGCGCGAGTCGTCGTGCAGTTTTCCCTTCTTCAACCAGACTTTCGAACCGCTGTCCGACCGTTGGATGCGCAAATCCTGCTCGCAATCGAAATAATGCGTCTCCTGATGCTCCTCACCGAGAAACTCCCCCTCTTCGCGGAACTTCGCGTCCAGCTCGGCAAGCTTGTCCGCGTCGATGAAACTTCGCACTTCGCACTCGACGTCCGCCATACTAAATTTCGGCTACCAACACGACGTAGTTCTTGCCGTAGTGCTTGGCGCACCTCGGGCAGGTCGTGTAATAGAAGTATAATTTCTTCGTTCCCTTGCCACGCGACTTCACGAAAGCATCCATTTCCTTCATCCATTTCTTGATATCCTTGAACGGACCTTCGAAGACCTTGGTCAGGAACGTTCCGGAGATCTTCACCATCTCCGCGTCCGGCACGTCTTTGCTGGTCGCGATGTAGACATCGGCTCCCCACGGCGACTTCTCGTCGGAGAGCATGAGCGGCTCGGGCAACAGCGCATCGGCGTTCTTGATCTTCTCCGCATTCTTGACCATGATCTTGCCGAAGTTCAAAGGGATATGCATGAAGCTGACCACATGGTCCTTCAGGAATAGCTTGTCCTGCCAGACGTGTTCCTTTTCGTCCCATGGTTCGGGATTGAAACGCGGACAACAACCTGTCTCGGCGTCCTCGTAAAGAGTATCCATATTATGTGACTGATTGATTACGCCGACATCATAACAAAAAAAGAAAAAGGCCGCACGGGTGCGATCTTTTTGAATCGATTGTTTCCGGCTAGGGCACAACCGCGTTCTCGGCGGTCAAACCTGGTTTCTCAAACCAGGTTTGAAAGAGGGGTGGCTGTTAGGGACGAAAAAACGTAAAATGAATAGGCCTCTTGCGGAAAACCGCGCGAGGGAGCATTGTCAGGAAGCTGAATCGGGATTCCTGTAAAACCCTTATTTTGAGTTATGCGAAAAATAATCATGGTACTTGCGACGTTTGCCCTGTTCTTTATCTGGGCACCTGTCGCCGATGCCGCCGACAACCTGGATGTGGTCTTTTTCCACGGACGGGGCTGTGGCCACTGCGCCAAATCTGAGGCTTTGCTGGAACAGATGAAAGACGAACACCCGGAAATCACGGTACATTCTCACGAAGTCTACTTCGATGATGACAGCCGCGGCCTGATGTTCGAGTTCGGTCGCGTCTACGACGTCGACGTGAGCGGCATACCGATGATGTTCATCGGAAACACCGTCATCTCGGGCCACAGACCGCAGCAAATCGTCTCGACCATAGAAAGATGCCTGGAGATCGGCTGTCCGTCATCGCTTGAAAAAGTCGAGGCGGACCACGAAAACAACGGGAACCCTGGCGCCCCCGAAGACACGGAAGCGAGCGAAGCACTCAAGAAGCTGACCATCCCCGTGGTAATCAGCGCGGCCGCGGTCGACGCCATCAACCCATGCGCCTTTGCCGTCCTGATCCTGCTCATCACCGCGGTGCTCTCCGGCGGCAATCGAAGACGCTCCACCATGGCCGGCCTCGCCTTCACCGCGTCGATCTTCATCTCCTACTTCCTGATGGGGCTCGGCCTGTACTCGGCGATTGCCGCCTCCGGATTGAGCCGAACATTCTATATAGTGATCGCGGTGCTGGCGATCCTGCTCGGACTGTTCAACCTCAAGGACTATCTATGGTACGGAAAATGGTTCGTGATGGAGGTGCCGATGAGCTGGCGGCCGACGATGAAGAAGCTGGTCGGCGGGGTGACATCGGTACCCGGCGCGTTCACGGTCGGCTTCCTGGTCAGCCTGTTCCTCCTGCCGTGCACGAGCGGTCCATACATCATAATTCTCGGTCTGCTGGCCAAGGCCTCGACGCACGCGATCGCGATTCCGCTCTTACTGCTCTACAACTTCATCTTCGTCTTGCCAATGCTCGTCATTACGATCGCCATCGCCAAAGGCATAACGACCACGAAGAAAGCGGAAGAATGGCGGCAGGGCAAACTACGGATACTGCATCTGATCGCTGGAATCGTCATCCTCGGACTCGGACTCGTGATGCTCGGTTCGGTATTCCTGGGCCATGTCTGACACTCTGACAGACGGCATGTTGGCGGTCGCGATCCTGGTGCTCGCGACCGCAACTTACGCCGTGTGGCACGGAGCTCCCTGGATCCCGAGTCGCCGCGGGGAACGGGACGCGCTTTTCAAGGCGGCCGGAATGAAGGATGGTGATGAACTGCACGACTTGGGAAGCGGCGGCGGTGCGGTCATCTTCGACGCCGCGCGGCGGTATCCCGCGAGTCGTGTCGTCGGCGTCGAGGTATTCATTCTCCCCTACCTGCTATCGCGACTGCGGAAACTTATCAGCGGCAGGAAATACGCGAACGTCCGGATACGCTACGGCGACTTCTACCGTCACGACATCAGCAGTGCGGACATTGTCTTCACCTTCCAGATACCGAAAGCGTACGGCCGGCTGGCGAAAAAGTTCGCCGAATGCAAGAACGACTGCACCGTCGTAGTCGAAGCCTGGCCGTTCAATGAATTGGAGCCGCTCCGCGCCGTGAAGGAAGGCCGGCACCTCACGATGTACGCGTATCGGGGCCGACAATTCAGGCGGGAGGCGGGAAGCAGGAGGCGGGAAGCCGAATGATGTCATTCCTTTCTTGCGTCCGGCATCCTGCGTCCCGCATCCTGCCCACCCATCATCGCTACTGGTCATGAGTGTTAGTAGAAGGTACATTTATCAATATGGCCTACCTATCTATAGTAGTCGCGCAATTCCTGTACACCATGTCCGACACATGGAAGAAAGCGATCCTGAACGCATCCGGTTTCAGTGCAGCGACGCTGGTGAAACCCGTGTTCCTGCTGGCGATCCTGGTCGCAGGCGTCGGTTTCCTGTTCCAGATGCATGCGCTGTCGAAGATCGACCTGTCGCGGACGATCGTCTTCATGGGTATGCTGGCGGTGATCTTTTCGTCGGCCGCCGGCGTCATCTTCTTCCGGGAACAGCTCAACACCTGGAACGTCATCGGTCTCACCTTCGCGGTCGTGGCGATCATATTGGTGAACATCAAATAGCGAGGATGGCGGGGACGCGACCTCCGGTCGCCAGCGGGGACCGCCCGGCATCCGCCGGACTAGCGGGGATAGATTTCTTTTATATCTATATATCTCTCCCCGCTATCATCGCCACTCCATCTACCCCAAAACGATAAAAAAGCCGACCCCATCAGGAGTCGGTCTTTCGTTACGCTCGTGCCGCGAGACAACCGTCGATCACTTCCGCCAGCTGTTCCGGCGTCAGACGACTGCCGCGATCGCGCGGCGAACCACCGCGGTTCGAACTGCCGCCCCAACGATCGATGGCATCGACGGGAATCCCCTCGATCCTGTTGCAGGCGTCGTAGATGTCACCCAGCGGAAAATCCACGAACGGTGACTTCTTGCCCAGCGACCAATGGTACATCCCGCCATACTCCGCCTTCAGGACCGCGTAGGCCCTGATACTTTCTTCGGCCATCTTCAGACGAGCGAACACTCCGATCTCACGGACGACCGCGTACGTCTTCGGCCTGGGCTGCACCAGATCCTCGAATTTCCGATCGACCTTGACCTTCTTCTGACGGCCGAACAGATACGCGTGGATGCGCCGATGCACCTTGTCGATGATGCGAAGCATGTCCGCCGGCTTGGCTCGATAGAGCTCTCCCGAAGTGCGCGCTTCGGCGTACGGCTCGAAGATCCAGGCCACTTCACCCAACATCTCAGCCTGCTTCTTGTCCGGCACGTACAACCCCGCCGTGGAATCGAGCCGCTCTTCGAGTTCCACCAGCAGGCGGAGTTTCGGCCGGTTCACCAACGAAGGTCGGAGCAGGATGAACGTCGCCAGACAGACATCCTGATCACAGTCATTGATGTACACGTGCGCGTACGGACGTCCGTTTCGGCAGAACTTCAGATAAAGATGTCCGTCACGCACCAACCGAAGCGCCTGGGCGCATGTCGCCAGCACGGCGGTGGAATCATGCTCCCTCTTGCCGTGATGGTTCAGGTTGATGTGCAACTTATCCTTCGAGAACAACGTCTGCGCTTTGCAGTGCCCGTCGAGAGAAATCGCGGGCCCCGGATACTGCACCTTGAACTCCTTCCAGGTCACCTGCTTCCCCGGCTCCGCGATAATGCGGACATCGGTTTCACGTTTTCTTTTTCCGGACATCGTCGCCTCCCTGCAGCCCAATCGTGATACGACCGGCCTGAAAGAACAATAAAAGTATTGATACCCCGATACGCGCCGTGTGTCAATCCCGTTAGAAGTCTTCGGTATGGGCGCGCCGACGCAGGGCTAGGCAATACAGTACCAAGCCCTGCCGGGTACTTGCTGTGTCGAAAACTTCTAACGGGATGAATCCCCCTCCCTGCCTTGTCGGTAAGGCTGAAGCGATGTTATACTTGGCGAGACAAGAAGTGCAGGAGTACAGGAGTTTAGAAAAATAACTAGACTCCTATACTCCTTTACTCCTATACTCCTGAACTTCAACATGCCCATCAACATCAAGTTGAAAAAACCGAAAGTCGAAGAGGCCGAAGAGGTCCTTTTTCCGGAAGCCGGCGACCTTGATTCGCCGCAACTGAACGCCGTGATGGGAGACGGAAGCTGGACTGCCGGAGACGAGGACGGCCAGCTCGCGGTCGATGTCTGCGAGACTGACTTTGAGATCGTCCTGCGTTCGGCTATCGCCGGCGTGAACCGCGAGAATCTGAGTGTTTTCCTGCACAACGATATGCTGACCGTGCGCGGCGTCCGTAACGCAGAGGATGAACCGGGCGGTAAGTACCTGGTACGCGAATGCCACTGGGGACAGTTCTCGAGATCGGTCATATTGCCGTCGGATGTGGATCCGGAAGGTATTTCCGCGACGTTGAAGGACGGCGTGCTGACCGTTCGCCTGCCAAAAGTGGAACGGTCGAAAACGATTCAAGTGAACGAACTTTAAGTCTGACACATGACGCAAGGAGGAACTGACACGGTGCGCTTGCCGATCGAACTTACGGTCATCGAAACGGACCGGGACGGCAAGATCGTTGCCACGGAATCCGGACACGTCTTCCGGATACCGGCCGAAGTTACAACGGATTGTCCGACAGGTAAGACATTCAGGTTGGATCCGGAAGAGCTCACCACAGAAAACGACGATGAGATGCGCCCGGCGATGGCCAGGGCATTGATCAACGAGATAATCGGCGCGCCGGTTGCGACCACCGAAAGAGATGTCGAAAAAATACATAAAATCGGGTGAGGGTCCGAAAGTAGGTCCGTCGCGTAAGCCGCGAAGGACCGGGAATACTTCGACCAGTAGGGGCAAATCACCCGCCGCCGTAAGGTGGGCGGCGTTTTTTCTGTTCCTGGCGGTCGTGCTGGCGGTCACGTTCTATGACGTCTTAGGTGCACCGGCCGCGGACATGATCGGCAAGGGCGTCTCCATCGGCCCGGTCGACGCGAGCGGTAAGACCATGGACGAAGCCTCCGGGGATCTGCGCGAGTTCATGAACGGCTTCCGTCTGACTTTCGTGGCCGGCAGTAGGGAAGAGACCATCGGACCGTTCCTGCCTGAGCAGCCTGACATCGTGGACTTCCAGCCGGGAAGCGCGGTCGAGGACGCGTACCGTGTCGGTCGGAACGACAGCGGTTTTATGGCTTTCGGCGAAAGGATCGGCGCGGCCGTACTCGGCGCGAAAGTACACGTCCCCTACACACTGGATGAGGGCGCGCTCGTAAACGCGCTGACCGAACGCTTCGGACCGATGGTCGGACATGCCGAAGACGCCCGTCTGAAGATATCGGTAAGCGAAGACAATTACGCGGTCACGGTCGTACCGGAAAAAGAAGGCATGTTCTTCGATACTGACGCATTGCTGGATGACGCACGCAACCGACTGAAGAGTCTGTCACAGAACGCCGTAAAAATATCGATCGTGAGAGAGGATCCCACACTGCGCGCCGAAGACCTGGAACCGCTCGTCGGTACTGCCGAAGAGATCATGGCGCGCGCACCGCGAACGGTCTCGGCGAAGGACCTGACCTGGGAGATCAGCCGGAACCAGCTGGCCGACTGGATACTACCGGCAGTCGACGATTCGAAGTGGTCGCTGGGACTCGATGAAGAGAAGATGCTGAAACATCTGGAGACGCGCGCGTCATCGATCGCCGTCGAACCGCAGGACGCCGTCTTCGTGGAAGAGGACGGTCAGGTCACGGAATTCGAACCGGGCATCAACGGCGAGAGGCTCGACGTCGCCACGTCCATTGCCATGCTGAAGTCAGTCTTCCTGGAAGGCAGTGGCGGGGGCGGCGAGATCATCGAGCTGCCGATCATGGTAGCCGAACCGGGAATAACGACGGAGAAATCGAACCCTTACGGGATCAAGGAGATCATCGGCTCCGGAGAATCGAACTTCCGCGGCAGTCCGTCGAACAGGAGACACAACATCGCAACCGGCGCGGCGGCGCTACACGGACTATTGATCGAACCGGGTGACGAATTCTCGTTGCTGGCGGCGCTGGGCGAGATCGACAGGGAACACGGTTACCTGCAGGAGCTCGTCATCAAGGAGAACGAGACCAAGCCGGAGTACGGCGGCGGACTCTGCCAGATCGGCACGACGACGTTCCGCACCGCGCTCAATACCGGACTGCCGATTACCATGAGACGCAACCACTCATACCGCGTGCCGTACTACGAACGCGACGGTGATGGCAACTACATGGGACCGGGCGTGGACGCGACGATCTACGACCCCGCGCCGGACTTCAAGTTCCTCAACGACACCGACAACTACATGCTGTTCATGACCGACATCGACGGCAACCGGCTGACGTTCACGTTCTGGGGCGTGAAGGACGGTCGCGCGGTAGAACAGGGTAAAGTCGCGGTCTGGGATATCACTCCCCCACCCGAGAAAAAAGAGATACGGACGACCGAGATCCCGGCCGGCACCTTCAAATGCACCGAGAGCCCGCACAGCGGCGCCAAGACAAATTTCACCTACACCGTCACTTACGCGGACGGTGATGTTAAGGAAAAAGATTTCTTGAGTATCTATAGGCCGTGGGGCGAGGTCTGTCTCATCGGCGTGACCGAAGAGGAACTCGTGGCATGGGAGGCAGAGCAGGCGGCGATTGAAGCCGGGGAGGGCGAAGAAGGAGCAGAAGGAGCGGAAACGGGAGAAGGGATAAATGGAATTGTCGGATAGAATACCGACCTTCACCAAGGCTACGGTCGGTTCGCATGTCATATACATTCACGGACTGTAACCCGTGATAACATACGGAGGCAAAAAAGAGCGTGTAATGACACGCTCTTTCTATTTCCCTAGTCCAGGGAAATGCGGACCGGCCCCACGTAGGGGATGTGGAAGCGATAGCTCCCGTCATCGTACTCGGTCACGTCCATGTTTCTCGTTTCACCGTCGACTTCGTACGTCCTCGGCGGATCGATGCCTCTGACCTTGAACATGACCTGTCCGTCACCGATATCGACATCGATGATGACACCTTCTGTCTCGGCAACTTGAGACAGGATCTTCTCCCTGGTCCTGATCGTCGCGCCGACGAGCCATCCGAAACGCACGAACTTACTCCATGGCACTTTCCTCATCACGTTCGCCATCCTACCAACGTCCTTTCATGCTGATTTGCTTGGACACTAGGCTTACCTTCTATCTATATCACGGAACGGTCAAATTGATATAGCGAAAAGGCTTAAGAGCTGAAGAGTTTCATTTTTTGTCATTGCGCCCCGCCGACAGCGGGGTCCCGCCTCCTCTGAATTAGAGATATGTGGCAGGAAGGGAGGCCGCGGCCGACGAAGCAATCCCGTCGGTCCAGGCTCAAACCACGGGATTGCTTCGGCCTTCGGCCTCGCAATGACAAGGGGGGTAACGAGACGTACCCGAAAATATATCGAGAAAAAGCCGAGTGTTTTCGTTTTGTCAGACGTTGTGTGGAATGAAGTGTATCCGTCTGGAGGGATTTATTTTGCGAGGCGTACCCGAAAGTACGTTGAGCAAGCAACCCGATTTCGAAGCCGAGTGTTTTCGTTTTGTGACGCTTTGAGTGGGATGAAGTGTGCCTATCCGAAGTGAATCGCGAAGCGAATCGTACCCGAAAGTACGGTGAGTGAGCGATTTACTTCGGATAGGTGCAATTCACCCACTCAAAGCGTCACAAAACGAAAACCCCAGGAGATCGCGCTCAAGAAGTACATCCATAGGAGAAGTCGAGCCGTAGCCCGAGTAACCCTACAGAGGGACTCCATGCTTGTCGTGAGCGCGAAATTCTGGGGTATTCGCGTTTGTTTGTTGTCAACTGTCTACCAACCATTTCTGGCTGATATGTGACTTTATCAGATATTTCCCAGGTCGTCAAGGGTTTATATCTGAACATCGCCGAAGGGTTGACAATTAGCCTCAAATATGCTATAAATATATGTTCGGCGCAGCTCCGCCCCGGCAACGGGCAGCAACTGGAGCTCATGCGGATAACGTACCTTCTGCAGCGAGGTTTGACCTCGTGAGCTGGCCGGAGTGCCTCCGACAACTGAGGATTCAGTGGGGAGGTATAGGGGTTCAAATCCCCGCTGCGTCGCCGGCTTTCCTCCTCTATAGTCCCACACTGTAACGGTGTGGGGCTATTATTTTCCCGGCCGTTGAGGCAACATGGATTCACGCGGCTCTTTATATAGGAAAGGAGGCAGCGATGTCTGCCGGATGCCACCATCACCATCATGGAAGAGGAACGGAAAAAGCCCTGAACATAACGCTCGCGGTCAACGTCGTCCTGACCGTGGCCAAATGGACGGCTTTCATCTTTACCAGGTCGTCGTCCCTCTTCGCGGAAGCGATTCACTCGACGTTCGATACGATGAACCCGCTAGTGCTGAAGATCGGCCATCACCGCAGTCAGCACCCCAAATGCGACAGGCATCCGATGGGCCACACGCGCGAAGGATTCTTCTGGCCGCTCATCGCGGCCATCATGATGTTCGCGTTCGGTGCGGTGTTCACCGCTTACCGCGGAATCCATTCGCTCATCACCGGCCATGTGCCGGAAATGTACTGGTGGGCCGCGGCGATCTTGATCGGCGCGCTTGTCTTTGAAGGCATCAGCCTGCTGGTATCGCACCGCGCGCTCAAAGGCGAGGATATCCGCAAGACGAAGAACACGACCGTGCTGGCACTAGTATTCGAGAACTTCGTAGACATGCTCGGCGTCACGCTGGCGCTCACCGGCTACGGACTGTTCCTGCTGACCGGTCAGGCGATATGGGACGCGGTATTCTCGATCGCCATCGCCTGCTTGCTGGCCTATGCGTCCATCTTCCTCATTCACCGCAACATGTCGCTCATCACGGGCGAGAGCGCGGACGAAGAGACGGTCGAGCGAATCAGGAGCATCGCGAAAGGCGTGCCGTCCGTCATGAAGGTCACCGGACTCACCGTCTTCATGACCGGGCCGGAAGACATGTGCTGTCGGATGTCGGTCGTGCTGGACGCACCCAAGCTGGCAGACATGTTCGAATCAGACGGTCGAGCGGACGGCACGGGCAGAGAGGCGATCTACTGGACGCTGTTGCGGGTCGCGATAGAACGCCAGCGCATCAAACGGAGACTGTTCGAAGAATTTCCGGGCATGCAGTCCGTACACGTCGAAATCTGCTGAATCAAAAGACCGTACTCACTGATGAGCACGGTCCTTTTTTTCAACAAAATATCTAGCAAACAATGGTATTAATCTAACGACGGAGTTTGCCTGTCTATGTCCTCTGCATTCCAGTTTTTTACAGACAGAATCTTATCGCGAAGATATATACCCATCACCGTTATCAAATCATCCATCAGCAAACCCTGCTTGAAAAGATAATCCTTGAAATTATCTAATTCTCCTTCTTCTTTCAATTCATTCATCACTTCTTTTGAAGATTCTTGAACATCATATGCATTCGAGGAATTCTTACTAACAACTCGTTTGAGCAAACTACTAAATCGCTCATTATCATCAATAAATTCAATTGCGTGGCTCTCTGTCAAAATGCGACTACCCCTTTCAGAAAGTGAAATTGGACTTTTTGCTTCGGTGAGTGACCCTTTCACATCTACAAGTGCTTTTGCAGCTACAGCCATATCACGTGTTTCTTGAAGGCTCTTTTCCATTCCATCTACTCTCTCCTTCAAATTACTAACGCGCTCTTTGTATTGAGTAAATGTAACAACGTAAGTCAATACACCGCCAATCAAAGAAATTGCTAACGGTATAATAATATGAGCATATTCAGCCCAAAAAGTTACTGTTTGGGCAGTTGTAGTGACGGTTCCCATCTCTGGCATAATTAATAATTCAATGTATCTCTATCGAAAAAGTATTGTAGCCTAATACCAAAGTTGAATCAAGACACCCTAGGCGAAGCATCAACAAAAATCAACGAACCGGATAACTACTTGATAATTTTGTCTACAAGACCGTATTTCACCGCCTCTTCCGCGGTCATGAAGTAGTCGCGGTCCGCGTCTTTCTCGACTTTCTCGAATTTCTGTCCGGTGTGCTTGGCCAGGATCTTATTCAGTAGATCCTTCATCTTCAGGATGCGCTCGGCGCGAATCTTGATATCCGTCGCCTGTCCCTCGGCACCGCCCATCACCTGATGAATCATCACCTCGGCGTTCGGCAAGGAGAAACGCTTCCCCTTCTCACCCGCGGCCAGCAGCACCGCCCCCATCGACGCGGCCATGCCGACACAGATCGTAGCGACGTCTGGTTTGATGTACTGCATGGTGTCGTAGATGGCGAGCCCCGCCGTCACCGAACCACCCGGCGAGTTGACGTACAGCTTGATGTCCTTGGTCTTGTCCTGACTCTCCAGGAACAACAGCTGCGCAATGACGATATTGGCAGTGACATCCGTGACCGCGTCGCCCAGAAAGATGATGCGATCCTTCAGCAGCCGTGAATAGATGTCATAAGCCCTTTCGCCGTGCGTCGATTTCTCGATGACGGTCGGAATAAGCACCTGCGATGAGATTGAGTACGGGTTATCCATAATGTGGAGGTTATCTTTCTCCGGTAAATATAACTGGTTCAGACAGCAATGAAAAGCCTAGGAGCCAAGGAGCTTAGAAGCGCAGGAGCTTCAGTACTCATAACTCCTGCGCTCCTTGGCTCCTAAGCTTCCTGAAACAGCACCCTCCCTGCTACAGTCAAAACAGGCCATTGACAAGCGAAATCGCGAAAAAGGAGATAAACGATGCGTTTTTTGGATAAAAGCAGGATTCTGGTCAGGAAGACCGGGCCGCACCTCAAAAAGACGGCCAGGATACTGTTGGTCATGACCCTGCTCGTGGGGGTAGCTTTCCTGGCCGGTGTGATCGGCGGGCTGGCGGTCTCCGGTCACTGGGATTCACCCGAACTGCCGAGGATCAGGCAGAATTGGGAGGCGACTGTCTTCATCCCCCTGCCGGGCAACCATAGCGGAACAGGTATAGCGGTGTCGGAAGACGGGCACATCCTCACCAATGAACATGTCTTAAGTACCGCGCTCGGCGCGCCCCTGTCCGTAATCGTCGACGATGGTAGCGGCCGGCAAACCTTCGAAGCTGAAATCGTAGATGTCGACGAAGAACACGATCTGGCCCTACTAAGGATCAATCATGTCTTCAACGATCCTGTCGTGCTGGTGAGCAATGATCTGCCGCCCGCCCCCGGCAGCTGGACCTACGGTATCGGCTTTCCGTTCGGACTGCGTAAACAGCTCTCGCAGGGATACATCAGTTCAAAGCGTTTCGCGGACAGGAGCTCCAAGGCACCGGCGGCGGCCAGAGACGCGATAATGCTGCACGGCCAGTTCGAACCGGGCATGTCCGGGGCCGGCGTATTCGACGATGAGTACGGTCACCTGGTCGGCATGAACAGCATGAGCATCTGGATGGGTGATTCGACGGAGCACCAGATCGCATCCCCGCTCGTCCTTCCGGTGAGAAACATCCGTGCGTTCCTCGACCGGAACAACGTGCCGCACGCAACACCCGACGCGCCCTGGTGGGAATACTGGCGCTGACGGTCTGAACCTCGGCAATGCACCCACCAAAATAGCGGCCCCTCTGGCCGCCTTTTTTATCGTAGCCCTTCGACTCCGCTCCGCTCGCTCAGGGAATGAGAGGGAGACTTCTCCATTCAGAGGATATATAAATAATATTACCTGAGCGAAGTCGCGGGCCTCCATTAACCCTCGACCCGCCAGCCGTCCGCTGTCTCCACGATCTTCCCCGGCACCGCGAATCCGGCCGCCTTCTTGTGTCCGCCGCCGCCCATCAGCTGGGCCAGCTCGGATACATCGACATCGTCAGCCGAACGCAGACTGCCGCGAACTATGTTGTTCGGCATCTCCTTGAGGACCATGATGACCTTGGCGTCGAGATAGGCGTTCAGGAAATTCGACACACCCTCGACCTGTTCGTTATCGACGCCGCCTTCAAGATCCCTGGCAAAGATGACGGTCGAGGCCACGCCGAGCTTCTCGTTGTACTTGAGACGCGAAAGCACCGCACCCCAAAGACGCAGCGCGGCAACGGACTTATTGCGCAGGATGTTGCGGGCGATGTCGTGCATACGCGCTCCGCGACGCAGCAGATGTGATGCGGCCTCTATCGAACCGCGCGTCGTGGCCGGATTGCTGAAATTACCGGTGTCAGTAAGTATTCCGGTCAGCAAGCACGTCGCTATCTCCTGGTCGATCTCCGCGCCGATATGACTCAAGAAGCGATGGGCGATCTCTGACGCCGACGATGCTTTCGGGTCTACTATATTTATGTCGCCGTACAGCTCGTTAGTGACGTGATGGTCGAAATTCAGCACGACCGGACTGTGCCGCATGCCGGACATATGCTCGGCGACGCCGGCGTAGCGCAGGTCGCCGGAATCGAAGACCGCCACGACATCATGACCGCGGTCGAACTCCGCCGGGTCGGTGGTATACCGCTCGGCACCGCGCATGTACATATACTGGCTCGGAACCGGATCCGCGCAGAACGCCGTCACCCTGATCCCTTCTTTCTCGCACCAATTCACGATCGCCGCGGTCGAACCGATGGCGTCACCGTCCGGCTTCCGATGCGCCACAAGCAGCACGCTGTTCGCGCGCTTCATGATGTCATGCGCTGATTTGTACAGAAAGTCGAAATCCATAAGCGAGTTAACTTAGCGCAGGGTCGGAAGAGTGTCAAGGGGTGGAAGAAGCGGGGAGAGAATGGGGAAATGTGAAGGGTGGGAGGCACGAAGCAGGAGGCGGGAAATTATAATTTATAAACCTCCTGCCTCCTGCTTCCAGCATCCCGCTATCACACTCTCTCACTTTCTAACCCCAAGATTGCCTTTTTCGCCTAAAAATGACACAATTCTGTCGTGAACAGGAACCTAGGAGCATAATTTGCTCCTTGGCTTCTTAGCCCCTACGCTCCTTCGCTTCGCAACTTCTCCTATGTATCTCCAAAAACTCGAAATGCAAGGCTTCAAGTCGTTCGCGGACAAGATGCCGCTCGACTTCCTGCCGCCATCGAAGAAAACCAGAGGAATCACCGCCGTAGTCGGACCGAACGGCTCTGGTAAATCGAATGTCGCGGACGCCATCCGCTGGGTTTTGGGTGAGCAGAGCACGAAACTCCTGCGCGGCAAGAAAGCCGAGGACGTCATCTTCTCCGGTTCGGAGAAGCGCGCCCGTTCGGGTTTCGCGGAAGTGACCCTGCACCTGAACAACGACACCGGCAAACTGCCGATCGACCTGTCGGAAGTGACGATCTCCCGCCGCATCTACCGCGACGGCGATTCGGAATACCTGATCAACAAACGCAAGGTACGCCTCACGGACATCCAGATGCTGTTGGCACAGGCGCAGTTCGGCGCGCGGTCGTATTCGGTGATCGGTCAGGGCATGATCGACAACATCCTGGTCGCTTCACCGCAGGAGCGGAAAGAATTCTTCGACGAGGCCGCCGGTGTGCGTCAGTTCCAGCTCAAGCGTCACACTTCGGTCATCAAGATGAACAACGCCAAGGACAACCTGACCCAGGCCGAGATGCTGGTCGCAGAGATCACGCCGCGCATGCGGTCACTGTCGCGCTCGGTCAAGAAACTCGAACAACGCGAAGCCATCGAAGAGGACCTGCACGCCTTGCATCACCAATACTACGGCAGGCTCTGGACCGATCTGCAGAAGGATATCGATACTAGGGGCGCGGCACTGAAGAAACTCGAGAACGAGTGGAAAGAAAAAGAATCGACGCTTGACGGAGCTAAGAGTGAACTCGCCAAACTGGAGATCGAAGAGACCGGTAGTGATGATTTCACCGCACTACAGGCGAAATTCCAAAAATTGATGTCCGAAAAAAGTGCCCTACGTGAACGCGAACTGCGTACCAAGAGCAAGCTGGAGATCGCGGTGCAGGTGAAAAGGCAGACCGCGACCGCTATGCCGCTCTCTAAGATAATAGAAGGTGTGCGCGGACTAGGTGACCGGCACGGCAAGGCGATCAAGTCGCTGAGGGGTGCCAAGACGGTCGATGCCGCCAGGAAACTCGTGCCGGACTTTGAGTCCATCCACGGCGACACGGTGACGCTCGCCGACCGACTGGAACGCCCGGCACCGGAAGAGGAGACGAAGAAACCGGAAGCCGACCCGAAAGTGATGAAAGAACTCGAGGTAATCAGCAAAGAGTTCGGAGCGGTCGAGGCGAAGATCGAAGAGACACAGAAGACCCTGAAGTCATACAACGACAGCGAGCGCAAGAAAAAAGAGAAGTTCTTCTCGCTACAGCGCGGCTTGCAGGATAAGATTTCCGCGGCGCACGGACTGGAACGCAGACTCGGCGACATGCGCGTCGAAATGGCTCGTCTGGAGACACGGCGTGACTCACTGGAGCAAGAGATGTCGACCGAGCTCGGCGAACGGAGTGAGCGTATCAAACAAGGCATCAAGGAAACGGAACTGCCGGACGAGTCGGTCAACGAACTCCAACATAAGATCCAGAAACTCAAGTACAATCTCCAGCTCATCGGCGGTATCGATCCGGAGGTGGTGCGCGAATACGAGGAGACCAAGGAGCGCTATGATTTCCTGGAGAGCCAGATCAGTGACCTATCGAAAGCGATCAGCGACCTTGACCGGATCGTTTCCGAGCTCGATGTGACTATCCGCACACGTTCGGAAACCGCGTTCAATCGACTGAACCGCGAGTTCGACAAGTATTTCAAGCTACTGTTTGAGGGCGGCAAGGCGGAATTGATCCAGCTGACCGCAGTGAAAGATGAAGGTGACGAAGGGGCAGAAGGTGCAGAAGCGGGAGAAGGGGCAGAAGACGTGCCGGTCAAAGCGAGTAAGAAAGAGACGTATATCGCCGGTATCGACATCAACGCCACGCCGCCGGGCAAGAAGATCAAGCACATCAACATGCTGTCAGGCGGCGAGCGGGCGCTGACGTCGATCGCGCTCATCTGCGCCATCATGACCACCAATCCGTCGCCGTTCGTGGTACTGGACGAGGTGGACGCAGCGCTCGACGAATCGAACGCGGACAAATTCGCCACGATCCTCGCCGAACTGGCGCTCCGGACGCAGTTCATCATCATCACGCACAACCGCTACACCATGCAGAGGGCGAACGTCATGTACGGCGTGACGATGCGTGATGATGGCACGTCACAGCTGTTATCGGTGAACATGGACGAAGCCGGCAAGCTGGAGAATGAAGACGGCGCGCCAGTTAAAGCCAAACGGACTACCAGGGCGGTCAAAAAGAGAGCGAAAGCGACAGCTTAGCCACCAAACGATAGGCGGCCCGCAAGGGCCGTCTTTGATGTGCCTCATTCCACCCTCTTGACTCCCCCACCCATCCCTGCCATACTGCCCATCGACCGAATCTAAACTGCTAGGACAGCGGGAATATGCTCAATTCCCTACCCGTCCGACCGATTCGTCGCTTATATAACCCAAAAACATGCTAGTCATCAGACTCTCACGCGTCGGCAAGAAGAAGCAGCCGACCTATCGTATCGTGGTGCAGGAAAAGCAGCGCGACCCGTGGGGTACGTCGGTCGAGATCGTCGGGAACTACAACCCGCTGACCGAACCCAAGACCATCGTCCTCAAGGAGGACCGTATCAAACACTGGATTGCGCAAGGCGCTCAGCCGTCGGACACGGTTCACAACCTCCTGGTGGATGCCAAAGTGATCTCCGACTCGAAGCGTCGCGCCACTACACACGATAAGAAGGAGGCGGGAGAATCCCCCTCCGCTGAAGCTACGGGGGACAAGGAGGAGAAGACTGAGGAAAAGAAAGCAGAGACTCCTGCCGAGGAAGAAAAATCCGAATAAGGCTAAAGGAGCGGTCGCGGGGCCGTTCTTTTGATTGACAGGACCCCTCGGAAACGATATGCTTCAATCAGTTCCCGCCTAACGGGAGCCGATGTTCTCACTAGAGACATCGAGTAACAAACGGCAACGCCTCTCGCCGGGAGGGAGGCCGCCAGCATCTGCTATGGATGAAGAGTTTGATCGCGAATTTGTAGAATTCGTCGTTAAGGCAATCGTTAACAACCCGGATGATGTGAGGGCCGAGAGGACCATCGACGAGAGAGGCGTCCTCATCACCCTGCACGTCAACCCCGAAGACATGGGTTACGTCATCGGTAAGAGCGGGCAGACCGCCCGGTCGATCCGCACACTGCTCAAGATCGTAGGCGCCAAGAACAACGCCCGCGTCAACCTGAAAATCTTCGAACCGGAAGGCAGCCGGAGGTTCTCCGACGCCCCAAGGCAGCCGGAGGCAGCTCCGCCCGAAGAAGAAGAGGACATCGACACATCAGCTGTCGACCTCAAGATATAGTAGGAAAGCGACCCAAACAATCCCGGAATTGGTTTGCAAACAAAGATCCCGCGTAAGCGGGGTCTTTTGATTCCTATTTCTCCAAGAGGTGTCCCCCCTCACCCTTAAGTGGGGCCAGGCCCCAAAATTTGCACTTACAAATACAGCATGGTAAGGGAAATCGGCTATGACGCGCATGCCCAGAATTATCGCTGAGGATATCGACGTCTACCATGCGGTTACGAGAGGCAATAATCGCATGCCTGTCTTTTCAGACACTGACGACCATCTCGCATATCTGGCGATTATACAAAAATATAAAACACTTCTTCGCTTCAGGGTATACAATTATATCCTGATGCCCAACCATGTTCATTTATTGCTGGATGTTTGCGGTAAAAACCTATCAAACATCATGATGAGAATTAACCTTTCATACTCACTTCGACATAAACGAAAATATGATCGAACGGGTCACTTGTGGGAAAAGCGCTTTTGGAGCGATGTCATCCAGGATGAGAAATACTTCCTCACCTGTGCTGCATATATCGAACTGAACTGTGTCCGTGCGGATATCGTCGCGCACCCTGCCGATTATCGCTGGTCCAGCTATAATAAACTGGCTTTCGGGACAAAGGATGTTATTGTAGATTATAGTGACATATATCTGGAGCTGGGCTCTATTCCCGAGAATAGGATGGTTGCTTATAGGGCGATGATAAAACTATTTGAGAGGTGTCCCCCTTCAAACTTAACTGGGGCCAGGCCCCAAACGTGAAATGAAGAAAAAAAAGAAAATTAGGTTCGACATCATCTCGATATTTCCCGGCATGTTCGGGGGATATTTCGGGGATTCGATCATCGGGCGGGCTGTGAAAAATAAGCTGATCGATATTCGGTTGCACGATCTGCGCAAGTGGACCAAGGACCGACACCACAAGGTGGATGACAAGCCGTTCGGTGGCGGGCCGGGGATGGTGATGATGGTGGGACCGTTTTATAAGGCGGTGAAGTCGTTGAGGTTGCGGCGTTTCAAAGCTAAGGAGCTAAGGAGCTTAGGAGCTAAGGAGCGTGTTGTTTTGATGTCGGCTAAGGGTAAGCGGTTTACGCATAAGCATGCCGTGCGACTGGCTAAGTATGACCGTATCGTCCTGCTTTGCGGGCGTTACGAGGGCGTGGACGAACGCGTGGCTAAAAAGATCGCTGACGAGGAGATTTCTATCGGTGACTTCGTCCTTACCGGCGGCGAACTGCCAGCTATGGTCATCGTCGACGCTGTCGCGCGTCATATCCCCGGCGTCCTCGGTAAGGCCGAATCGCTCGAAGCCGAATCCCACACCGAGGAGGGCGTCACCGAATATCCTCAATACACCCGACCGGCCGACTTCTCCCCTACTCCAGGCAAACACTGGCGCATCCCCAAGATTCTCCTTTCCGGCGACCATAAGAAAGTCAGAGACTGGCGTAAAGAGAAGTCAGGTAAATAAACACCGGTCACGGACCGGTGTTTTGACACACCCAGTGCTTATTGTTAAGCTTCGACTAATCACACGGAGGTATCGATGCGTGAAGAAATATTGAACATTGAAAACGAGACCCTGGCTGACTTTGTCGTCAAGGTCCATGCGGACAGCAAGACTTTGATGGTCGATGTCCATAATCCAGACTGCTGTCCGGGACCTAGTCATCCTGTCAGTCCAAAAAGTTCGACCCGCATCCCGATCGCCATGACCAGACCGATGAAGAGATGCAGAAAATTCTTCTCCGGAAGACTTCGCTTGAAACTGAACGACCACGCGCCGCAGGTCGCCTTCCGCCATGATTATGAGATGAAGCGGCGTGGCCGACACACATTGCGCCTTCTGCCGTATGGTGATTATTCATTCTCAGCCCAGCTCGACCGACCTTTCGAACAGATCGAATTCGTCAACGAGGATCCGGACAAAGCAATCGTCGCGTCACTTTCGGACGGACCCAAGGGCACTTTCCAGATATGCCTATCCTCGGACGAATGGTGGAGCAGTATCTGGTTCGAAAATATTCCACCCGGTGAAAGAGCGACACTGCCTCCAGGATTTACAAAGACCATCAACGGAGCATCATTCAGCGGTACCAAGGACGTCCACTGGCACCTATGTCCAAGCTATGACGGCACCCTAAAAATAGTGATGTGGTGCAGATAGCTGGCGCCGACATCTATCGATTATCCCCGTACTCCGAGGGGATTTTTTATTATTGACCATCCGTCTATCACATGCTAAAGTCGGTCATCGACCTTTGAAAGGAGGGTTAGGATGTCTAATCTAGCAGATGAACTCATCAAAGAGCTGAAAGCACTCATGATGTTCGGAGTGACAGACCCAAGACATTCGCAGATGATCGAACACGCGATGCGCTTCATAACACCAGTCATCGAACGCATCGCTGCAGAACGGTTCGAGCTGAAACCGCAGGATGAGATTGACACGACCAGGGCAGCCCATGCCATCTCCAGATTCACGGGATGCCAGGTCGACAAAATTGGCATCGTGCGCGCTCCACCGACTAGGGAGCTGGCCGATTTCCATCCATGGTGGAAAGAGGAGCGCATCTACAACCAAAACATGTCGACACTCTGGGACGACGAGCGCCTGCCACCCAAGACTTTGGCGGCCTCGACAGCCGACGAGGGCAGCACCCTGAAGAGCGATGCGATCATGGAGTACCTGCTCGCCCTCGGCTACTCGACCGCCCAGGCCATCAACACCGCCGTAAACGGCATGAGTTGGGTAGGTCGATGTGAGCACATGGGCTATGTACTTTGGTACGCAACCGTCTTCCCGATCCTGCAGACGTTCTGCCAGACCGCGGCCTTCTACCAACGCGACGAATCACGCGCCGCAGTCGCGCTGCTACGGGATATGACCGATTACTTGCCTATCGGGCGAGACACGCTTATCTACCGCAATGGCTGGATCATACTAGCCGCTCCCGAAGCATAGTCTAAACAGCCCACAACCTGGGGCTTTTTTATTACCCCGAAAACTTGACAATCATCCCTATATCCGTTATATTACCCGGCGAGCGTTCGAGGCCTTATTTTTCGCTAAAAATAGGCAAATCGGACACTCGTTTCATTTCCGCACTGGGGTTCTTGACTTAAAAATCGAGCTGACCTACAATGCGGTGGCTGAAAGAAATCAGCCAACAGGGACTTTGACAATGTGAACGAGATAACCCATGCCCTGAGTGAAATCCGCTTCGCGGATGAATCGAAGGGCAAACAACTTGGGCCCGGACCTTCATGGTTCGGGCGAGCAAGGAACGTCTATAATCCTCTAGTTGAGTACCTGCCGACTTCGGTCGCAGGAACTTTATCTGAGAGTTTGATCCTGGCTCAGGATGAACGCTGGCGGCGTGTCTAAGGCATGCAAGTCGTACGATTCTGTCTACTTCGGTAGACGTGGAAAGTGGCAAACGGGTGCGTAACACATTAGTAACCTGCCCCGAAGTTTGGCATAACGGCCCGAAAGGGTCGCTAATACCGGATGTGTTCGACGATCATATGGTCGTTGAGTAAAGCTCAAAAGGCGCTTCGGGAGGGGCTTATGGCCTATCAGCTTGTTGGTAAGGTAAAAGCTTACCAAGGCTACGACGGGTAGCGGGTGTGAGAGCATGACCCGCCTCACTGGGACTGAGACACTGCCCAGACACCTACGGGTGGCTGCAGTCAAGAATATTCCACAATGGGGGAAACCCCGATGGAGCGACGCCGCGTGTAGGATTAAGGATTTAGGTCTGTAAACTACTTTTCTCTGGGAAGAAGCTTCGGCTGACGGTACCAGAGGAATAAGGGGTTGCTAACTCCGTGCCAGCAGCAGCGGTAATACGGAGACCCCTAGCGTTATCCGGATTTACTGGGCGTAAAGGGTCCGCAGGCGGTCTGCTAAGTCTTTCGTTAAATCTCAGGGCTCAACCCTGAGGCCGCGGAGGAAACTGGTGGACTAGAGAATGGGAGAGGTAAGCGGAATTGCCGGTGTAGTAGTAAAATGCGTTAATATCGGCAAGAACACCAAAGGCGAAGGCAGCTTACTGGAACATTTCTGACGCTAAGGGACGAAAGCGTGGGGAGCGAAGCGGATTAGATACCCGCGTAGTCCACGCCCTAAACGATGAGTGCTGGGTATTGGGAGTATCGACCCTCCCAGTGCCGCCGAAAAAAGCTAACGC
>JAYEJB010000006.1:0-20676 GCA_034716415.1 Patescibacteria group bacterium
AATTACCATTCGCTGCCACCGACCGCACGGTGATGCCTGGGCGCTAATCTGAGCGGCAAAATGAGAACTTACAAACCGGAAGTTTTAACTTCCCAAAAAAGCGGAAGATTTAACTTCCCTTTGACACCTCATCTCTCAAGGTTGATTAAACTCTCGTTTAACGCTAGATTTACTCTGTCCACCTTCGCTGATTTGTTGAATTCAGGCCGTTTTTTCCTGATTCCGGTAAGTAAGAATATTCAGTCAATCGGATACTCAAAAGAGTTTCGGTGGATCGCATTATTGCGATAAATAGCGGTGGCGATTATGACTAGATTCCATTTGCCCACAATCGAAGAGGGGGAGCTCAAGCGATGGGAGGAAAAGGGCGTCCTCCGGCAGATCCTTGAGCGTAACGAAATCCCTAAAGAGAATCCGCGGGGCAATTTCGTCTTTTTTGAGGGTCCGCCGACCGCTAACGGCAAGCCGGGTATTCATCATATCTTGGCACGCGGCTTTAAGGACGCTATTTTGCGCTACCGCACCATGCGCGGTTACCGTGTCGATCGCAAGGCGGGTTGGGATACGCACGGACTGCCGGTCGAGCTTGAGGTCGAGAAACAGCTCGGGTTCACCAAGAAGCAGGAAATCGAGGAGTATGGTGTCGCCAAGTTCAATAAGCGCTGTCGCGAGAGCGTCTGGAAGTACCTCGACCAGTGGGAGAAGATGACCCAGCGCATCGGTTTTTGGGTAGATCTCGATGATCCGTACATCACCTATAAGAATGAATACATCGAATCGCTCTGGTGGATACTGAAGGAGATCCACGATAAGCAGGTCGGCGGACAGCCATTACTATATGAAGGGCACCGCACGACGCCACATTGCCCGCGTTGCGTGACGTCGTTGTCGTCGCATGAGCTGGCGCAGGGCTACAAAGACGTCGAAGATGTTTCGGTGTTCGTGAAGTTCGCGGTGAAGGGCAAAGAAGATCTGTCTTTCCTGGTCTGGACGACGACTCCGTGGACTTTACCGGCGAATATGGCTTTAGCGGTCGGTGAACATATCGACTACGTCGAAGCACGGCTCGAAGGTTCGGGTGAGCGGGTGATTTTAGCCAAGACACTGCTGGGCGCACTTGAGGCAGATCATAAGGTGGTCGCGGAGATGTCAGGTGCTGCTTTATCGGGTATGGAATATGAACCGCTTTACGCTATCGCTCCGAAAGAGAGCCTTGATAAGGCGTATCGGGTGTACGCGGGTGATTTCGTTTCGGTCGAAGACGGTACAGGCATCGTGCACATCGCCCCGGCTTATGGTGAGGACGATGCGGAGCTCGGACGACAGGAAGGAATTCCGCCGGTAATGAGCGTGGACGCGACCGGTATCATGGGCGAGGGTATGCCCGGAGCCGGTAAATCTTTTAAGGAAGCCGACGAGGACGTGAAGGCAGATCTCAAAGGGCGCGGCCTATTATATAAGGAAGAGAAGTACACGCACTCCTACCCGCACTGCTGGCGTTGCGGCACGCCGCTCATCTACTACGCGAAGAAGTCCTGGTATATCGCGATGTCGAAGTTGCGCGATCAGCTCATCAAGAACAACAACGACATCAACTGGGTGCCGTCGCATATCCGGGATGGACGGTTCGGCGAGTGGTTGCGTGAAGTAAAGGACTGGGCGTTGTCCCGTGAGCGTTATTGGGGGACGCCGCTGCCGATCTGGAAGTGCGTCGATTGTGAGCGTACGCAGGCGATAGGCGGGTTGGATGATTTCGACAATCACGCCGTTCCGATGAACGAATATTTCCTACAGCGTCATGGTGAAGCCGAACACAACGTAAAGCGCATCGTGACCGGCTGGGATGAGAGCATGCATTCCGAATTGTCTGAAGTGGGTATCGGTCAGATTGAAGACAGGGCCGAGGAGTATGCTGACGCGGGTATTGATGTCATCTATGCCTCTGACATTCATCGTTGTAAGCGTACGGCTGAGATGATCGCCGGCAAGACCGGCGCCAAGGTGCATTACGATGAACGCCTACGCGACATCAAGGCCGGTGAGTTCGAGGGTAAGTCCGAGGACGATTTCCATGCTTTCTTCAAGACATCGGAGGAGCGGATAGACAAGGAACTACCGGGCGGCGGTGAGAGTCTGCGACAACAGCGTCAGCGCATGGTGGCCTTCCTGAAGGAGATCGATGGTCAGTACGAAGGCAAGCGCATCCTGTTCGTCAGTCATGGTGATCCGACTTGGGCGTTGAGGTCCGGCATCATGCAGCTCGACGACAAAGAGTCACTCAACAAGGATCTTTATCTGCAGGTCGGCGGCAACTGGTCGTTCAACATGCCGCGACGTCCGCGTGACGACGAGGGCAAGGTTGATATGCACCGTCCGTTCGTGGATGATTTAAGGTTGAAATGCGCTTGTGGCGGAGAGATGGTACGTGAACCGGACGTCATCGATGTCTGGTTCGATTCAGGTGCCATGCCGTTCGCGCAGTGGGGCTATCCGCACGACGAGGACTCCGCCGAGCGAATCGATAAGACAAACTATCCGGCTGACTACATCTCCGAGGCGATCGATCAGACACGCGGCTGGTTCTACACGCTATTGGCGATATCGACGCTTTTGGATCGCGGAACTTCATATAAGAACGTCATCTGTCTTGGGCACGTGCTGGACGCGAAAGGGCAGAAGATGAGTAAGTCGAAAGGTAACGTCGTCGATCCCTGGGTGATGATGGACAAGTGGGGCGCTGACGCTATCCGTTACTACTTTTTCACGGTCAATCAGCCGGGGGAGCCGAAACGGTTCGATGAGAAAGGTATCGAGGAGATTACCAAGAAGGTGTTTTTGATCCTCTGGAACGTGTTGTCGTTCCATAAGATGTTTGCGCCGACAGGCGCACCCCCCGAAGCCTTGGCGAAGGGGGGTCGGTCAGCCACGCATGTTTTGGATCGTTGGTTGCTCGCTGAACTGGACGCGTTGACCAAGGGTATCACGGAAGATCTTGAGGCATATCATATAGTAGACGCGTGTCGTCGTATCAACGGTTTCGTGACTGATCTCTCGACTTGGTATGTGCGTCGTAGTCGCGCCCGGTTCAAGGCCGGTGACAGTGAGGCTTCGGCTACGTTGGGTCACGTGCTAATGACCCTTTCGAAACTTATGACGCCGTTCGCGCCGTTCCTGTCCGATGCGCTCTACGGGGAACTCGGCGGTAAGAAGGATTCCGTGCATCTCGATATGTGGCCCGAGCAGACCGAAGAGATTGATGAGAAGATCAGCCGGGACATGAAGTGGGTGCGTTTGGCCGCGTCCGCTGGACTCGAGAAACGTGAAGAAGCTAAGATTCCGGTGCGACAGGCGCTCGCTAAAGCTACGGTCACGTTACCGCTCAAGGGGAAGTTCTGGATGGCCGAATTGCTGACCGAGGAATTGAACGTCCTGGAGGTGGAATTCGTGAAGGGAGAGACAGTCGACGTGGTGCTCGATACGGAAATCACGCCCGAATTGCGCCGCATGGGTCTTCAGCGCGAGATCGTCCGTAACGTGAATTCGCTCCGCAAGGAAGCGGGACTGACTCCCGCTGACCGTGTTATCCTGAAGTGGGAGGCCGAGAGCGAACTTTGGATCAAGACCATCGAGGAACACGGGGGAGCGCTACAGTCATCAGTACGCGCTGACGGACTCGAGCGCGGTCGAACTGATACTGAATTCTCGAAGGAAATTGAGGCTGACGGCGAGACGCTTTGGATCGGATTCAATAAGAGCTGACATGATCATCACTCTCAAAGGTGAAGTGACGCATAAAGGAGCTGGCTTCGCAGTGGTTGAGGCGGGTGGTATTGGTTATCAGATTCACTTGTCTTCCGGTGCGTTATCCGAACTGCCGGGGAGCGGTGAGGTCAGCCTTTGGACTCACGAGTACATCCGTGAAGACGCGCGCGATCTGTACGGTTTCCGGACTGAGCATGAACGTAAGTTGTTCCTGCAATTGCTGGACGTCAGCGGTGTCGGTCCGAAGATGGCACTGAATATCCTGTCTCTGGGCACGCCAGAGGACATCGAGAAACGGATCGAACAGGGCGACGCTGGCTGGATCTCACAGGTCAGCGGTGTCGGCAAGAAGACGGCGCAGAAGATCATCCTGGAATTACGCGGCAAGCTGGCTGAGGTGATAGAAGACACTCCGGCCGACAAGGATGTCCTGGCCGCACTGGTGAGTCTCGGCTACTCGCGCGAACAGGCTCGGGACGCGGTAACGGTCACCGATTCCGCGGACAGGGTCGAGAAGCGATTAAAGGACGCGCTCAAGACTTTGGCGAAATGATGTTACCGAGCTTAAAAGTTAAAAAGTCGAAAAGCTTAAGAGCTTTTCTTTTATACAGCTTTTAGGCTTTTGAACTGTTAAGCTTTTAGGCTCAATTATGCTTCACTCCGTCTCCCGCAATGATGAGCAATGGAACGGATTCGTCCTCGACAACGGGGGCGGTTTTTTGCAGTCGTGGGAGTGGGGGAGGTTCCAGGAGGAGAGCGGCAAGAAAGTCTTTCGGTTCCGGCTCGATACCGATGATGGCACTGCGGCGCAATTCAACGTGATATTCCACCGCTTACCCATGGCGCAACAGTACGCATACGTACCTATGGGCCCGTTGGTGCGACGTGATGGTAATGAGAAGTCGCATTTTGAGGCTTGTATCGCCGCGTTGCGGAAATCAGTAGGGAACAGCGACGCCATCTTCGTGCGTCTCGAGCCGAAGGTGACGAAACAGGGCGGTTTCATCGGTGCGTCGGGGATGAAGAAACTTGGCATGAAGAAAGTGAAAGCGATCCAGCCGGCCGACTCGGTCATCGTCGACCTGACCAAGAGCGAGGATGAATTGTCGGCCGCAATGAAACAGAAGACGCGTTACAATGTCCGGCTGGCGGAAAAGAAAGGCGTGACCGTACGCACCGCGAACTACGAGAACGCCCACGCGTTCCGTGAGGATTGTGAGACGTTCTGGCGGCTTCTGGATGAGACCGCGGAGCGCGACAAGTTCCATTCGCACGATAAGACGTATTACGAGAAGATGTTGGATGTGTTGTCACCACGGAAACACGGGGGACTCTCGGTCGGATTGATGTTCGCGGAGTACGAGGGTGAGCCGATCGCCGCCGTGATGCTTGCTTCGTTCGGCGACACGGTCACCTATCTGCATGGCGCGTCCTCATCGACGCATCGCAATGTCATGGCGCCGTTCCTGTTGCACTGGCGCGCCATGCTGGAGGCCAAGAGCAGGGGGTTCACCAAGTACGACTTCTGGGGAGTGGCGCCGGAGGACGCGAAAGCGGATCATCACTGGTCAGGCATTACCCGTTTTAAGACCGGCTTCGGCGGCAAGCGGGTGAGTTACCTGGGTGCCTGGGAGTTGCCAAGAAGCCGATTCTGGTATAATCTATACCGCTGCGCTAAACGATCACGTGGGGTCAGGTCTTGAATCTTGGCATTTTGGTTTCGATCACGTGGGGTCAGGTCTTGAATCTTGGCATTTTGGTTTCTGAATCGGGATTGAAACGCAAGATTCAAGACCTGACCCCAATACGCACCTATAGTTCAACGGATAGAATATGGGTTTCCGGAACCCAAGATCTAGGTTCGATTCCTAGTGGGTGCACCATCTAAAAACCGGCCGAAAGGCCGGTTTTTGGCTACCTTGACACCCGCCGCCTGGGGCGGTATGGTGGGGGCCCTTTGAAAATGGGATAGGAAGTGAGTCAAGAGTGAGATACGTACATATCGCCATGGCGTGGCTTGTATTGACCGTGCCTCCGGCAATGATGAGCTACGTTCAGTTCCACGCTGGTGAGAGAACATTCGGATACCTCTTCGCGGCAACCGCAATCATAGTGCCAGTGACTGCCATCTATTTCATGCACTGGCTACAAACCGGAGGACATATCAAGAAGAATCCTTCGTAACCTCCTCAACCACCCTTATCCGGGGCGATTTTTTCTTACGTCGTATCCCGTCTGACGGGGTTGACAGAGGGGGTCTGGCCGTGGTAGGTTTAGCGGTCGAAAAGACCCCCACGGCTGGGTAAGCCGATGCTCGTTGGAGGAGTAAATGGGAACCATGGCCGACGCTCTTGCGGGAGCTAGATTGATATCCGATGACGCCAAGGCAGAAATCGACAGGCAGGAGCGGGGCAAGGCTCAGCCCACCCGAAAGTACAAGAGGGAAAAGGGTGCTGAATACGGATTCGCCCAATTGGAAGGCGACATCTCCGTGAAGGATTTTAGGGAAACCGCGAAGGCCCTTCTTTTACAGGACTCGTCGTTCATCGGCGAGATCATCTCCCTCGCGCAGAGATTCAATGGCGAGAAAGGCGGTAAAAATCTGCTGTGGCGACTCTATACCGCCAGAGACGAGCTCCGTAAGAGGGAGCATCCCGTCGAAATCATCATCTGCCGGATGTTGAGCCGCAAAGTCAGACCGCTCAATGAAGAGAGGTGTGGCAGAAAGAGGAAAAAAGCGAGGCGTTGAAGAGAGAAGAAGAAAGCCAGTGTGGCATGAGCCACAGTCACTCGTCAGAGTGGCATTTTTTTATGAAAAAACCCGACTCAGGTCGGGTGTTCGGTTCAATCCTTCTTTTTGTCTGGATTGTCCCGTTCGGTATCCGCCTCATCGGCGAGCGACTCCTTGTCCACGTCCACGGATACCGGCTCGTCATTCGTGCCATGCTTTCGCAGGATCCACTTCGCGCCATGACTGACGACGGTCGTTATGAGTACAGCCACGGCGATCGCCACCGCAACCATAACGATAAGAAACCAGACAAAATCCATCAGTACTCCCCTTCATATGATAAATGTCCTGTATTTAGTTTAGGATGACATCGTCCAACACGCAAGATATGCCTACCAAAAAAGCGCCTCAAGACGCGCCTTTCCTTCAGTATGAATAACGCATCATTTTACTCTCCCTTTGCCGGCGCCGTGGGGATCTTCCTCAAGAGATGTCGTGATAGGGGGGTTCGAAATGATGATCTTTTCGCCCGCGATCTTGTCCGTGGCTTCAAGGATTGTCGCGTCGACCAGTGTCGGAATCTTGCCCTGCTGATCCTCGTCCGGAGTGATAGAGACATCAAAGCTGATGTTGATATCCTCGATGGTTGTCGGCAGCCAGTTGAGCGTCCAGATCAGTTTCCGGTCAGCAGCGTCGAAACGTAGATCGCCGGCGTCGACATCCGACCCCCCGGTCCAGGCGACGTTATCCGGCAGCTTGGCCGACAGTTTGAGGTCCGAAAGTTCGTGCAGTGAATTGGTGATACGCCAGGACACGCGGTAAGTAGTGGTCTCACCGACTTCGGGCGGGATCTTGCCCGAGCCGACCGGGATGCCGTTATCATCATAGAATCTACCGAAGACCGTCAGCTCGGTGTCACTCAAGACTTTCGCGACGAGCGGTTGGGTCCTGCTCGACCGGTCGACGACGTCGCCATCTATCGATTCCACGTTTGACTCCACCCAGCAACTGACATCGAATTCACCGTCGCCGATGCCGCCCGGCGGGTCTCCCGCTATCGGGACACTGATTTCGATGACACCCTCATCGTCTCCTTCCAGTCTGGACAGTGATTCGATCTGCTTCGGCGTCCACGTTATGCGATCGCCGTCGCGTGTACCCTCGGCCTCGTCTTCCAGTTCGTTCCATAATATCAGTCCGGATTCGGGTTTGGATTCCAGCACAAGAGTGAATTCGACGTTACCCAGACTCGCCGCTCCGGTGTTCCTGAACGTGATGGCGTAACGGAGCGTATCGCCGAAGCGTATCGCCTGACTTTCTGCCTTGCCATTCAGGATGACCGTGGTGACCAGCTGTCCCTGCAGGACTTTCGGCACGAATGACGTCTCAACTTGCGGTTGGAATACGTCGGATCCGTCCAGATATCCGATTTTCGCTCCGATCTCGAGATCGCCGTGCGCGTCGGATGCGAACGTGCCGGTCACTTTGATCGAATCGATGCCCTTGGCGCCCAACTCCCCGATGCGCCATTCGGAGATTGTCTCGTCCGAAGATCCGGGATCGGATGATTCCGCGATGAACCCCGACGGGTACTTGGTGATTACGACGAGGTCCTCGAACCTGGTGTCAGAGGTGTTTTCGTAGGTGATGGTGAGATCAACCGTATCCCCGGGCAGTGCCTTCGACGGACCCTCAATGTCGACCTCAAGCACGCTGCCGTCGATGATTATGGTCTTGGTGGAGACTTTCTGGAATTCGCTGTTGAAGTCGGCCGGGCGATAGGTGGCGATGGCCTGGATGTCATGCTCCTTGCCGATGGGCGCGAGGAAGATTCCGGAGAAAGAGACTTCGCCGTGTCCGCGCGGAGGCAGTGAACCGAGCTTCCAGCTGTTATGGTCCATCTCGGGTGCGCTTTCGGTCAGCGTGAAGGTGTCCGGGAGCCTGATTTCGAGCGATGCCGTCCCTAACGGCACATTCTCGCCGTTTCGGTACTTGAGTCTGTATGTGACGACTTCACCGCTCTTCGGTGCGTCAGGCCCCTCTATCACCAGGGACACCCTGTCGCCGCTGAACTTATCGTCCTGCGGAGAGAAGACAAAGAAACCCACCCAGGAGATCGTGGCTAGCGCGGCCAGAAACGCAATCAGTCCGACGATGATCTTACGCGCGGTCAGGCGTGGCGCGCGTTCAAGGTGCGACATGTAGGTTTCGGCTTCCCCGTCGCCTTCATCGCCGTAGATCGTGGAGAGTTCCTCGTCAAGTTCGTCTTCATCGTCTGTTATCGGCATCTCGATCTCATGATGTTCAAATAGGGGCTTCTCGGTTTCTAAACCCTTCAGCTCCCCAGCTTCATTTTCAAGACCGCTTTTTCGCTTTCTCGCTTTTTCGCTTTCTCGTTTCTTCCTCACCATAATCAATTATCTAATTCGCCGATTCCGCCACGATTCCGAAGAACATGTCGCGGTCGAGTTCCGTGGTGGCGGTCTCTTTGCCGAGTTCATCCGTCTCGTGTTCGGGGTCTTCCCAGATGATGTGGTATCCCCGTGGCACGTCGACGCTCGATGTGAAGGTCAATGGGTTGCTACCGGACTGTTTCTGCACGAGAAGCGTGTGGGTGAGTCTGATTCCTCGTGAGCCGTTGGTGATGCTGTCGTACAGGGACACGAGCGGTCCGTCTTGAGGCTCGTGCATCTCGATAGCGTTCAGCGGCAACTGATATATGATTGTCATTTCGCTGGTTTCGCCGGGGTCGGTCTGCACCCAGTTCGAGAACACCGTCTTTCCGTTTTCGATTACGCTTCTGGTTCCGGAGCGCCTGTCGAGGATCTCGCCGGCTTCGCGCTCGGCGATGATCGGGTCGGGTTCGTAACCCGGTTCCGGCAGTTCGAACAGCGTCGCGTCCGGTGCTTCAAATCCGTCCGCTTCGACGAGCGTGCTGCCCAGCGGGACGTAGACGCGCAGGTAATCGACGTTCCTGACCCCCGAGAACAGCGCGCCCTTCTCGCCGTTGTGCGTCCGTCGGATGGTCAGCGTCACGATGGCCGTTCCGTCGGCTAGGATCTTGGTCGAATGGTCGACGCTTTCAGCCATCACTGCGTCGGTCTTCTGTCCGGCGATGTTCGTGTGCACCACCTGTAGATAGTCACCCGGGGTCGACTTGATCTCACCGGCCCAACCGAAGTCGACCGCGTCGTTCTGCATGGTGGCGTCCCTGAACCACATCTGTACGTCCTTGACGGTGAACGATCCATAGAGTGCGGTCATGAGGCCCATGTAATCGTCCCGATCGGCGTCCATGACGCGGTCAAGCAGGATCGGCGCCAGGTCAGACAGTATCTGCTTCGGTTTGTTCTCCTCCTTGTCGAAGTCGATCTCGACTTCGCGCTGCGTCTCCTCGATGAAGTTTTCGGCGGTCAGCGTGACATCGTACTCTTCCATCTCGACCGGTCCGAGCACGGCCAGGAGCCGCTCCAGCACCGAAGCGTTCACGGCGATCACTCCATCGACGGTCGGACCGCCGCTCTTCTCGTAGAACCAGGACAGCCTCTCCGCGGACGTCGGGAAATCAGGCGACCAGTTGGCGTCCTGGAATTCCCATTTCGGATTGATCAGGTGCAGAGGGCGCGGTGAGATCAGTTTCGCGGTCAGGCTGCCTTGCAGATCGTACGAACCGCCGCCGGGAATCTCCATGTTCACTATCTCGCCACGGTCAACATCGATCAGCGCGAAACTGCCGATGAAGCCGCCGGTCGGACGGAGTTCGTTATCGTTCTGGAACACCAGCAGATACCTTTGCGGTCGTTCGGATCCGATCACTGCAGCCAGGAACCCTGTGATGTCGTACGCCTCATGCACGCCTTCGGTCAGTCGGGGCAGTTCGTCCTTGGCGAACTCCAGCGTCTCCCGATACTCCGCGGGCACCGCGTCGGACGAGAGCTTGGTGATCGCTTCGGTCGCGCGGTCGAGATGTGGCAGCGCCTGTCCGAGGTAGGCGTTCAGCGTGCGCAGTTTGTCCGCCGGAGTGGTGTCCTTGTCGAGTTCGGCGAGACCCGCGGTGATGTATTTGCCGCCTTCGGAAAGTTCCTCGCCCGCGACCAACATCAGTCCGGCCGAAGACACGGAACTCGAGGGTAGTAGCGATCCTGCCGCGGCAAGCACTCCCGAAAGCGGTCCGAGTTCTTCGCGTACCTCGTAGAAACTTTCCTCGGCCATCGCAAAGGCCTCTTTCGCTCCGAAGAAGTCGCTTGCCTTGGCCGCCAGGCCGGCCTTTTCCAGGTGACTGGCCGCCTCGATCGCGTTCGACATGACCGTGTCCTTGACCGACATCAGTGAGCTGTAGGAACCGTAGACGCCCAAAGGCAGGATGATGAGCAGTGCTATCGTCGCGAATCCCCAGACACCTCGGAGTCGCGGTGCGTGTCGGCCGAAGAGAAGCGGCAACAGGATCGTCCGTGTCGTATCGACTTTCCTTCGCGTGCTTACCCTGGCAGCCCGCGCGGCAACCGGCGCGACGGGCAGTCCGAGCGGAGCGGGCGCTGTTTTGGATACGTACTCGGCCGGCTTTCCGGCTCCTCGGAAAAGCAGACCGAACGGCAGCAGCGCAATCTTCCAGGTCAGTACGATGGTGGTGTGCAGGACAGCGAGCACGGTCAGGTCAGCAAGCGGGTGTTCGTTGAAAAAGCGCGACACCGTGATGCGGACCGCGTGGATGACGGTCTTGGCGTTGTCTGGGGGCAGGTCTTTCCAGCCGCGCGGTTTTACCGAAACAGAACGCACACCCATCTCGCGAAGATGGATGCGCTCGTCCAACAGTATCCTCCATTTAGCGGGGAGGCGTTTGCGTTTTCGCGGGTCAGCGGTCCCGACATCTGCCGTTTCCGGCGCTCGCGGTTTCAGGTCGATCAGGTGGGGCGAACGTAACGTCCGTATCTTGAGTGCGGTCGCCGCACGTTCGTGGTCGAATCTTTCCGCGGAGACCGAAGTCGCACGCAGATCATCGTCCATCGTCCTGATTTTAGTCTTTCGACCCATGATAGATGTGCCTATTTAAGGCTGTTTTCGTATGATTCGAGTGTCAGTCGAGCGACAGTTTCCCAGTCGTATCGGGCCGCCTGACCGTAGCCTTTGTCGACCAGTGTCTGTCTCAGTTCTCCGTCTTCAGCCATCCTCCTCATCGCACCGGTCATAGACTCTGCGTCGTCGGCATCGAAGTACAGTGCCGCCTCCCCGAGTATCTCGGGCATGCATGAGGCATCCGATGACGCGACGGGCAGACCGTTACACATCGCTTCCAGTGGCGGCAGTCCGAATCCTTCGCACTTGGAAGGGAATACGTAGAATGATGCGGCGCGGTAAATCTCCGCCAGTTCCAGATCGCCTGCATGGTCGAAGAAGATGACGTTCGTGTCGAGTCCGCGCTCCCGGGCTTCTTCCCGCAGGCGTTCGTAGAAATAATCCTTCGCCCCGATCAGCACTAGGCTGTAGTCATCGTAGCCACCCTTTCGGAACTGACTGAATGATTCGAGCAGTCGTTCCAGGTTCTTGTGCGGGTACGCGTTACCCACATAAAGGGCAAACGGTGTCGTTAGTTGTGTCACTTTTTTCGTCTTGTCGCCTTTTGTGTCTTCTGCCAGCGAAGGAGAGCACGCTCCGTAGGTGACGAGAATATCTTTTTGTCCGGTGAACGGAAACGTCTTTTCGATTTCCTGTTTTGCGGTCTTGGAGACCGTGATGATCGCCTTCGACCGTTTCAGCGCGCCGACAATCACCAACCGGTACACCATGTATTTTAACTTGTAGAGCAGGGGACCCAAGGTCGTGGCCCGGGTCGTCGGGTGCGAAAGTAATATCAGGTCGTGCACGGTGACGATGAACGGGCGTCGGTAGAGCAGTGGAACATTGAAATGCGGAAAATGGACCAGATCCAGCTTGAATTTCCGTAAAAAGAGGGGGTAGAGTAGCTGTTCTTTCCAGGTGTACCAGGGATATTCGGCCAGCACTTTCGTAAAATGCGGGTTCTTCGGTTCATATTCATCCCAGTTATCCTTGCGCAGGAACACCACGTACTCGTTTTTCGTGTCGAGCTTTTCGAGCTGGGTGATGAGTTCGCTGGTGTATCTTCCGAGGCCTTTGCCGAGTGAGCCATAGAAGCGCGCATCGATTCCGATTCTCATGTGTCTATAATCGTAAATCCCGCCACACATCTTTCTTACATTAAAGAAGGCGGGGTTGAGCGCGAGAAAGCGCCGTTCGGTTAAGCCTGCAACTGTCGTGCTTATTATATCAGAAGGTGAGGTGGCACTCTATGGAGTTATACCCAGGTTTAAGTACAGGATTACAGGAGTCAAATATACTCCTAGACCTTCAAGTCAGAACCTCAAACTTTCAATTTGTCGATACCCGTGATTAGATTGAATTATCTACACCAAGAGCAGTATATGTGCGGAATAGTCGGATATATCGGACCGAGAGTCGCTTCGAACGTTCTCCTTGAAGGGTTGCGGCGGCTTGAGTATCGCGGTTACGATTCGGCCGGTATCGTCACGTTGGATGATGATGAGTTAAGGCTGTTGAAGGTCGTCGGTAAGGTTGCGGAGCTCACTGACGCGCATGCGGCCACGCCTGTTCCTGGAAACGTCGGAATCGGGCATACGCGCTGGGCGACGCACGGACCGCCGACCGAGGCGAACGCGCACCCTCATCTGGATTGTCGTGGCACGATTGCCGTAGTCCACAATGGGATAATCGAGAACTTTACGGATTTAAGGCGAAAAATGCAGGAAAACGGGCATCAGCTGCGCTCGGAGACGGATACCGAGCTCATCGCGCACCTGATCGAGGAGCGCGTGGGGCAGATGACGTTCGAGGAAGCGCTGTTCGATGCGCTTGGAGCGCTCGATGGCACGTTCGGACTCGCGGTCATGACATCCGACAGGCCGCGTCGGATCTACGTCGCGCGACGCGGTAGTCCGCTGGTGCTGGGACTCGGTAAGAACCGTGAGGAGTTTTTCGTCGCGTCCGATCCGACCGCGATCATCCCGTACACCAAGGACATCATCTATCTCGACGACGACGAGGTCGCGGTGCTTACTAATGACGGCGTCGAGACGTACTCGATCGACCGGAAACGGAAGGAAAAGACGGTCGAGTCGATCGACATGACGGTCGAGGAGATCGAGCGCGGCGGGTACGCGCATTTCATGCTGAAGGAGATCAACGAGCAGGCCGGTGTCGTGACGAACGCGACGCGCGGACGGTTGGATTTTGCGGAAGGTCTCGCGGTGCTCGGTGGACTGAAAGATATCGAACCGCAGCTACGTCAGATGGAGCGTCTGACCATCATCGGATGCGGTTCCGCCTACCTCGCCGGCACCATCGGAGAGTACATGCTGGAGGAACTGGCGGAGATGCCGGTCGATGTGCATTTAGCCTCGGAATTTCGCTACAGAAAGCCAATTTTTGAGCCCGGGAAAGAGGCCGTAATCGCTGTTTCGCAGAGCGGTGAGACCGCCGACACGATCGGCGCGTTGCGGGAAGCGAAACAGAAGGGTGCGCTGACTGTCGGTATCGTCAACGCGGTAGGTTCGACCATCGCACGCGAGACGGACGCGGGTGTTTTCGTGCATGCCGGACCGGAGATTGCGGTCGCGTCGACAAAAGCTTTCGTCGCGCAAGTGACGGTGATGGCGTTACTCGCGTTGTACTTCGGTCGCATGCGTCGGATGCCGCGGACGACCGGTATCCGCATCGCCGACGAACTGCAGATGTTACCGGAGAAGATCGATCGTATCCTGCGACAGGACAGTTGGATCCGGGCGATCGCCCGGAAGTATTCGCATAGTCCGAACATGGTTTTTCTTGGACGAAAATACAACACTGCAGTCGCACACGAGGGTGCGCTGAAGATGAAAGAGACGTCGTATATCCATGCCGAAGGTTTCGCGTCGGGGGAGTTGAAGCACGGACCGATGGCACTGCTGGATCCGTCCTTGCCGGTGGTGGCGGTGATGACCAGGGACAGCGTCTACGAAAAGACGCGTTCGAACATCGAGGAGGTCCGCGCGCGCCGCGCGCCGGTCATCGCCCTCGCTAGTGAAGGAGATGAGGAGATTCTACCCATCACGGATGACGTGATATTCGTGCCGAGGACGCTGGAAATGCTTTCACCTATCTTGAACGTGATTCCGCTTCAGCTTCTCGCCTATCACACCGCCGTCGCTAGGGGATGTGATCCCGATAAACCGCGCAATCTAGCGAAATCTGTGACAGTGGAGTAGAGGCTGTGGATAAGTGGGGATAACCTGTGGATAAGAGGGTAGACAAGCTTAGTGAAAACTCTCAATTTTTCAAATTGATGAAGTTACCAACAGCTTTATTTTTTGATTTCCTGTTTTTTGGTTAATCTATCGGACTCTCCTGGCTAGAAAACAGTCTTGTTTTGTGGTATAATATACAGAGAATAAGGAAAGGGCAAAAAGATATCCCTTTAAAAACAAAAATAGTGGGTTTTTTGGCCAAAACTAGGGCAATCCTTTACATCCTGACTAGGAGGAAGGCGAGGAAGCGTGTTTTGAACGTCCTCGTTTTTGTTTTATTCAGTGGTTTTTTCTTCCTGAACGCAGTGCCAGTTGAGGCTGCAGCCTGCGCGACGGGCGCGGATATCACCTTGAGCACGGACTGCACCTGGGACACCGGTACGCACACCTACACCGGCACGCTGACCATCAACAGCGGTGTGACAGTGACGGCGGGGAACGCCAGTACGCCAGCACTTGTCGTGGTCGTCGCGGAAGACGTCGATGTACAGGGGATCATCACGAACGACGGCATGGGCAGTGCCTGTTCGACCGGGACCGGTCAGGGCGGCGATTCGACCTATCCATCAGGTGCCGGCTACGGCGGGCTGGGCGGAAACGGAAATACTGACGTTACGGCCGGTGGTGCCGCGTACGGTGATGTCACGACGCCTGACGACATCGGCTCAGGTGGCGGTCACCGGAGCGGGTATTCCGGCTGTCGCGGCGGTGCGGGTGGCGGTGCGTTCAAGCTGGACGCTTCGGGTACGGTCACATTGGGCGGTACGATCACTGCCGACGGAGTATCCGGGTCAGTCGCGCAGTACGGCGGCGGCGGCTCCGGTGGTTCGGTCTGGATTCAAGCCGGCACGATCACCGGCACGGGAACCGTGACCTCCGACGGCGGAGACGGACACATTAATGGGGGTGGCGGCGCAGGCGGACGTATCGCCATCGAATACGCCGTCGATAGCTCTTCGAACTGGGCCACGCAAGCCGGCGGCGGCGATAGGGGAAGCAGCAACACCTCGACCATCGGTATGGGTGCGGCCGGTACCTCCTGGCGTTACGACGGTTCGGGAAACGGTGACCTTACCATCGGCGGCGGCGACCGAACCTATCCCAACTACACCGACCAGGTCACGACTTCGTCGCAGACCTACGACAACATCACCATCAAGGACGGGGCAGAGTATCGTGTTCCGAGTTCGTTCGATCTGACGCTCGGATCCTCCGGCACACTTACCGGTGGCGGCACCGAACAGTCGCGGATGACCGTCGCGTCCGGAAGTCAGTTCGATGTCGGTTCGACGACATTCGCGGTGACGGGGCTTGATGTCTACGATTACGGCACCATAGCCACGGCCACGACGCTTTCACTCGAATCCGATTCGACTTTCGTCTTCGATGCCGATACCGGGACATTCACCGCCGGTCTCTCGACCCTGACCGTAAAGAGCGGTACGACGTTCTCCGTCGCCGGCACCTCGACCCTTAGTCTCACGACCGTGGACATCCAATCCGGCGGCACGATGACACATGAGAACAACAGCACGACACTGGATAATGTCCTGGACTTGTCGGTTACCGACCTGACGGTCGATGGGACCATCGATGTCGACGATAAAGGTTATGACTGCGGAACCGGTCCCGGTGTGGGGGGCGATTCGACCTATCCTTCAGGTGCCGGACATGGCGGTTTGGGCGGAAACGGATATGGCGACGGCACCGCGGGCGGTGAGGTATACGGTGCAGTGAAGTCCCCCGACGAGCTCGGTTCAGCCGGCGGACACCGCACCGGTTATTCGGGCTGTCGCGGCGGAAGCGGCGGCGGCGCGGTCAAGGTCATAGCCACCGGCACGATCGATATCGACGGTCTCATATCGGCGGATGGTGGTGCGAGCGCCGTCGGCTACGGCGGCGGCGGTTCGGGTGGTTCAGTCTGGCTTGATTCCAGCACCATCACAGGTACGGGAACGGTCACTTCGAACGGGGGTGATGGACACTTCAACAGCGGCGGCGGTGGTGGAGGCCGCATCGCCTATAAATACAATGTCGATTCTTCCAGCTGGGCCATCCAGAGTTACGGCGGTGACCGCGGGTCATCGAACACATCTCAGCTCGGACAGGGAGCCGCTGGCACTATCTATAGTGACGACAAGGATGACTCTAACGTCAACGGCTATCTGACGCTCAAGAACCTCAGCAGGTTGTACGCCAATTACACTAAGCAATATGAATCGTCTGTCGCGTTCGATAGTATCAATCTCTTAGAGAAGGCGTACTATAAGGTACCGAATACCAAGACTATCGAACTCGCAGATGGTGGAAGTTATACCGGTGACAGCACAGGTAAGCTGGAGGCGGACGACGGCGGCACTTTCGATATCAAGTCGACAACATTTACCATCAACGGTGTCGATACCAAGCTTTCCGGTACGATTTCGACCGTGACCAATTTGACCATCACCAATGCACAGTTTGAACATGATTCCATCACCGGCACCTTCGATTCTTTGAGCGACCTGACAATCGACACTGGGGCTACTTATATCATGCAGGGCACGACTACGACCGCGCTTGCAAACGTGACAGTGAAGAACGGCGGGACGTTGACACATGAGGCTAACAGTTCCACGCACGTAAATGAGATTGATATCACCTGTACGTCGCTTGATGTCGAGTCCGGTGGAACGATCGATGTCGACGGTAAGGGTTACGGAGCCGGTCTCGGGCCGGGCGATGGAGCCGACAACGGTAACGCTATCTGTAGCGGCGCCGGATACGGTGGTAACGGCGGTCGGTCAAATTATGATGAGGCCGGAGGAACTACTTACGGAGATGCCAAACAGCCGGCAGATTTGGGATCGGGTGGTGGCATCTACTCCAGTGGCAGCAATGCCGGCGGTGGCATGGTCAAAGCGATTTGTACCGGCACGATTACCGTAAACGGCACGATCACATCGCAGGGTGTCGGCAGTCTTCAGGACGGCGGCGGCTCCGGTGGTTCGGTCTGGCTCGATGCTGGTACGGTGGCGGGTTCCGGTACGGTCACTGCCGATGGTGGTCCGGGCTACAGTACAAGTAACGGTGGCGGAGGTGGCGGACGTATCGCCCTATATTGGACGAATGGCACTTCGCCGAAGACCGCCTGGACAGTGTCGGCATACGGATATGACATGACTCTATCCGGTACTCTGGAGGAAGACGGCGGTGCGGGGACCATATTTTACGATGATAAGGACGACTCGAATGATCAGGGTGAATTCGTAGTTGATAACAGTGACCGTACGGATAGCGCCGAGACGACGCAGACCACGAGCAAGTCATACACGTTCGACATCATCAATATCAATAATGATGTCAGATATGTTTTGCCTAGCACATCGACGTTAATATTGGATACCAGCGGCACTATGGCGTCGACCGGATCAGAGCAGTGCCAGCTGAAGATCGAATCCGGTGCTACCTTCACGCCGAGCGGCGCCACATCATATACGTTCGATAATTTTGATGTGGATCATGACGGTACTGTCTCCGTAGTGACCGGACTGACGGTACAGAACGGTGCGTATGAGTTCGATGTCGGTAGTGCCACCTTCTCCGCCGGTAACTTGAGTTCGCTCACTGTGGATACGGGCGGCAGTTTCTCGACCGAGAGTACGACCACTATGACAATCGGCACGGTCCTGTTGCAGAACGGTGGCCTCCTGACGCATGCCGTCAACTCGACCGTCCCGAAGACGAACGAGCTCGACATATCCGCGACGACATTCACCATCAACGATTCCAGCAGCGCGATCGATGTCGACGGCAAGGGATACGGACCGAGTGAAGGTCCGGGTCAGGGTGCGGACAACGGCAACGCCCGTTGTAGCGGCGGCGGATATGGCGGAAACGGCGGTAATTCCGGATACGACGAGGATGGGGGAACGACCTACGGCGACGCCAAACAGCCGGTCGATCCAGGCTCGGGGGGCGGTATCTACAGCGGGGGCAGCAACTACGGTGGCGGCGTAGTGCGGCTCGACGTTTCGGGCACGCTCACACTGAACGGTGAAATCAAGGCGACGGGAGTCGTCAGCACGCAGGACGGCGGCGGCTCGGGCGGTTCGGTCTGGATCTCGGCTGGCACGGTGGCCGGGGCCGGAACGGTTTCCGCGGACGGTGGGCCAGGTCCGACGAATAACGCAGGGGGCGGCGGAGGCGGCGGCCGTATCGCCATCTATTGGACGGACGGCAACGCCAAGACGAACTGGAACGTGACGGCCTACGGCGGGAATCCGACGGTTAGCGGCACCACTGAAGAGGACGGCGGTGCCGGCACTATCTTCTACGACGACCTGGACGACGGCGATAACCAGGGAGAATTCGTCGCCGACAACGGCGTCTGCGACAGCAGCAGTGAGACTACGCAAGTATCCGGCACCACTCTCACCTTCGATGACATCACCATCAGCGGTGGCACGAGATACGTCATACCGAACACTTCGACACTGATCCTGGATACGAGCGGTACGTTCACCGGAGGCGGAGCGAGCCAGCCGTCCCTTACGATCGATTCAGGTGGCACATTCACGTATGCGGCATCCAGCTGGAATCTGGCTACACCGATCGATTTCTACCATCGCGGCACAGTAGCTACGGTTACAAACTTCACAACGGGTTCCTCGGTCAATTATCTATATGATACTGATAATGCGTCATTCTCGGCCGGGCTCACGGATCTCACTGTGGCGAGCGGTGGTCAGTTCTCAACCGAAGGCACGACTACGTTTTCGCTTACCAACCTGTCGATTTCGAGCGGTGGAACGCTGACTCATGAGATAAACGGGACGACACATGATAATGAGTTGGACATCTCCGCGACGACCATCTCGATCGACGGAACGATTGACGCGCGAGTCAAGGGGTATGACACGGGTGAAGGTCCAGGGCAGGGTGAAGATGAAGGCAACGCGAAGGGTAGTGGTGGAGGTTACGGCGGAAACGGAGGAGATACGTCGGTAGGAACTGGAGGTGTCACGTACGGTTCCGCCACCCAGCCCTCGGACCTCGGTTCGGGCGGAGGGTTGTACGGTGCCTCGAACGCTCCGGGAGGTGGGATGGTCAAGCTGTTCGCCACTTCAGGCACTTTCAACCTGAACGGGACTATCAGCACTGACGGCGGTTCGGGAACGAGCGACGGTGGCGGTTCCGGGGGCTCCGTCTGGATAAATGCAGGCACCATCGCCGGGACCGGCACCATTACCGCGGACGGGGGTCCTGGAACGGGTATCTATCCAGGGGGCGGCGGCGGCGGACGCATTGCAATCTATTATACGACCGACAATTCGTCGAGCTGGATCAAGACCGCAATCGGCGGCACCGGAAATACCGGAGGTGTCACTGACAGGGACGGTGGTGCAGGAACCATCTATACCAAGCAGGGCTCGGCTGACGGTGATTTCGTGGTCAATAACGGCAGTCGTCAATACTCCAATTTTACTACGCAGGTTTCCGGTGAGACATTTACGTTCGATAATATCACTATCAGCGGTGACACTAACTATGTTGTTGCTGATAATACATCTTTAACGTTGGACACCGGCGGCACCTTCACCGGCGGCGGGACTTATGAGCCGTCCATTACAGTTGAGGCAAACGGCACACTCGACCTCTCACCCGCCAGCACGATCGACGATATCGCCATCACCAACAACGGTAACGCCACCTTGGCGACGATTCTTACCAACCAGAACGCCAACTGGATCAATACCGGCACCATCGCTGGAGTCTCGACTTTCACCTGCGCTTCAGGTTCCTGCACCAATGAAGGTAACTTCTCCGGAGGAATCCATACTCTCAATGTCGGCAACGGCGGCAACTTCACTCAGCGTTCCAACTCAG
>JAYEJB010000007.1:0-5696 GCA_034716415.1 Patescibacteria group bacterium
TCTCAAGTAGGGCGTAACTAGGCTAGCTGACATGAGTATATCATGGCAGGAAGGGCTGACACCAAGGACTGTTCTGCACTCATAAGGACCCCCTCCCCGGATTGCGTCGTCGTTCCACCCGGGATTTCTTGGAACATAAAAACCGCCCCGTCTGACGGAGCGGTTTTAACCTTAAACCTGATAAATCTTATCCGGACGCCTTCTGTCCGGTCTTGCCTTCCTGTATCTCCTGGGCGATACTCGCGGGCACGTCCTCATACTGTCCGAATTCCATCGAGTATGAAGCGCGTCCTTGAGTCATCGAACGCAGGGATGTGGCGTAGCCGAACATTTCGGCGAGCGGCACCATCGCGTCAACGACTTTCGCGTTGCCACGGTCGCGCATCTCCTTGACCTGGCCGCGTTTCGACGACAGGTCACCGATGACGTCACCCATGAAGTCTTCCGGAGTGTTGACTTCGACTTTCATCATCGGCTCCAGGAGTGTGGGCTTGGCGCGCCTGCATGCGTCCTGGAACGCCATCGAACCGGCGATCTTGAACGCGACCTCGCTGGAGTCGACCTCGTGGAAAGTTCCGTCGTAGAGTTCGACACCGATGTCGACGAGCGGATAACCGGCGATGATGCCGCGGTCCATCGCTTCACGACAGCCCTTCTCGATCGCGGGGATGTACTCCCTCGGGATGACACCACCCTTGATCTTGTCATTGAACTGGAATCCGCTGCCTGGCTCAAGTGACATGACGCGCAGATAACAGTGACCGTACTGACCGCGACCGCCGGACTGCTTGACGTATTTACCTTCGGCCTGGGCCTCGCCGCGGATGGTCTCACGGTACGCGACCTGCGGCGTACCGACGTTCGCTTCCACCTTGAACTCGCGCCTGAGCCTGTCGACGATGACGTCGAGGTGCAGCTCACCCATACCGGAGATGATCGTCTGCAACGTCTCCTCGTCAGTCCTGACCTGGAAGGTCGGGTCCTCTTCGGCGAGCTTTATGAGCGCGGTCGCGAGTTTCTCCTGATCGGCCTTGGTCTTCGGTTCGACAGCGAGCGAGATGACCGGTTCCGGGAACGTCATCTGCTCCAGGATGATCGGATGCTTCTCGTCACAGAGCGTGTCACCGGTGAACGTCTTCTTGAATCCGACCGCAGCCGCGATGTCGCCAGCCATCACCTCTTCCACCTCTTCGCGGCTGTTGGCGTGCATGCGGACGATGCGTCCGACACGCTCCCTGTCACCGGTGGTCATGTTCTTCACGTACGAACCGGCCTTGATGACGCCCGAGTAGACACGGAAGAAACAGAGCTTACCGACGAACGGATCGACGGCGACCTTGAAAGCGAGCGCCGCGAGCGGCTCATCGTCGCTGGTCTTGCGCTCCAGCTCATTCTCATCGTCGTCAGGATCGGCACCTTTGACCGGTGGGACGTCCAGAGGGGACGGCATGTAGTCGTTCACCGCGTCGAGCATCTGCTGGACACCCTTGTTCTTGAGTGCCGTACCGCAGAGCACCGGTATGATCGACAGGTCGAGCGTGGCTTTCCGAAGCACGCGCTTCAGGTCCTCGAGCGGGATCTCCTCGCCGCCCAGGTACTTCTCCATCAGCTCTTCGTCGTTCTCGACGATCGCCTCCAGGAGCTTGCCGCGCCATTCCTCGGCCGATGCTTTCAGGTCCTCCGGAATCTCGGTCTCCTCAATCTGCTGTCCTAGGTCGTCCTTATACATGAAAGCCTTCATCTGCAGGAGGTCGACGATGCCTTTGAAGTCAGCCTCGGTGCCGATCGGCAGCTGCAACGGGTGGGCGTCCGTGGTCAGCCTCTCATGGATCGTCTTCAGGTCATAGAAGAAGTCCGCGCCAGTGCGGTCCAGCTTGTTGATGAAGCACATGCGCGGGACCTTGAACTCGTCCGCGTAATGCCAGTTGGTCTCGGACTGCGGCTCCACGCCGGCGACGCCGTCGAAAATGACGACCGCACCGTCGAGGACCCTCAGCGAACGCTTCACTTCGACCGTGAAGTCGATGTGTCCGGGAGTATCGATGATGTTGATCTGATGGTCCTTCCAGAAAGCGGTCGTCGCGGCGGCGGTGATGGTGATACCGCGCTCGCGCTCCTGTTCCATCCAGTCCATCGTCGCTTCACCCTCGTGTACCTCTCCGATCTTGTGCTTCTTACCGGTGTAGAAGAGCACGCGCTCGGTGACCGTGGTCTTACCGGCGTCGATGTGGGCGATGATTCCGACGTTACGGATTTTCTCTAATGGGAATTCCCTTGGCATATTTATCTGGAAAAATGAGCAAATTACCTGGCGAAGTGGGCGAAGGCCCTGTTAGCTTCGGCCATGCGGTGCACGTCCACGCGCTTCTTCACGGCATCACCCTCGTTCTCGGCGGCGGCCAGCAGTTCGCCCGCAAGCTTCTCGGCCATCGGGCGGCCCTTCTTGGCTTTGGCGATAGCGATGATCCAGCGGAAAGCCAGCGCGTGCCTGCGTTCGCCACGGACCTGAATCGGAATCTGATAGTTGGCGCCACCGACGCGGCGCGACTTGACCTCGACGGTCGGAGTGATGTTCTTCAACGCGCGATCGAACACCTCGAGCGGATCCTGCTTGCTCTTCTCCCCCATGATATCGAGCATGTTGTAGACGATCTTCTGCGCGACGGTCTTCTTGCCGTCCTGCATGACGTAGTTGATGAAACGGGCCACGACCTCGTTCCCGTATTTCGGGTCCGGAGTGATGGAACGTCTTGTTGCTTTCTTACCTCTCATAGTATTACCGGTTCAACTTCTACTTAGACGCCTTCGGTTTCTTAGCACCGTAGAGCGAGCGGCTCTTCTTCCGGTCGGCCACGCCCTGCGCGTCATAGACGCCGCGGACGATGTGATAACGCACACCCGGAAGGTCCTTGACCCTGCCGCCGCGAAGCATGACGATGCTGTGCTCCTGGAGGTTGTGTCCGATGCCCGGGATGTACGCAGTGACCTCCTGACCGTTCGACAGACGGACACGAGCGATTTTCCGGAGGGCCGAGTTCGGCTTCTTCGGAGTCATCGTGGTGACCTTGACGCAGACGCCGCGCTTGAACGGCGATCCCTTCGGCAGGTCGGTCTTCTTCCTGTGCAAGGTGTCCTGCGTGAACTGCAGGGCAGGCGTCTTGGACTTCGCCTTGCTGGTTTTACGTCCTTTGCGGACGAGCTGATTTATTGTCGGCATATAAACAAAAAATTCCTAGACCAAACGCGGCATTCTTCCCTCAAATGGCGGTAATTCGCGCCTTTCTTGAGGTACTGCCCCGTCGGCTGCCGCCTTTGAGCGGACTATATTTGTTAAGCGTGTCCCCACACTACCGCGCAGCCGCGATATTGTCAAGATTTGGAGTAAAAAGCCGACCCTTATGGGACCGGCACTTCGAGAGCCTCATTCAGCTTCCGCCTGCAACTCGGCGATTTTGCGTTTAACGGAAATCAAGCGACTCCGGGACCACGAAATGGTTCCTTCCAGATCCCGCTTCTCCTCTTCCAGTTTCTGGAGCTCTTCCTGACGATGAGCCTCGATGCAGGAGACCAGAATGATCCGCCGATCCTTGGAAATAGCCTCCCCGCTCTGTAGCAGTCCGCGAACCATGGCTGAAATCCGGGAATCGGATCTGCCCATGCGGGACCAGATGACCTCGAACGCCAGGTCGTCGTAACTGATGCCCGGCCAGCCCGCCTGCTTGAGGGCCCGGATGATCTTGAGTTTGAGCGCATTCCTTTCCCGCTCACAATGAACGCATGCTGTCGTCATTATCGACCTCCAATCTATGCAGATTAAATCACTCCACGGAACCATCGTCAACAAAAAACGGCCGAAGCCGTTCAACCTAGTATCGACAGCCACTTGATCAGCTGGCGATGGTGCTTACCCGGAAGATAAGCCGGTAAGGTTCTGTCGAAACGCCGGAATATATCAGCGAGCACATCGATGTTGCTGCCATCGAAGATGTATCTATCTTCATCGCCCACATCACCGAACGCGACCAGGAGGTCAGCTGCACTCATCATACTACTCTTATCACCCAGCTCTCGACGCAAATTATCGAGCGTCTCGTTCACCAGTGATACGGACGGTCTCTTCCCGTCCTGCTGTTCTTTCATTATGCCTCCAATCTGGAAGATGTGATCTGCGCGAGAGAAATCACAGTCCACCGAGTGCGAAGACCGTATTGATCGCCGCGCTGAAGATGATGGCCAGGATGTGCAGGTTCAGGAGATAGTCGGCGAAGATGATCAACAGAAGCACCATCGGACCGCGTGTCTCAAGCCAGACGAGGGTGTTGCGATACTTCGGTGCGGTCAGTAGCGCGTGCAGGAGTTTCGAACCGTCGAGCGGCGGAACCGGAATGAAATTGAAGATACCGAGCACGACATTGACCATGACGAGAAGAGTCAGGAACAGCACCAGGAGATTCGAGGAAGACATCAGGAACGTGACGACCGCCAGCCGCAAAAGCAGCAGGTAGATACCGGCCATCAGGAAATTCGAGATCGGACCCGCGAGCGCGACCATTACCGGTCCCCACTTACCGTACTTGAGATTGTACGGATTGAACGGCACGGGCTTGGCCCAGCCGATGACCGGGAAACCGGAAACAGCGCCGATGAGCGGTACCAGGATAGTGCCGACCGGATCGATGTGCGCGATCGGATTCAGGGTGAGACGACCGGCGTTCTTGGCCGTATGGTCCCCTAAATAATACGCGACCAGCGCGTGACAGTATTCATGCGTCGAAAGCGAGATCAAGAGCGCGGCGAGCGCGACTAAAACAAAAGCGATATTCACGTGTCTGTTCGTTACGATTCAATACGGCCAGTATGCCATTCCTCAGGCAAAAGGTCGAGGGTCCGGCGACCTGGCTTGGGTGGGCTTGCCAAACCCGCGCCCATATGTTAATGTTTCCGCGCTAACGATGAAACCCAGAAATATGGCCAGGAGATGTGACCTGTGCGGACGCGGCTCGAACCGGGCGGTGAACCGCAGCCACTCGAACGTGGCGACCAAACGCGAACAGCACGTGAACCTCCAGAAAAAGAAGATCGCCGGCGTAAAAGCCAAGCTTTGCACCAAGTGTCTGAAGACGCTGACTAAGCGGGCGAGCGAAGTGTTGGCAGCGTAATACACCAATAACCGCCTCGAGCGGTTTTTTGGTACGTGTCTAACATAAGTACCTGTCCCTTTTGGGGGACTGGGTGACAGGCACTATTGGGGTAGAGGGTGACAGGCACTATTGGCACTATTGGGGTACGTCTGTCTTGGCAAAGAAAGGGACGAAAGAAACCGCCCGCCCTGCCTGCGCGTGACGGGGTGCCTCGAGCCACAAAGAACCGCCGTGGGCGGTTTTTTGGTATCGAAAAACAGCGGTTCTGCCGCCGTTTTTCGATGGTCGGGCTGGAGAGAATCGAACTCTCGACTCACGCACCCCATGCGCGCGTATTACCATTATACTACAGCCCGTATTCGTGCTTGCAGGGGTGATTAAACACTTTCGGGAGGAATAAATCAAGGGTTCTATCGCCTATTTTGTCATCTTCTCTTTGAGAGAAACATTTCTGCTATCATCCTTGTTATTCTCCCTTTAAAGGAAGGATGTCTTATGCACAGTTTGGGGCAAAAACAGGCAGCCTGTTTCCTGCGGGAAACAGACTGTCTGTTT
>JAYEJB010000008.1:0-5652 GCA_034716415.1 Patescibacteria group bacterium
TTTAACAGCCTAAAAGTCTTAATAAGGAGTCCGGCTACAGGCCGGACACACTATCAGCTGTTAAACTTCTCGACTGTTTAGCTTTTAAGCTTTCTCTTCTTTCTCACCTTCTCCACCTCATCCTATGTATATCCGCAGATTTTGTTATACTGTTATCGTCATAAACAGTAATCCGCAGTCTATGCTAGACAATCACGCCTATAATCTTATGTCGCAGATCGTCGAGGACCACCGGTCGTTGTGGCGAATGCGTGACATATACGGGAACGACAGCGGTGAATGCGCGGATTGCCGGGAGTTGTGGAAAAAGCTCGCCGACAGTCGTGAAGAGGAGATGGGTCTGATGGTGAGAATACTGAAGGAACATCTTGGATAAAAGCTTAGGAGCTAAGGAGTTCAGGAGCCTAGGAGCTGAGAGGCAAAAATCCCGGTATTGACCGGGATTTTTTAAAATTTACTCCTAAGCTCCTGAGCTTCATTCAATTCCCGTCGCCACGACCTCTTCCTCGAACAGCAACAGCTGTTCACCGTTCGGGATGAGATCCAGGACCTTTTGCGGAACGGTCACGATCGAAGTCCATTTGTATCCGTAGCCCAGGAAGACCTCTTCGCTCGGGATCGAACGCTTCTTGGCAGCGGAGATCACGTAGACTGTCGCATCCTCTGGCGCCTTCACCAATAGGCCGTCGTTGAACGTCACCGGGTCGCCGGTTGGAATCTCATCGAGTTCTTCCGGTGTCATCGGAACGATCGCCATGCCGCCGAAGTTGATGTCCAGCACCACGCGGTCCCAGATCGGATACTTGTTGCCCGACCTGACGAAATACACGCCGCCGGTCTCGCTGTTCTGGATGAGTTGGCCCAGGGGGTATCGCTCATCGAGTGTTATCGCGACACCGAGCGCGTAGTCTTCGATGTCGGCGAGCGTCACGTCTTCTATCTCTTCCGGATTGAATCCGATTGCGCGGAACACTTCATCGGTCGGGATGGGACGTCTTTCGTCGCCGACGAGCAGATAGGCCATGTCGCCATCGGCTCTCACGAGCGCCAAGTCAGTGAATTTGATCGGTGCGCCGGGGTTGGCCTTCTCTACCAGGCCGAACTCGTACGGACCAAGCTCCACCGGAGCGACGCTGCTGAAGCGCGTCTCCAGCACCGATCGGTTTAGGATCGGCCGAAACTTACCGTTCTGGATGACAGCCGCCGCGCCGGTCTCGGTGTTCACAACGACCGTTCCGTCAGGAAAGCGCATGCCGTCCTCACCCTCGCCCCACCATCTCTGCATGATCTTCCATAACAACCGGTTGCCGTGCAGATGCGGGGTGTAGTTATAGAGTCCGGCGGTCGCCAGGTTTGCCGGTGTCACACTGACGCCACTCACCGTAAAGGTCGTGCCCGGCTGTTCCAGATACGTCAGCGTCGAAGAGTTCGTCATGAACCAGTCCATCCAGCCGGCGCCGGCGTCGATCTGCTTGGCGAAACCTTTGTATTTCTGCGCCAGTTCGCTCGACTTGTAACAACCGTCGCAAAGTCCGTATCCGACCGCCCAGTCCAACTGTTTCTCGGTCGGTGTCTGTGTCTCGATGACGCCGGACTCTTTCTGCATCAGGGACATGACGTATTTCGGATTGATGCGATAGCGCTTGGCCGCGTCGTCGATGAGCTGGGCCGTGCCTTTAAGCAGGCTGTCCTCCGGGTCGACGTCGAAGTGGTTATTCAGTCCGCCTTTCTCTCCAAGGAAATAATAGATATCCATGAATTCCATGGCGTACATATCTCGCATCTCGGCGTCGCTGATAATGTAGTTCGGATTGAATATCGCGGCGTTGACGGGCAACGCGTACAGCATGAACATCGCCGCGAGCGTGATGCTGGCGAGTGCCTTCTTCGTGGTTTTGCGAGGTTTGTGCATATGCCGTCATTATATCGTTTCGGCCAGGGGAATGTGAAGGGGGATGTCAATCCGGAAAATCATCGGAGTGTGGTACCCTTTATCCATAAATGAAGCGCTATGCCTGAATTATCAATCGAGCCATACTCTAAAGAGACACCCAAACCCTGGGGAAAAGAGGTGCTTTTAAGCCCCGACGACCTGCCGTATGTCGGCAAACTCCTGTTCATAAACGCCGGGGCGCGGTTGTCTTTGCAGTACCACGACGAGAAGGAGGAGACTCAGTGCCTTATTTCCGGCATGGCGCTGTTGTGGCTCGAGAATGATGAGGGCGAGATCGAGAAGATCGAGATGGAGCCGGAATGCGGCTACACGATCCGTCCGAACCGCAAGCATCGGCTGGAAGGCATCGAAGACGCGGTGGTGTTCGAGGCTTCGACACCGGAGATAGGGACGACGTTCCGCGTCGAGGACGACTATGAGCGGCCGGACGAGACCGAAGAACTTCGTGCGGAAGATAACCGTGGTTGGAACCCCGAATCGTAATCGAACGCCTATGCTTCGTTGGAAAAGGAAACGACATCACATGGACGGTATCTCCGCGTCGATCAGAGAGCTGATTTTCGGACTCGAGGACGGCATCGTCTCCACGGGCGGCGCGGTCATCGGAATCGCCGCCGGTACCGGCGACAAGAAGATCGTCATCCTGTCCGGTATCGTCATCGTCATCGTGGAGGCGCTGTCCATGGCGGCCGGCACCTACCTGTCGTCGAAATCCAAGAAGCAGATGTTGGAGCGTAAGCTCAAGGAGGAACAGGAAGAGATCGAGACACTACCGGAGCAGGAGAAGGACGAATTGCGCGCCATGTATCGCGAGAGGGGATTCGAGGACGAGGAGATCGAGATACTTATCCGTCGCATCACCAAGAACAAGGATCTCTGGCTCGAGGAGATGGCCTGCAAGGAACTCGGTATCGGTCTGGCCGAACTGGAGGAGCCTAAGGGCGGTGCCGCCGTCATGTGGGCGGCGTATACCATCGGCGGTTTCGTGCCGATCGTGCCCTTCTTCTTGTTCGACGTGAATGTCGCTATCGCCGTCGCGTTCGTTCTGGGATTGATCGCGCTGTTCTCGCTCGGCTGGTGGAAGGCGCACGTCACCAGAACGCCGGCTCTGCGCGGCGCGCTCGAGATGATGGCCATCGCGGCGTCAGCTGGAATCATCGGATTTGTCCTAGGTAAGATAATCGGCTCACTGACCGGTATTCAGGCATAGGTCGATGACTTGACATCCGCATCGGAGCGGCTTATGATGCCGTTTCGTTCTGTATTACGGAGGGGTGAGACAGATGAACGTGAAGGAGCACAAGAAAGCGATGGTCGTTGGGCTCACGGACGCGGGACGTCATCGTGTCGAGCGGCTATGCAAGGTGATGAATCGAAGGAAGACCTCCGGCATCATGCGCATGCTGTCGGTAGTGGTGTCCGAGGGGGCCGACCCACCGATCGCGCTGAGTCGGCCGAACGGGGGGAGTTCGACGGTGGCAACGTCGCTCGCGGAATGCGTTCATTGCCAGCCGCTTTCGGTCGAGACACGCACCACTTCCCTGACGTTGATGGTGACTGACAGGGAAAGGGCGCGTTTGCGGACATTGGTGAGGGTGTCCGGCGTGAACGGTGCCGGAGAGCTGATCGAGACCGTCTCACTGCTCTGTGAGCGTCTGCTGGAAGGTCGTCAGTCACGTCTGTTCAGGGTCGAGCGGTTCGGTGTTCTGCAGAGGTTGCGGTTTCCCGTCTGAAAACGATCGCCGGGCCATGCTGGTCCGGTTTTTTATTTAGGAAGGTCTAGTAGTAGGAGTCACAGAAGTACAGAAGTATTTCCCTGAACTGCTATACCCCTAGACTCTCCGTCCTCCTTGTGGTAATTTTTCAATCCGTTCCTTAAGGAGGGTCCGATGAAAAGATATGTGATCCATCTCGGGTTGAGTGGTCTCCGTCGGCTGAACTCGCTGCTGCGTGTCCTGAATACGGTGTCTGACGAGAAAGTGTTTCGACACGCCTATCGGGTCTTCGGCTATGTTCAGGACAATCTCGGTGCTCTGTACATCAAGGATCATCAAGGCGACCTAGAGGTTTTCGAACTGCCCGTCGCACCGAAGCCGCCGCGATTGCTGAGGCGCAAGCTGACGATAGAAGTCTCGGGTGAGGCGGAGGAGACTTTGGATAGGCTGACGTTTTTCGGGGGAAGTGATGTCCGCGTCATAACTGAACAGGCGTTGGAACTCATGGAAATCGTGTGCGGCGGTCTTGAATTGTTTCTGTTCGAAGATGGTCGCTTCAAGCCTGTCCACTTGACGTTGTGGGTCGCCTACAATGAATGGGTGTTGACAAGCACCCAGGAAACCGGTTAAATCCTAGTTATTCACTAGGATTTTCTTTTTAGCTGAAATTAGCTATGAAATCATTATTTCAGGTGCCGCAGAAGGTGCATAATGCAGTGATACTGATGGTCGACCTCGCCGTAAACGGCGGGCCGGGCGTTTTCGTGTCCCTGACCGAGGTGGCGGAACGGCAGAAGTTGTCACGGGGGTTCCTGGAAGAGATAGTAGCGCCTTTAAGGCAGGTCGGGTTGGTGAAAGCGAAACGTGGCGCTTATGGCGGTTACGCCTTGTCGCGTGATCCGTCGAAGATGACGGTCCGCGAGATAATCGAGGCGGTCGAGGGGCCGGTGACGTTTGTCGATTGTTTGGGTGCCGGCGGCGATTGCGCGCTCGCTAAATCGTGTTCATCGAAACGGTTGTGGGGGCGCGTGCAGGAGCGGGTGGCGGAGTCGCTGGAAGAGATGACGTTGAAAGAGTTGGTATGACCGAAGTGAGAGAGAAAGAGAGTGAGGGAGTGAGAGAGTCTGGATTATCCGAAGAGTTGGTGCGGGAGATTTCGGCTGCCAAGAATGAGCCGGGGTGGATGCTTGAGAAGCGTCTGCAGGGCCTGAAGATGTACTTCGAGGCGTCTTTGCCGACTTGGGGGCCGCCGCTTGATGAGTTGGAGCTCGAAAGAATCGTTTATTACGCCAGTCCGGACACGAAGGAAGCGCGGAGCTGGGAGGATGTTCCGGAGGATATCAGGGTGACTTTTGAGAGTCTCGGCATCCCGCAGGCCGAACGCGAGGCGCTCTCCGGGGTGGGTGCGCAGTACGACAGCGACATCGTGTATCACAATCTGAAAGCCGAATGGGCAGAGAAAGGCGTGGTGTTCGAGAACATGGATACTGCCGTGCGTAAGTATCCCGATCTGGTACGCAAGCATTTCATGACGCAGTGCGTGCCGGTCTCGGATCACAAATTTTCCATGCTGCATGCGGCGGTCTGGAGTGGCGGTACGTTCATCTATGTCCCGCCGGGCGTGCGCGTCGAAGTCCCGATGCAGGCCTACTTTCGCATGAACGCCGAGCGCGGCGGGCAGTTCGAGCACACGCTCATCATCGCGGACGAGGGCAGTCACGTGGAGTACATCGAGGGCTGTTCGGCGCCGCGTTATATGACGAGTTCGCTGCATGCCGGTTGCGTCGAGATTTTCGTGGGTGAGGGGGCGACGGTCCGTTATTCGAGCATCGAGAATTGGAGCAAGAACGTCTACAACCTGAATACCAAACGCGCGCCCGCGCCCCTGAGGACAGAACACGGATAAAGCATCGTCTTACCGCTGCCCATGTTGCCGGAGAGCCATTCGATCGCGCCCCCGCCATCGACGAGCGCGCGTTTGGT
>JAYEJB010000009.1:0-20200 GCA_034716415.1 Patescibacteria group bacterium
CTGATTATATCGAGCCTGCCGAGTTGTTTGAGCGTCATTGGTAGTAAATCTTTCATACCCCCACAGACTAGCAGAGGCGGAAGATTCTACTTCCCGTAAAGCGGAGATTACTACTTCCCTATGACAGGGGGGTTGACTGAATCTGCCCCAGGGTGGATACTGGGCTACTAAGGGCAAAAGTGTTGCCGTTCTGACACTTCTGGCACGTTTATGGAAGATGGTCTCGTAAGAGAACTGGAGGAGATCGGACTCTCGGAGAAGGAAGCGAGGGTGTATTTGGCGTCTCTGGAGTTGGGGTCGTCGACCGCGCAGAGCATCGCCGCCAAAGCCACGGTCCCGCGCCCGACGACCTATATAATGATAGAGTCGCTCATCCAGCGCGGCCTGATGAGTTCGTTTCAGAAGGGGAAGAAGAGGTATTTTATTTCAGAAGACCCCAGATTGTTAAAAGATATTTTCCAAAACAGGTTAAACATTTTAGTTAAGAAAGGTGAGAATATTAATCAGTTGATACCAAAGATTTTATCAGTAAGTAAGTTATCGGAAATGCCCAGAGTAAGGATGCTTGAGGGTGAAGAGGGGCTCAAATTTATCCAGCAGGACCTGCTCACTGCTCAGGATATCGTGAGTAATATCGTTTCTCTAGATGATGCAAGAAACGTGACCGCCCAATCCGCGTTAGATTGTTTCTGGAAGAAAATTCGGGATAACAACATTTCGATAAGAACGTTGTATACAAAGAATGAAGGTATCGATATTTTTGGTAAAAAGGTTGGTTGTGATTGGGAATCCAGAAAAATCCCTTCCGATAAGTATGAGTTCAAGGGTGAAATCACAATTTATGACAACAAAGTAGCTGGACTAACGTTTGGTGGCTGCTCTATAGGGGTGGTAATTGAAAGTGAGGAAATTGCCAGCACAGCTCGAGTATTGTTTAATTTAGCTTGGAACGCCTCAGATAAATGAAAATCATAGTATGTCATATTTAGAAAGAGAGTTACAGAAAATTGGTTTTTCGGACAAAGAGGCCAGGGTGTACTTGGCCGGTGTTGAAACTGGTCCATCAAGCGCTCAAGAACTCGCACGAAGGTCTGGTGTTAATCGTGCCACTACATACGTAATGATTGAGTCTTTATCAGGACGTGGATTGATGAGTTCTTTCATGAAAGGAAAAAAGCGTTTTTTTGTGACCGAGCCCCCAAGTAATATTTTATCTATCGTTAAGGAAGAAAAGATAGAAATTCAGGAAAAGGAAAAAAGGGTTGAAGCTCTGATGTCTGACCTAAATGATTTGATAGGTAAAAAAGACCAGCCTCAAGTTATGTTTTTTGAAGGTGAGAAAGGAATAGAAAGATTGCGTAGATCGGTGTTGGAATCAGGTGTGAAAGAGGTGGAGGAGTTTTCGCCAATAGATGAAGCCTATAAATTCTTTCCACCTTCTGAAAAAGACCATAGAGATACGTTTCGAAAAAAATTTGATATCAGATTGATTTACACAAGTAAAAAAGGCGCGTTCCTTCCTGAAAAAGAAGAGGGGGTTGAGAGGAGGTTTATTCCCTCGGATCAGTTTTCTTTCGGAGGAGATATTGCAATATATGGTTCAAAGGTCAATATTATTTATTACGCTCCTCAGTTGGTTGGTGTATTGATTGAGCACGATGGAATAAGCGAGACCTTTCGAAATATGTTTTCGCTTGCGTGGCTCGGTGCATTAGAGCAAAAGAAAAAAGGGACAGCTTAGTCCCAGTCGTCGATTTGGTGCGGGTAGTGCTTCACTAACTTCCCCCCTCGCAATTGTCGCTTTTCTCGAAGAGCCAGCGCTTGAAGTAAATAATTCTCATTTTTGGTCTCATCTTCTGTCTCCCGGTTGAAGTTACGGCGGGCGCGAGGGCCCGTCAAAAAGAACCATCATTAATATCATTGCAGTCTACAGTATAACTTTGCCTCTGTCAAGAGTCAATGACAAAAACCCGCCTCCGGGCGGGTTTGAGGTTGGGCCTATTTTCGTTTGGGCCAGTGGCTCGCGAACGAGGCGATTCCCAGCAATATCGCTATCCCCATGAGATAGACGCCCAGGATCATCAGCGGTGGCCAGCCGACGGCAAGGCCGATGATGATCATCGATAGCGCGGCGGACTGGACTCGCATCTTGTTCTTGCCCATTCCCCGTGCCTTGATATCGGCCTGCCCGCTGGCGTCCTTGATCCCCCGGCGTTTCTTAATGACACGCACCGCGACCAGGGCGACTTCGATCACGGTCACACAAACAGTGACGGTCCAGCCGGCCAGCGTTCTCAACGGCCCGGCTAGTGCCAGCGCGACCAGTGGCACGCAGATCGAGAGCTTGTCCATCAGCGGATCGAGGAACGCGCCCAGCGGCGTCTCCGGTCCGCGTGCCCGTGCCAGGGCGCCGTCCAAGATATCACCCAGCACCATGGCCACGAGTGTTACCGCCGCAGCCCAATAGTACTCCATGAACAACAGTGCGGCGGCCGGAACGACCAGTGTTCCTCGCGCTATCGTTATCCTGTTCGGCGTAATCCAAGGCGGAAGCGCCAGCAGGAAGCGGCGCGGGAAACGCGATTGCTGTTCGATCCTGTCCAGTCGGGCCAGGAATCCCCCGGCGGTTGCGGCCGGATTATCGGCCTTCTCCGTATTTTCATTCATCGAAAGACCTCCGTTCAGAGGGAAACGATAGTCTGCCTGCCGTCACCTGTCAATAAAAAGAGGCGGACCCGATGTCCACCTGTGTCATCTGCCGGATCGCGCCAGTATCCGTCGTATCGACGGCACCTTGACTATGAAGGATCTTGATCTAGGATCAAGGGTCACGGCCACACCGACGACTTCGCCGTTGTCTGCCCTGAAAACAGGGCCGCCCGAATTTCCGTAACGGCATTCCGCCGTAATGCCGCCCAGGTAAGGCGAGATCTGCTTGTCCCGCAGTGTCAGGGTCTCGCCGTTGAGGATTTTTCCCCTCATCCAATTCGCCCCTGAAACGTAGGTGCAGAGAAAGTGGTCGCCCGAGAGGATGTTACGGTTATCGGTGCTGCTGAAACCGTACGTGTGGAGGGTACGGTTCGGACCGGGCATGCCCTTGGCTAGCCTGACCGGATCCCGGAACGGACAATCGGTCACATCGACGACCGCAAGATCGAAAGTCGGATCGATTTCGATGACTCTTCCGTTCACCGATCCGATGAGACCGTCATTGCGTTCAGTGCAGTACACCCTCACCAGGCCGCTCTGTATTTCCACGACATGCGCCGCCGTGATCATCGTGTCAGGCCGCACCATGAATCCGCTGCCACTGCCGAGATACGCATTTCCCTGTTCGGAGAATGCCTTGATGTGGTATGTCACTTCAGTGACCGGGCGTGCGGACGCCTTCATTTTCTTGACCGAACCCGGTGCTGTCACGAGGATCGAATCCAGTGAGGACTCGTCCGGATCGACAGGCGCTTCAGGTGCTTCCTCCGCTTCCTCCGGTGGAACGACTACCAGATCGCCGTGAATGATCAGCGCCTCGGGCGTCCTGTTACGGTTTCCGGAAAGGAGGCCGATAATCAGGAGGGCGTACAGCACGATCATCGTACAGGTGGCAAAAGTGCCGCATGCCCGCGACTTGAACGTCACGCGCCGTCTATTCTTGGCCATATCGAACCCCTCTTTCCTTTATAAAGACCAGATATCACCTAACCACATCACAGCGCCATTTTCAAGCGTTCAGGTTCATGGTAGGCTGAAGCACATGAAAAGGCTGCTGAAAAAGCTGGTTCCAGCCTTTATTTTAGGCACATACCACCGAACGCTCTCCTGGGTGTCGGCGGTGAGTTTCGGATTTCCCTCGGAAAACATGATCGTGATCGGCGTGACCGGCACGAACGGCAAGTCCACGGTCTGCAACATGGTGGCGCGAATCCTCGAGCGGGCCGGCCATAAAGTCGGCATGACCACGACCGCCAATTTCAAGATCGGCAAGAAAGAGTGGCTCAACGATACCAAGATGACGATGCTCGGTCGGGGTGCGTTACAGAAACTGCTCGCGGAAATGTCCAAAGCCGGTTGCACCCACGCCGTCGTCGAAACCAGCTCGGAAGGCATCAGGCAATACCGGCACGCGGACATCAATTACGACGTCGTCGTCTTCACCAATCTCACTCCGGAACATATCGAGTCGCACGGCAGTTTCGAGAACTACAAGGCGGCTAAGGGCAAGCTGTTCGCGAAACTTACGCGCGGTCGATACAAAGTCGTCGGCGGCAAACGCGTGCCGAAGACCAGCATCGTCAATCTCGGCGATGAACACGCGGAATATTTCCTGTCTTTCCCCGCGGACAGCAAGCGCGGTTTTCTGGTACCTTGTGATGCCGGCAAGGTCGTACATCAGAAAGGTGTCTGGGAGATCAGGGCGTCGCGGGTCGAATTCAGGCCGGAAGGGTCGCGCTTCACGGTGGGGGATACCGATTTTGAACTCACCATGCCCGGAGGATTCAATATCGAGAATGCGTTGGCCGCCATCGCCGCGTGCAACGCGTTGGACGTGGATTACAAGACCGCCGCCGAGGCGCTCTGGGATATGGCCGTGCCCGGCAGGCTCGAACGCATCGAGGAGGGACAGCCCTTTACCGTCATGGTCGACTACGCGCCCGAACCGGAATCGTTAAAGAAGCTCTATGAAGTCGTCGGAACGATGAAGAAGGAACGCGTCATCCACGTGCTCGGTTCGTGCGGCGGCGGTCGGGATGTGAGTCGTCGCCCCGTGCTCGGACGCATGGCCGGTGAAAAGGCGCAGATCGTCATCGTCACCAATGAGGATCCGTACGACGATGACCCGATGGAGATAATCGAGGACGTGGCGGCCGGGGCGCGGGAATCCGGCAAACGCGATGAAGAGGATCTGTTTCTCGAATCCGATCGCGGCAAGGCGATAGAACGCGCGATCGCGCTGGCCGAAGACGGCGATCTGGTACTCATCACCGGCAAGGGTTGCGAGCAGGCGATCGCTACTGCGGGCGGCGAGAAGATTTCCTGGGACGATCGCGAAGTCGCGCGTGACGTGCTTCGTAGGCGTATGGGCAAATAATCCGGACGGTCATGAATGTAGACAGGATCGTAAAGATGAAAGACGGAGAGTCCATACTGCGCATCGTGCGTCACTTCGGCCTGACCTATCTCCCGAAAGGACTGCTGGCGTTCGTGCTCGTGGCCGCGCCGTTCTTTTTCCTGATACCGCTCGTCTCTCTCCACACCTGGGGACTGCTGGCGTTCGCGATATCCGTCTTCGTCGGTCTGATCTTCGGCGCGCGCCTGTTCATGGAGTGGTACTGGAACGCGTTCGTCATCACGACGCGCCGCGTCATAGATATCGATCAGAAGGGATTCTTCCACCGGACCGTGTCCGAAGCTCCGTACGAGAAGGTGCAGGACGTCTCTTTCTCTATTTCCGGCATGGCGGGAACGGTTCTGCGTTACGGTACGATTGTCCTCCAGACCGCGGGTGCGCAGATCAATCTTGAACTGACCAGGGTCAGGAATCCGAAAGAGGTCCATCATCTGATCACGGAAACGGCGTCCGCCCTCCAGTCCGAGTCCAACGGCGGCGTCCGCAGTCAGAAGGTCGCGCACCTTCTCGATACCGCGGCGGACCTGACCGATTCCGAGGCGCGCGCCTTTCTCGTCGCGTTGCAGGAGGCAGTCGCGCACGGCGGCGAGGAACACAGGCTTTCGGTCAGACCGTTGGAGATGATCATGGAGGAAGGTCCGGGGGAGGATTTCCTGTCGGGAGATGTCGAAGGGGAGGATGAAGAATGAGCGCCAGCTGGCATAATCAGTTGACGGATCGTTAATTCCGGGTTTTCATGTCAAGGCGCAAGCGAAGCATCACCGAGTTCCTGAAGATGAGAAGCGTCCTGGTGGCCGAGTTGGTCATCGCGCTCCTCATTGCCTGGGGTTTCGCTGGCGAGTTCATGCGGAGCCGCGACATGCAGACCGAGATCGACCGTCTGCAGGCGCAGGCCGAGTCGTTCGAGGCGCACAATCTCGAACTGGCTGACATAGCGGAGCGCTACTCGTCTTCATCGATGCTCGAGCGCGAGGCGCGTCTGAAACTGAATATGCGGCGACCCGGCGAAGAGGTGGTCATAGTCCGGGAGAGCGACGTCACCGTTCTGGAGTCGGTCGCGCGGGACGGGACGGCGGAGGTGGGCGGAGACAGCCCCGGGCACAAGGCGCTGGCTAATGCGAAAAAATGGATCAGACATCTATTTTCAATGACAATCAATCCATAATCGGAACATTATGATGGGACACGGCAAAGCCGGAACGGATAAGTCAGAGGGGGGTTCGAGCTCCGCGTTGAAGGGCATCCTTTTGGGTGCGCTGTCGGTCATCGTGCTGGCGGTGGTCATCGGTGGCATGGTCATTTGGCTCGGTATCTACAAGTGGGGCTGGGAGAATCAGGTCACCGATCTCGCGATACGGTCGCTTTCCCTGCCGATCGCCGAGGTCAACGGATCCGAGATCAAGTACGCGGATTTCATGGATGACGTCGCGACGCTGGAGCGCTTCTTCGACAATCAGGTCGCGGAAGGCATGCCGGCCGAAGCGGTGCCCACGGAGCAGGAGATGAGGGAGAACGCGTTCGCCAAACTCGTCTTCGGCGAGGTGCTGAAGCAGGAGGCCGCGGAGTACGGCGTGGAAGTCACGGATGAGGATGTCGAGGCGGAGTATGCCAAGCTCATCGAGCAGTCGGGTGGAGAAGAAGAGGTGGAGGCTGAGCTCGAGCTGTTATACGGTTGGGATGCGGAGACTTTCAAGGAGAAGGTCCTGATGCCGTTCCTGATGCAGAAAAAATTAACAGAAAAACTCATGGAAGACGAAGCTTTCGGTTCGGCGTCGAAGGAGAAGGTCCAAGGCCTGGTCGATCGTATCAAGGCCGGTGAAGATTTCAGCGAGCTCGCCAAGGAATTCAGCGAAGATCCCGGATCAGGTGCGGCAGGCGGAGATTTGGGTTGGTTCGGACGCGGTGTCATGGTTTCGGAGTTCGAGACCGTGGCGTTCGCTCTGCAGCCGGGTGAGTTAAGCGATATCGTGGAGACCCAGTTCGGCTATCACATCATCCTGGTTGATGAGATCGAAGAGGCAGAGGGTGAGATTACGCGCGTCAAAGCCCGTCACATCCTGATATCCGCGGCGAACGTCGAGGAATATCTTGAGGGCAAGGAGGGTGAGGCGGAGGTGAACAAGCTAATCGAGATTTAGTCTTTGAGAGTCAGAAAGTAGGAAGGTGAGAATGAAAGACCGCGTGTTGACGCGGTCTTTCATTATTAAGCTCCTTAGCTCCTGAGCTTTTAAGCTGTTCAGCTTTTGAGCTTTTAAGCTATACTTCAGACAGAAGAAACCCGTCTTATCGGGTCATATTCTTGTATGGAAATCAACGTAGCCATCCCAACCTATAATAGGCCTGACGATCTGCGGCGATGTATCGACGCGGTCATCAAGCAGTCTTTGGTGCCTCACGAAGTGATGGTGGTCGATGACGGCAATTTGAGCGCCGAGATGATCGCGGGTCTGCGCGGGATGCTTGAGGCCGTCGGTTCGAAGCTGGTCTATATCAAGAAGGATCACGACAGGATCGGACGCGGCACATCCGAATCCCGCAATCTGATCATGTTCGCTTCTCATAATCCGGTGCTGGTCATAGATGACGATATCGTGCTCGACCCCGACTGCATCCTCAACATGGCTAAAGCCTGGTCTGAGTCCGAAGATGATTCGTTTATCGGTGTCGGTGGGGTCATCAGCAATAACCGACACATCACTGCCCCCGAAAGACTATACAACAGGTTATTCTCGCTGGGTTCGGAGTCGACCTGGGACATCAACGACGTCGGTTATCAGGTCTGGGACGATTCCATCAAGAGAAGGGAAAAGGGTCATTACGCGCATGGCGGGTTCTGCATGTACCGGCCGGAGTTCGCTCGTGAGATCCTGTTTCCGGTCTTTCAGGACGGAAAAGACCTGCTCGAAGACATTCATTTCGCGCTGGTCGCGAAGATACTCGGCTATTGGTTCATCATCGAACCGAAAGCGACATGTCTTCACCTGCACAGCAAGGCGGCGCGGCGCGGTCAGTTCTCGAGTGGCTTCAGGGAAAGCGTCAATCGGAAAATCATCTTCCGTGATCTTTGCGGGCAGGGCCGGCGGAACTGTCTGCGGTTCGCCTGGGCCAGTTTCGGCTGGGTGTTGCGGCAATTCCTGGCCGGGCATTTTTTCAGAGGCGCCGGCATGACTGCCGGCATGTTCGCCGAACCGTCACGATACTCGTCAGCATGAAGATATTTTATCTGATAACCAAGTCCGGGCGCGGCGGCGCTCAGGTCAACGTGTTGTCCCTGGTCCGTGAGGCCAGGCGGCGCGGTTTCGATGTTACGGTCGCGACGGGCGACAAGGGCTGGCTGACCGATCGCGTCACGGCGGAGGGCGCGGAAACGGTCTGCCTGCGCGGATTCAGACGGTCCTGGAATCCGGCATCGGTTCCGTTCTTGGTGAACGAGTTACGGTCCGAGCTGAACGGGCGGAGACCGGACATTCTGCACATGCATAGTTCAAACGCGCTCTTTGGAGTGTTGGCGACGAACTCGACGGGCACCGCGTCTCCCAGGACGATAGCGACGGTCCATGGATTGAGCGTCCTGCATCCGGGCTGGGAAGGCAGTGTCGCGAAGAGGGTGGCTTATCGCGAGACGGTCAGGCATCTCTGGTCGAAATGCGATCGCGTCGTCTTCGTCTGCCGGAGCGATCTTGAATTCGCCGAACGGAACGGGCTTGTCGATACCGAGCATGCTTCCGTCATACATAACGGATTGGCCGCACCCCATGATTTTCTTGACGTGCATGAGGCTCGCGAGCGACTGGGGGTGCCGCGCCGCGGATCGAGCCTGCCGGTCATCGGTACGATCGCGCGACTGTCGGCTGAAAAGGATCTGGACCTGTTCCTGGACACCGCCAGGTTGATGATCGGTGACCGTTGCACCTTCCGCATCGTCGGCGGGGGGCCGGAGGAGTTCCGTCTGGTCAGGAAGATCCATGAGCGCGGGCTGGACGGCAAGGTTGCGGTCGTGCACAGCCATGGTGACGCGTATCGCATCGCCCGGGGTTTTGACGTGTTCCTGATGACATCCAAATACGAAGGCCTGCCGTACACCCTGCTCGAAGCCGCGCATGCCGGGGTTCCGGTGGTCGCGGTCTCGATCGGAGGCGTACCGGAAGTGATTATCGATGGCGAGACCGGCCTGCTCGTGCATGAAAGGGATGCGTCCGAATTGGCGGGTGCTGTCCGTCGACTGCTGGATGAATCGGAACTCGCCAAGCGCGTCTCCGGCGCGGCCCGGGCGCGCGCGGAACTGGTCTTCACGGAAAACGACATGGCCGACAAGACTCTCGATATCTATCAGACGATTCTTCAGCATGAGACCGCGTAATCCAATCCTTCTCCTGGGCGACTTCGTCCTGATGTACACATCGCTCGTCGTAGCTCTCGTCGTGAGGGGTGGAGTCGATTTCATGCTGTCCGCATTGTTCGCTCACTTGGCTCCGTTCACCTTGCTGTTCGCGGTCTGGTCCGTCGTATTCTATATCAACGATCTCTACTCGCGGAGAAGGCTGCGTGTCGACGGTAATTTCATCAGGGTGTTTCTCGGGTCGATGCTGGTCAATCTCGCTGCGGCGGTGGCGTTCTTCTATCTCATCGGACCGTCGGTCGGTATCACGCCGAAGACGAACCTGTTCCTGATGACCGCGCTGTTCATGGTGGCGTTCGTGGTCTGGCGCCGGGTCGCCTCGTCCATGTTCCTGAACGATCTGGCCAGGAAGACCGTGCTGTTCCTGGAGCCGGACGGGATCGGCGACGGGCTGATGGAACAGATCGAATCCGATCCCTCGGTGCCGTATGTCATGAAGGGCGCGATCCGCATGGAAGAAGGTGTGGAGCAGGCGCTCGATGCCGTGCCTCTCGGACAGGCCGGCGTGGATATTGTCGTGGTCGGCAACACCAAGTACGCGGAATTGGAGCGTTTCCTGTACGGCATCACCCTGCGCGGTTCGACCGTCGTCGATGGCGCGTCGTTTTGGGAAGAGCTGAACGGCGAGATTCCGGTCTCGGAGATCGATACCGCGTGGCTCGTCAACAACTTCGGCGATATGCACAAACGTCAGTACGAGGCGCTGAAGCGCGGTCGCGATGCCGTTTCATCGTTCGTGCTCGGCACATCCCTTTCATGGTTGATGTTCCTGATCGCGGTCGCGGTCCGGCTGACGAGTCGCGGCCCCGCGTTCTATCGGCAGGTGAGGGTCGGCAGGGACGGCAGGAAGTTCGTGCTGGTCAAGTTCCGGACCATGGTCAAGGACGCGGAGAAAAGCGGTCCGGTTTGGTCGGAGAAAGGCGACCTGCGCGTGACGCCGTTCGGACGGATCCTCCGGCACACGCATCTCGACGAACTCCCGCAACTCTGGAACATCATGAAAGGTGACATGTCGTTCGTGGGTCCGCGTCCCGAGCGTCCGGAGTTCGTCGGAGAACTGGAAAAAATGGTACCTTATTATTCGTTGAGACATCTCGTTCGGCCCGGCGTGTCGGGCTGGGCGCAGATCAATTATCGCTACGGCGCGTCGGTCGATGACGCGACCCGGAAGCTCGCGTACGATCTCTATTACATCAAGCACCGCAATCATCTGCTGGACCTGAAGATCGGCCTGAAGACGGCCGCGACGGTCTTCCGTGGTGAAGGCAGGTAGGATTTGTAAGCATAGAAGTATTTTAGACTCCTGTACTCCTGAACTTCTATACTCCTAGACTCCCGCACCTCTCAATTTCAATATGAAAAGGAAAAACGACAAGACAAATCGGGGTTCCGCGTTGCTGTGGCTGATTTTCGGCTGTTCGATACTGGCGCTCGCCACACCCTTGCTGAAATCTCCGGTCGCTTCGATGCCGGTGACGTTCGTGCAGACACTCGCCTTCAACGGACTGGTGGAGGTGGCGTTCATCGCCTGGCTCGCGCTCATCGTGCTCGACAGGTCTTATCGGCCGAAACAGGGGATCGTATTGATCGCCTTCGCGACTTTCGCGGCCGTAGCGTTGATCTCCCTGTTCTTCGTGCCTGATCCGAGCATGTCGATGTGGTCCCGCATCTGGCGCATGTCCGGGGTGTGGTGGCTGTTGCATCTGTTCGTCTGGTTTTTGGTCTTGCATTCATCCTTGAGGAACAGGGAAGACTGGCGTCAGCTCTTGGGGATCAGTTGTATGCTGGCGACCGTCGCGTTCACGATAGGTTTCACGCGCTGGTTGCGCGTGCCGACCACACAGAGCATAGCGGGCACGCTCGGCAATCCGTCACACATGGCCGCGTACCTCCTGCCGCATGTCTTCATCGCCGGCTATCTCCTCATCGGCAGTACGGGTTTCAAGCGGAAGGCGCTCATCACGGCGATCGTCGCTTTTTCGGTCGGCGTGTTCATGACCGGCAGCCGCGGCGGAGCGGTGGCGCTGCTGTTCGGCATCCTGATGGCGGTCGGATTGCTAGTGCTGACATCAGGAATCAAAAGGCGGACCAAACTCTTCGTTGGGGTGGCTGTCGCTGTCCTGCTGGCCGGTTCAATAGTGGTGGTGTTGACGCTTCGTGCGCCCGCGGCGCGGGAATGGGGCGAATCGGTCCTGCCGAAATTCGCTCAACGCCTGATCTATCGCGACTTCGGAGGCGATCGCTGGTTCCTGTGGGAATACGCGCTGAAGGGTGCGGCCGAGCGGCCGGTCTTCGGCTGGGGCAACGAAGGGTTCGCCTACCTGTACGATCATCATTACGATCACGAGAGCCACGCGCGGGACGTGTTCTATGAGCGCTGGCAGGATCGGGCGCACAACAGATATCTGGATATCCTGGTGGCGTATGGAGGTGTCGGACTGGCGGCGTATCTGTTCCTGTGGATCTCGATCTTTATCGTTACCGTCTTCAGGCATCTGCGCGTCGATACCGTCGAGGGTAGGCGGCGCGGACTGGTATTGTTTACGTTGTTGTCGACTATCGTCTTGTATGACCTGTTCATGTTGGAGACCGTAGCCCAGTCCGCGGTCGTCATGCTGTTGTTCGGTCTGGTCGCATCCGGAAGAGAGCCGGAGGAAGAAGAACGGGCATCGCGCGGGGGCGGGGCGTTGCATAGTCTGGCCGTGCTGCTGGTGATGGTCGTGGCGGCGGTGCTCGTTATCTTCACGTGTGTGATGCCGTTCATACGCGGTATACAGTTCGACGAGGCCGGTCAGGAGATCGTCAAGGATCCGGAGCGCGCCGCCGAGATTTTCGAGACCGCGTTCAGCTGGCCGAATGTCTACAGGAACGAGATGATATACGGCGGCGTATTTACGGCCTTGAAGATGGAGGTCAACCTGCCGATCGGTGACATGGAACCGTTGGTGCGTCTACTCGCGGTCGAGTCACGTAAGGCGGCCGACGGCGCGCCGTTGTCGACCAGGGAAACGATGATGGCGGCGCAGTCGTTGCGTCTGCTCGCCTACTATGACCCGTCCGTCATAACGGAGGCCAGGTCCTATGCCGAGCGTCTTCGCGACATGGCACCGGGGAAGTTCGACGGTTATTTCGAGATCGCGGAGCTGGATCTGTTCGAGGGTGCGCCGACGGAGGCGTTGCGGAATCTCGAACTTGCCGCGGAAAGGGTCTATATACCCAGGAAAGAGTTCGCGAATCTGGTGGAGATCCACAGGGCGGCCGCGCACGCCGCGCTCGGTGATTACGGTTCCATGTTCAACAGTCTGAAGAAATTGAGCGACATCAAATATCCTTTGGCCTCCGAGCCGTTGCCCGTCATCTTGATGAACGAGTCCCTGACGACCGGCTCGGATGTGCCGGATGGCCTGATCGGCTACGCGGAAGACGTGGCCAAGGCGAATCCGAAGAGTCTGCGCGCGGGGCTCGCCGCCGCCAGGATCATGGCGATGGCCGGCAGGGGAGAGAACGCCCTGACCATACTCGAAGGACTCGCCGAATCGCGTCCTGACGCCGCCGCCGCCATCTCCGCCTTACGTGACGAGATCATCGACCTCATGAACGGCAATGTCGAAGAAGAGACGGAATAAAGACAGGCACATCGGTCCGCTGTTGTGGATCATCTATATCTGCGCCGTGGTCGCGGTGCTGACTCTTTTTTTGCAGTCGGCTGTTCCTGGTTTCAGGATGACGTTCTTCAAGGCGCTCGGATTTCAGTCGGTGGTGACCGTCATGTTCGCGGTCTGGGTCGCTCTTGCGGTCGCGGACCGGCGTTACCGTCCGCGAAAATCTTCGCTTGTCATCGCCGTCATCGTCTATGCCGCGGTGCTGTCGGCGAGTCTCGCGTTCAGTATGGATCCTCAACTTTCGTTCTGGTCGAGCGAGCGGCGCATGACCGGCGTCGCGTTCATCCTTCACTGTGTCGCTTGGTTCCTGGTGCTGTCATCCGTGTTAAGGACCCGCAAGGAATGGGATCCGTTCCTCGCGGTCATGGCCGGTGCCGCCACCGTCATGGCGCTCATCGGCATCGCCCAGTCGTTCGCGACGGCGTTTTCCCAGCCGATCATATCGGCGCTCGGAAACACTTCTTATTTCGCCGCATATCTTCTCATCACCCTGTTCATCACCGGCTATCTCTTCGTGGGAAGCCGGGGGAAACAGCGTCATATGTGGGGGATCGCTTTCGTCGCGCAGGCTGTCGCCACGATCCTGACTTCGAGTCGCGGCGCGCTACTTACGTTGCTGGTCTGTTTCCTGCTGGGTGCGGTCGGTCTCGTCCTGGTGTCGCGTCTGTCGCGAGGCCGTAAGTTGTTGGCGGTGGGTGGGGCGGTGCTGCTTACGCTTCTCTCTGTCGGCGTTTTTTTGCTGATACGGACTCCAGCCGGACAATCATGGGTCGGGGAGGCCGGATTCCCGCACTTCATCACTCGCGTCTCTCTCAAGAATTTCGGTGAAGACCGTCTTGTGCTGTGGGATATCGCGCTGAAGGGGATCGCCGAACGTCCGGTGTTCGGCTGGGGCAGTGAGCAGTATGAGACCGTTTTCGGTGCGCATTATGACCCGTATGGACCCGGGCGTGAGTTTTTCTTCGAGCGCTGGTTCGACAAGGCGCACAATCAGTATCTGGACGCGCTAATTGCGTTCGGTGCGGTCGGCATGGTCGCTTACGCGATCATATGGCTCGTCGTCGCGGTGGGATTCGTTCGTGCGTTCAGGAATGCGGACAACGTCCGGGAGCGGCGCGGGCTGATCATGCTGGCGCTAGGGGCGGTCGCGTATCTCGTGTACAGCTTCTTCATGTTCGATACGACATCTCAGCTCATCATGCTGTTCGCGTTGCTGGCTTTCCTGACGGTCGCCCTGCCGGAAATAGCCGGGCGCGTATATGACGAACCGTCGCCGCCGGATACGGGGGCCGCGCGCACGCGTTCGAAGTACGTCCTGCTGGCGGCCGCGCCGTTGTTGCTGGCCGTCATCTGGTTCGCGGATCTAAGGCCCTTCGTCATGGCCGGCGAGCTTAGTGAGGTGAACGGATTGATAAAGTCGAACCGGACCGCCGCCGCGGTGGAATTACCGAAAGCACTCGGGGGATTCAATCCGTATATCCATGATTTCCGATTCAAATCCGTCAGCGCCGTCATTCCGCTCACGGAGAGCGTACACATCGTCTCTCCGCAGATGGAGGAGCTGTTGACCATCCTGTCGCGGGAGGCTGTCATGACGGTCGAATCCCGTCCGACGAACATCCGCGCGCAGTTGGCCGCGGCCGTAGTGCATCGACTTCTCGGCGAATATGACGCTTCTTATCTTGATGACGCCGAACGGTTTGTCGCGGACGCGGAGCAGGTGGCGCCCGGCAATCACGCGGTCTATCAGGAACGGGGTGAGATCCTGATGTTGAGGGACGATCCTGTCGGTGCGCTTGTCCAATATGAGAAGGCGCTCGGCATGGTGTTCGAGATACAACAGGAGCACAAAGGGGTACTTGCCTATAGGATGGCCTGTGCGCACGCCATGAACCGCGCTTACGGCAGCATGTTCGACGAACTGGAAAAGGCGAACTCGCTGGGTTACAGGTCACAACATGACATCAGGCTGGCGGAAGCCATCGCTAGCGCAATCGGACCAGGTGACGAGATCGGTGATATTTCGGCCTATATCGACGGAAACCTGAAGAGTTATCCGGATCATCCCCGGCTGCTTATCGCAATCGCGCAGATCCATGGCGCGACGGGCGACATTCAGGAATTCGACGAGATGATGAGCCGGTTACGACAGCGCGGTGATACGCCGGCTGTGGAAATGCTCATGGAGAAATATCGAGGTGAGCCGGACGGGTCATGACCGCCGGCAAGAAAATACTGATAGCGAGTTGGCTGTGGGTGGTCGTTCACCTGTTTTATTTCGCGTTGTATCATCGTCTGCTCGCGCTGGATTTCACTATCTGGAGCGGCGCCTTCGTAGTGGTGTTCAGTCTTTGGATACTGGTGCCGATACTTTTTTTCCGGTCCGTCTTCGCGAGGTCGCTCATCGCCGTGGCATACCTGTTCGCGCTCACGTGGTCGACGTTCAACTTCGCCTATTACCATGTCTTCCAGAAATTCCTTCAGCTTCCGATGAGCCGGGTCGGTAGTCTCAACATGCCGATGTTGGTCTGGCTGAAGGACTTCGTGCATCTGATCCCGTGGCAGTTATGGATCGCCACCGCGGGGTTGCCGCTTGTCTTCTTCGCCTATTTGAAGTTGTTGAAAGGTAAGGTGCGGGAAATCGAACTGCACTTCCTGAAGCGAAAACGCGGTCGCGGACCGCGTGTGAAGATCTCGCGGGTCCGCATCGGTTGGCCGCTGGCGTTCGTCGGGGTGTGCGCGCAGGTGTTGCTCTACTTCGTCACGATTTCCTGTATCGGTTCGTACCACACGCACATGGTGCAGGCATCCTATCGGCCGTCGGCCGCTGTCTCTGATCTGGGCGTGTTCGGTTACGCGTTCGCCGCCATGCCGAGACAGACCCGGGCGGCAGAACTGGCGGAGGAGATGGCTCCGGTTCCGGAACAGGTGACGGAACAGGTGATCGAACAGACCGATGGTGGTGATAAGGTCGTCGTGCGCGTCAAGACCGATATCGATCTGCTGCATGAGGACATGGCCGTGCTGATGCCGGGGGGCGGTCCGGGTCGCGTATTCGAACCGCCGGTCTTCGAGACACCGCCGAACGTCATCCTTTATCAGCTGGAGTCGGTCGCGTATTGGCCGTTCAAGCAGGACCCGTCCCCGATGCCGTTTCTTGAATCGCTCATGAAGCGTGAGAATTCGGTTCGGATGCATTTCGCCAACGGCTGCACCACGGTCGACGCGGAGTTCGCGGTGAACTGCAGCTTCCTGCCCGAGACCTACGGTCCGGTGAGCGACCTGTTCTCGAAGAACGACTATCATTGCCTGCCGTCATTGTTGAAGGAGCGCGGCTATGAGACGCATATGTACCACGCGAACGACCTGCGTTTCTGGAGTCGCGACAATCTCGCGCCGACCTGGGGATACGATGACATGCATTTCATGCCGGAAATTCCATACCGGCAACCGGACGAGCAGATATTCGACCGGGTCGTCGATGATATCGCATCGTCGGAATCGCCGGGCCTGCATTACGTCATCGGCATGACATCACATTCGCCCCATAACGATCATTTTCGGGATTTCTATGAACGTGAATACGGTCTCGACATCTCTTCGTACGACGGCGTGCTTGACGAGGCCAGTCGGCCGAAGTTGATGAGCGAGGAGGATCTGCGTATGTACATGGGTTTCCTGAAAGCGACCGACGACGGTATCGCGCATCTGTTCGGGGAGCTGGAGGAGAAGGACCTGCTGGAAGAGACGATCGTCGTCATTTTTTCCGATCATCGTTATTACGACTTCACTGCGGCCGATGACGTCGAGCGGTTCCTGAATTACAATCGCGTGCCGTTCGCGATGCACGTACCCGGAATGAGGAGGGGATCGCTTGCGCCCATCGCCAGTCATATCGATATCGCGCCGACCGTTTATGAATTGATTGCCGGAAGAGACGCGGAATTGCCGCCATCGTTCCTCGGAACCAGTCTGCTGTCACCGGAACACAGCTCGTCGGCCGTGACGAAGTGTCTCGGCGGCGTCAGTTATTTCGATGCCACGACGCTCATCGAGGGTGACGTGCCGTTCAACGTCTATCGCGCGGTGCCGGTCTCGAAGAAGAAGAGTGTCGACGATGTCGATGACATGATAAGCGCCTTGCGACGGGTGGTCATCAGGAGCGATCGTCTGATGAGACAGAACAAGCTGGGTCGGGTGCCGGAAGAGGATGAGCTGCTGCATTCGACCGCGATCCGCGACGATGCTGTCACTGATACCGACGGCGACGGTCTGTCCGATCTACGCGAGAAAGCGATGGGAACCGATTGGAGCAATCCGGACTCGGACGGCGACGGTTTCCCGGACGGTATCGAAGTCACGAACGGCTACGATCCGACAGGGGAGGGGATGGTTGAGGAGGAGATGGTGGACTAAACTAAAAAAGAGCGGCTAACCGCTCTTTTTACATCGCTTCGCCGTAGAGTTTGTCGTGTTTTTTTATGAGGTCCATTTGATCCTCGTCTGCCTTTCGTATCACTCTTGCAATCGTCTTTTTCCGATCTCTTGCGGATGATTGTGTAACAAAAATATGAAAAGCATTTGGCTTTTCATTGGTTTTCCTCCGCGATAGGAATGTATATATCCTATTCATAGGATTCTCCTAAGCTCTTCTTTAGAGTATCTGATACGGACGTGATTGTCAATATTATCGATATTAAAAGTGAATTTTTCCTGTCTTGGGTCTCTAGGATTCTTTTCAACTAACCATAGCTCGACAGACTTTCCGAAATGCGTCTTCAGTCTGTTGGCAGTCTCGTTCGCTAGGAACAGCGTTTCGATAAAGAACTCTTTTGGTACGCGTCTACCCTCTAGCATTTCCCGCTTCCGTGTAAATTCCCAGGCGACAACAGGGTCCTGATAGATGTATAGGATGACGACTTTGCGGTTTCGCTTCAACGACCTCTGTGTATTCAGCTTAGCTCTGGCAAAATCATGCATTGTGCCGTCCAGCAGGAGATTCTTGCTTTTATGAAGGGCATGATCGTGTAATATTTCCACACCTTTTGCCGCTGCTCCCTGGAACAGGTAGGCGTTTGTCCCATCGTAAGCCGGTATCAGATCTCTGATTTCATCAGCGTCAATTCGTGCGATACCGTTTGCGCCGAATGGCTTCATCTCTTTGATGAATCGTTTCGAGACTTCGGTCTTACCGGCTCCCGGTGATCCGGCCATAAAAAAAGAGACCGGATTATCCACGGTCGGGCACTTTTCATCATTGGCAAAACGTTCAATTATCTCTTTGCGCTTCGTCTTGATGAAGGCCAAGGCCTCTTTTCCCTCGGTATCGGTCATATGTTCCATCCCTCATACTTTAATTCATATCACGAGACAATAGAAATTAAATTTATGAGGGCTGGAGCCACCTCCGAGATTCGAACTCGGGACCTCTGCTTTACGAAAGCATTGCTCTACCAACTGAGCTAAGGTGGCGTGCGAATTATTTTAGCTGATAATGCTATTTTGTCAATTGAATCGGGTTGTTCCGGTTCAGTATTCCGAGATGATCCAGAGCCAAGTAACCCACTTCCACGTCTGTCATCATTCCACTTCGAAGTATAGTCCTGAACTTTTCAAGGGATACGGTCCTCACGTTGATGAATTCGGTGTCGTCTGGCTCTGGTTCACCCACCTTTTTGCAGTTCCGAGCGACGAAGCAATACCGTTTCATCGTAGAATAAGCGCAGTCATAGCAGGTGCCGACAAGCTCGAAATCACCCGCATATCCAGTCTCTTCCAGTAGTTCCCGTCTGATCGACTCCATTGGATTTTCGTCTTTCTCGAGTTTGCCTCCCGGCAGTTCGAGCAGGACCTTTTCCGGCCCCGGTCTGAATTGTTCCGCCAGTACCACCTCGTTACCCTCTGTCAGCGGCAGTACGCAGACCGCAGGACCTTCATGTTTGATGTCAAAATCGTGTCTTTTTCCATCGGGCAACACGAATGTTCGATTCAGCATCTTTCTGAAGCCTGCCGTAAAAGAGGTTTCCGTGATCTTTTTCCACATATGATTGCCGTATGTGTGAGGATGCATCCCGATATTGCTGTGCTGCATATGTAAATGCTCATAGGACTAATCATCACAGGTGACAGACCTATACGCGCTTACTCATGTAGCAAAGCAGCATCGGGATGGAGCGGGGTACGGGAATCGAACCCGCGTTATCTGCTTGGGAAGCAGACGTACTGCCATTGTACTAACCCCGCGTGAATAGCTCTTTTTCTAAGTGCTTGGCCCCACACCTTTCCCGGTGATTGTGATCGGCGGGTGGACATGCTCGACCGAAACGACTCCGTCTCCGCCCGTGCATGACCGTTCGTACTCGGCTAAGAAAGGTACGGGGTCTCCGTTCGCCTTGCGGGCTCACTTCGAGAAGCAGACGTACTGCCATTGTACTAACCCCGCGTGAATAGCTCTTTTTCTAAGTGCTTGGCCCCACACCTTTCCCGGTGAATGTGATCGGCGGGTGGACATGCTCGACCGAAACGACTCCGTCTTCGCCCGTGCATGACCGCTTGCGTCTGGCCAGGAAAGATGAGGGGTCTCCGTTCGCCTTGCGGGCTCACTTCGAGAAGCAGACGTACTGCCATTGTACTAACCCCGCACGCTTTCAGCTTTTAAGTTTCTTATCTGAAACCGCCGCAAAACTCCTTTTTTGCTTCCTGTTTTGTCATTGCGAGGAGGCCGCAGCCGACGTGGCAATCCCGATGGTTTAAGCATGGATGACGGGATTGCTTCGGCCTTCAGCCTCGCAATGACAAATTATCTGTGAGTTCTGCAATAGCCTTCTGCACTGTACCAGCAACGCATCATATTATATACTTACGGTGTCGCTTTGCAAGCGTAATATTGTAATCCTACAGCGGATGATCCGTTTCAAGAACGTATCGAAAATCTACCCGCCGGAAGTGGTCGGCCTGCAGAACGTGAATCTGCATATCAGGCCGGGTGAATTCGTGTCCATCGTCGGTCAGAGC
>JAYEJB010000010.1:0-5447 GCA_034716415.1 Patescibacteria group bacterium
GCGGGGATAGCGGGGATAGCGAAAAGATTGCGCTTAGCGCAATCTTTTCGCTATCCATCTCTTATTTATCTTTCTTTCCCCGCTAGTCCGCGAAGCGGACGATCCCCGCTAGCGACCGAAGGTCGTGGTCCCCGCTAGTCCGGCGAATGCCGGACGATCCCCGCTATTTCCGCTTCTTCCTTCTCAAACTCAACCAGCGCACTTTCGGCTTGCCGGACTCGTCGTAACCGAAGCGATATTTGAACAGATCGGTCTTGATCTTGCCTTTGGTGCGCATGTACGCCTCAGCGGCCAAGTACTTCACCGCGGTCTTGAAGCGCCCATCCTTGTCGAGCCGGCGCACGGAGACCGGAATCTTGTGGCTCTTCAGGATGCCGAACTTGCCTTTCTTGGATGCGCGTTCCACATAGTCGTGGTCTTCCGCGAGCACGATCTCCGGATCGAAGCCGTCAATGGCATTATGCACGATGCGTCTGGCGAAAATACAGAAGCCCGGCGCGTGCGGTTTGGTCGCCGCGGTCACCCACATGAAATAGTTGAACGCCTCATGCATGACATGGTCAACTTTCTTGTCTGACATCGGCTGGACCATGCAGGTCGCCACACCGAGCTTCTTCTTGCGGAACTCGGCGATCGTATCTTCGATGAAGCGCGGGTCGGGCAGGATGACGTCCGAGTCCAGGAAAAGCAGGATGTCTCCCTTGGCGGCCGCGGCTCCGGCGTTACGACCTTCGGATGGTATGCCGCCGTCAACGACTCGAGCACCGAAACTCGTTGCGATCTCACGCGTCTTATCCTTCGACCTGTTGTCCGCGATGATGACTTCAAAATTCTCTGACGTCTGCGCGACGAGCGAGCGCAGAAGATACGGGAGATACTTCTCCTCGTTATAGGTGGGAATGATGACTGATAGCATATGGAGTGATAGTAGCAAGAAAGTGAGAGAGTGAGAAAACTAAGAACCTCCTCCCCTTCTCCCCTAGACCATATCTCCCATATCGGATAACCTGACCGCGCTATGAAATACGGTGAAAAGAAGACCATCGAGATCAATTCCGTGGACCGCAAGGGGCGGGGTTGTGGAGAGGTGAACGAACGTCCGGCGTGCGTATACTTTACGATACCCGGCGAGACGGTCGAGGGGTCGTTCGTCGGTCGGAAGAAAGGCTTCAAGAAATTCGAACTGGATGAGCTGATTACCCCGTCGCCGCACCGCGTCGAACCCGAATGCCCGCATGCCGGAACGTGCGGCGGTTGCGCCTGGCAACATATCGACTACGCGCACCAACTCGAACTGAAACTCGGCCTCATCAATGAAACGCTCGAAGCCGGGGGTATCGAACGGTTGGAATCGATTGAACCCTGCCCGCAAAAATTCCACTACCGCAATCGCATGGACTACTGCGTCGGTCCGGAAGGTCAGGTCGGACTGAAGGAGCCGGGGCGCTGGAACAGTTACGTCGACCTGGAGACCTGCATGCTGTTGTCGCCGCGGGCGGTCGAAGTCCTGCGTGAATTCAAGAATTGGATACGCGAGAACCGCATCGAACCGTGGAACGTGTTCAAGCGCGCCGGATACGTACGCTACATCGTCATCCGCGAAGGCAAGAACACCAAGGAGCGCATGGTCACGATCGTTACGGCAAAGGGTGACCTGCCCGCGAGGGACGACCTGGTGCATCGACTGGCGCCGCTCACGACAACTCTCTACCACGGCATCAATCCGGAGATAACCGACTTGTCGATCTCATCGAAGCTCGAGCTTCTGCACGGTGAACAATCCCTGACCGAATCGGTACTCGGCTGGAAGTTCGCCATCCACCCGAACGCGTTCTTCCAGACGAACACGGTGATGGCGGAAAAACTACTGGCGAAGGTTTCGAATTATGTGGCGAATATCGGCGCGCGCATATTACTGGACCTCTATTGTGGCGTGGGTTTCTTCAGCATCGGGGTCGCGGACGCGGTCGGCAAGGTCATCGGCATCGAGCTCGACGACCAGGCGATCGCCTCCGCCAAGCGCAACGCCCACATGAACGGCATCGCCAACGCGACTTTCACCACTGCGGCGGCCGAAAGCCTGATCTGGAAAGACGAAAAGCCGGATGTCGTCATCATCGATCCGCCGCGCGCCGGCCTGCACCCGAAAGTCGTATCGACCCTGCTTGAGGAACAACCGCCTTATATCATATATGTATCCTGTAACTACGTAAGTTTCGCGCGGGACTTCGCGACACTCAAGGAAATCTACGACATCAAGGAACTCTCCGCGTTCGACCTGTTCCCCCACTCCCCGCATGCGGAGACGGTCGCGCTGCTGAAACGCAGGACAGAGCGGGGGTAGCTCGCTTCGCTCACTAGCGGGAGAAGCGGGAGAAGCGGGGATAGAAATGAAAGACCGCGCTATGCACGGTCTTTCATTTCTATATCTCTCCCCGCTAGTCCGGCGCCGTGCCCGGCGGATGCCGGGGATGCCGGACAATCCTCGCTAACGGCCGAAGGTCGTGGTTCCCGCTCTTCCCGCTAGTGAGCGAAGCGAGCCATCCCCGCTCCCCCACAAATGTAAGACCCCTCCATCAAATGAAGGGGTCTTAAAGACTAGTGCAAAAGGGGTGGTGCGGTCTCACTGCGTGAAACCTCCACCTTGTGCCGATCCCTGACAGCTTTCAGGAACTCTGGGTCCCACGGGGCCCGCGTTCCACACCTCGCGATGGCAGACCTCCTATCGTATTCAAGTATTCCTCTCTCGATTTCACGCCTCAGTCGGTTGGCGGGACGTCGGTTGTTCGGCATTATGTATACCTCCCAATTTCTTCCGCTAGGCTTAGCCGTAATGATTGCGCCAGCGGATATGGAAATTCTACCCGTCAGTCGCCCGCCGAGTCAATGGACACTCCAGAACTGTCGCAAAACTTCCTTTTTTGTCATTGCAAGGCCGAAGGCCGAAGCAATCCCAGCGGCTCTGGTTCAAGCCGTCGGGATTGCCGCGGTCGCCTACGGGCTCCCTCGCAATGACAGGGGACGGTTTTGCGACAGTCTCTCACCGGCAAGACTGGAAAAAAGGGGCGCGTTGCTGTAAGCTATCCGAACGATAAATATGCCCGAAGAAAAGAAGAAAAAGGCGGGTTTCGCGGTGCTGGTGGGACGTTCGAACGTCGGTAAGTCGACGCTCATGAACGCGCTCGTCGGCACGAAGGTCGCCATAACCACACGCAAACCACAGACCACCCGGCACGCCATCCAGGGGGTGATTCATGATCCGCGCGGACAAGTGGTCATGGTGGACACTCCTGGCATTTTCAAACGGGTACCGGACATCTTGACGGCGAAGCTGAACGAGACGGCGCGGCGATCGCTCGAAGACATCGACATCGTCGTATATGTCGTCGATCCAACGCGCCATGTCGGCGAAGAGGAAAATATCGTACACGAAATGGTCCGGGTATTCGACGGACCGAAAATCATGGTCATCAACAAGAGTGACGCCAAAGGCAGGTACATCGAAGAGTACCGCATGTGGGAAGACGAGTTCGACGTCGTGCTGGAGATATCGGCGCTCAAGGGACACAACCTCAAGGCGCTCACCGACGAATTGTTCGAGATGGCTCCGGAAGGTGATCCGATGTACCCCGAAGACACATTGACCAACCTGGACCGTGACTTCCGCATCGCCGAACTGATCCGCGAGAAAATATTCATGCACATGCGCGAGGAGGTTCCGTACAGCATCACCGTGGAAGTCGACGAGGTCTCGGAGCGGGAGAACGGCATGCTTTACATCAGGGCCCGGATTCTCACGAATGCACCCCGGTATAAAAAGATAATCATCGGTAGCGGCGGGCGTAACATCAAGAATTTCGGACAGGCGGTCAGGAAAGAGATCGAGATAGTGACCGGACGCAAGGTCTTCCTGGAGCTGGAGGTCGAAGTCGAAGAGCGCTGGCAGGAACGGTTCGAGTAGGCTTCGCCGCACGGCAGGCGCCGTGATATAATCACCCCAGTATACAATAAAAAGAAGAATATGGAAGATGAAGCGAATGGAAAACCGAAAGACATAGCCGGCCCGATCTTGGGCGCGGCAGATTTCGGGGAGAACGGCGGTGACATGCGGATCCCGAGCTGGTATCCGGACTTTCGGTCCGTCCCGAGTTGGCGGATATTCCGCATCATGGCCGAGTTCATCGAGGGTTTCGAATTCCTGGCGGACTTCAAGAAAGAGGTGACGTTCTTCGGCTCGGCACGCACCCCGGAAGGCAACCACCACTATGAAGAGGCGCGGAAACTCGGTCGACTGCTCGGTGAGGCCGGTTTCACTATCATCACCGGCGGCGGTCCGGGCATCATGGAAGCCGGCAACCGCGGCGCGACCGAAGCGGGCGCGGAATCGATCGGACTGAACATCCAGCTACCGAGGGAACAGCGCACCAACCCGTACGTGAAACGCGGCAAGGGTTTCTACTATTTCTTCACCCGCAAGGTGATGCTGTCCGCGTCGGCGCAGGCCTACGTCTTCTTCCCCGGCGGATTCGGCACGATGGACGAACTGGCCGAGATGCTGATGCTCATCCAGACCGGCAAGATGTCACCGATTCCGATTGTCCTCATCGGCAAGGAGTATTGGGAAGGACTGACCAAATGGGTGGTAGAAAACATGCTGACGAACGGCTATATCGAAGAGAAGGATCTGGGCTTGTTCAAGGTCGTCGAAACCGCCGAGGAGGCATTCGAGATAATCAAGGATTCCCCGGAACGACCGTTTTTCTAGAAATATCGAAAAGACCGCCCTGCAAGGGGCGGCTTTTTGTTTCATGATGAAGACTCCCCAGGCTGAAGCCCTGCCTGTCGGCAGGCAGGCCGTGGTTTTCTGCGAAGGCGGATAAAAAAGACCGCCCGCCCCACGAACGTTTCTGCTCTGGGGCGGACGGAGAGGGGTCTGTTCAGATGATGACGATGGCCTCCGGATCGAGTCCGAGATCCCGGGCGAATCCGGCTTTGACGATGCCGGTCTCGTTCGTAATCGGTTTGACGCGCACCTTGAGGATTCCGTTCTCCTGGAACCGGCCGGCCTGCCAGCCGAGCACCTCGGTCTTCATCTGCCGCTCCGTCCGCTTGCCGAACATGTAAATCTTCGTTCGCTCGCGGACGGCGTACGGTCCCTCAATAGTGACCATCCCGTAGGCGACGATTCCGGAACCGTAGTCGTCCGTGAAGGGCTCTTGATGGATATCGGCCCTGACCGTCTTTTTTTTCGCTGCCATTGCAACCCCCTTTTTTCAGGAACGGTTGAGTCTACCACGAGTCTGATCGCGTGTCAAGACTGTGTTCGGTACACCTTCAAGGGTTACACTTTTATTGGCTAATTTGAGCTAATTTCTGGTAGGGGGTGAGACCGCCCATGCCCCGACCGAGGTGCGGGCGCTCCGTATTGTACCAGCGCACGTATTCGG
>JAYEJB010000011.1:0-49429 GCA_034716415.1 Patescibacteria group bacterium
AATTACCATTCGCTGCCACCGACCGCACGGTGATGCCTGGGCGCTAATCTGAGCGGCAAAATGAGAACTTACAAACCGGAAGTTTTAACTTCCCAAAAAAGCGGAAGATTTAACTTCCCTTTGACAGATTGACCGAGACGGTTGACAACCTCTGTCATAACTGATACTATCACTTGTCACGGCGAGAGCCGCTTTCCCTGCAAGGGGTGAAGGAGGGAGTGTTATGTATATCAGCGGAGAGACCGCACGGGCAACACCCGTAACCCGCCTTTCCGAGAGGAAAAAGGACCTTCAATTCATCGATCTCATCACAGGCATCCAATACGTCAAGACCGATGGCATTGAGGCGGAGATTCGTTTCAAAACATCCGACGACGTCCCGGAACTTTGGTTCCGGACCCTGCGCGTCAAGCTGACCCATATGGCCAGCGGTCGCAATGCGACCGGCAAACTGAACACCGCCCTGATACTGTCCCGCTCCAGCTCTGGCGCCACTATCAAGATCGGTTCGCTGTGGTCGAGTATGGGCCGGATCAGCGGGAAACACTTCAGGGTCGAGGTGACGACGCAATCAGGACTCAAGAAGGTCCTACTGTACACACCAAGCGCTGACACCAGACAACCGACACATTCCGAGGTGTCCCTCAGCGACCAGCTGGCCGAAAAGCCACACGCTTGCACGGTCATCGACTGGACGACGCGCGAACGACGAGTGGTCGCATGAAGATGAGCGAGACGGACGGATGGATCTACTCCATTCCACACTGATGACGCGAGACGACCTCGCGTCGTTTTTTTTCGCCATAGATATTTAGTGCCTGCAGAGCCGGCACAATCAGAGATGCGGACCCCCCGAAGCCTCGGCGAAGAGGGGTCCCTCCATATAAAAAACCGACCCACTAGGATCGGAATAACGGTCATCTCCTCCGGATATCTTCCGCGATGGCCGCGAAGTCGACCTTGCTGAATTCGGTCGTATCGACCTCAATCAACCGTCCGGGCAGGATAAGCGGATCCAGTCTCCACTGCAACAGACTCGGTCTGAACCTCTCGAGACAGTTCGCGTCGTCATGACCAGGATGGCGTTCACCACTCAGGGCCCGATTCGAGAAGCGTCGATACACCTCTTCTCCATCTGCATAGCAGAGCACCTGGACACACGAGAAACCGTGCTGAAAACAGAGCTTGGTGATGCGGTCCGAGAAGATCTCCCTACGGAAAAAATTTTCGATCATGCAGGAGACACCAGCGCGCAGACAGGCTTCAATCACGCGAAAATGAATTCTGATCGCAGCGGAGCCCACGGTCTTAGACCATTCACGGTCCTGGACCCCGATCTTATCGAATATCGCCTCCTTGTAGTCATCCTCGATAAAGAGCGGCAGGCCGAGAATGTCGGCTACGACCCGCGCCAGCGTCGTCTTGCCGGTCGCCGGTAACCCGTTGACCACCACTAATGTGCGTTCGAGCATTCCTTTCTCCTCCAGAGAATATTGTGCTTTATCCTCATTTCAATGTCAAAACTGCCTGGCACTGGTGCCAGGCAGAATGTGGATTAAAATGGGGAAAACTAAGGCTTCGCTTTTCGTTCCGTAATATTCTCCTTCACCCTCTTTACGAACTCATCGTATCCCATCGGCACCTCGTCCTTCTCGCCGCGGATGCGGACGTTCAGTTCCTTGAGCGACTTCTCCTTGTCGCCGATGACGAGTGCGTACGGAATCTTCAGCTTCTCGGCCTTCCTGACCTTGTACCCCACGGTCTCGCGCAGTTCGTCGTAACCGACGCGGATACCTTCGGCTCTCAACTTCGCTTCCAGATCGCGACAGACATCCCAATGATCCTTGCCGACCGGTATCACCTGCACCTGCACGGGCGCGAACCAAGCCGGAAACGCGCCGGCGTAATGCTCGATCAGGATCGCCATGAAGCGCTCGAACGAACCGAGAATCGCGCGATGGATCATGACCGGCTGGTGCTTCTCGCCGTCCTCGCCCATGTACGTCAGCCCGAACCGCTCCGGCATGTTGAAATCGAGCTGACACGTGGCGAGCTGCCACTCGCGTCCGATGGCGTCCTTGGCGACGAAGTCCAGCTTCGGACCGTAAAACGCAGCCTCACCGATACCGACCTCGAACTCATGACCTTCATCACGGATGACTTTCTCGAGAATCTTGATCGCTTTCTCCCAGATATTCTTGTCGCCCAGATACTTTTCCGGAGTCTCCGGATCATCCACCGAAAGACGGATGCTGAGAGGCATACCGAACCCTTCGTAGAATCCCCGGATGATGTCCATCACCCCCTTCACTTCCTGCTCGACCTGATCCATGGCGCAGAAGACATGCGCGTCGTCCTGCGTAATGGAACGCACGCGTGACAGACCCTGTAGCTGACCGGTGTTCTCGTCGCGGTAGACCATCGTCACTTCGGACATGCGGATCGGCAGGTCGCGATAGCTCCGTGGTTGTGACGCGTAGATCTGCGTGTGATGTGGACAGTTCATCGGCTTCAAGACGAACTCATCGTCGGTCTTCTTGCTCCTGACATGGAAAAGATCGTCCTCGAACTTGTCCCAGTGACCACTGGTCTTGTAGAGCTCGGTCTTGGCGATGTGCGGGATACGGACGCGCTTATAGCCCAGGGGCACCTGCAACGAGTTCACGAACTTCTCCAGTTCCTCGCGGATGATCACGCCGCGCTCGGTAAAGAGCGGCAGGCCGGACCCCACGAGCGGCGAAAAAGCGAACAGGTCGAGTTCCTGACCGAGCTTGCGATGGTCGCGCTTCTCCGCCTCCTCGAGCATCTTCAGATGAGCATCGAGATCCTCTTTCGTCTCGAATAACAATCCGTACACACGCGTCAACATCGGATTATCGCTGTTGCCGCGCCAGTACGCGCCGGCGGCCTTGGTCAGCTTGAACGCCTGACCGACTTCCTTGGTGCTCGGTACGTGCGGCCCGCGACAGAGATCCGCGAATTCACCGTTCCAGTAGACCGATGCAGTGTCGACCGAGCCGCCGATGTCACCAGCCTCCTCTTCACTGACCCTGGTGGTCCCCTTCTCCTTCAGAGATTTCAAAAGTTCCACCTTGAAGTCCTGCCCGCGCTCGGCGAAAAACTTGATCGCCTCGTCGATACTCATCTCCTCGCGCCGGAACTCCTCGTTCCTCTGCATGATCTTGCGCATCCGCTTCTCGATCTTCGGCAGGTCGGTAGTAGTGATGGGCGTAGTAGTCTGGATATCGTAATAGAACCCGTTGTCGATCGCCGGACCGATGCCCAGCTTCGCCTCGGGATACAGCTCCATTACAGCGGCCGCCAGAACGTGTGCCGCCGAATGTCGCTTGACTTCAACCTGATCCTGATTGTCTTTGCCCATATGTTTAGCGAGACTCAAGACTCAAATTTCAAGACACAAGTCTTAAGCTTGGCATCTTGTATTTTGAGTCAATTTTTACGAGATAAAGCGTACTCCTTAGGTGAAATTGGGGCAAGTACGCCACGGAGTGGCGCTTAATCGGTCATATGCCTTATAATCATCTTATCAACGTAAGATGCGAAATATATGCCAAAGATAGAACAAGACCCTAAGACTGAGCCCCGAGAAAACGGTCCGGAATCCGAATCCGACACCAGGCTGGACGATCAGATCAATAACATCATGGAAAACACCGGCGGCATGACTTTCCGGACGGACCGGAAGTATGGCATTTCCGACGGTAAGCTGAACAAGATAGAGCATGAGATCGACGGGCTGGAACTTGGCACCGACGAGCGGGAGGCTGTGCTGGCCAGAGTCAAGCAGATGCTCATCGAACAGCGGGACCGAATGGCTTTCAGGGAGACCCTGACGAACGCCGCGCTGGAGACGGAGGAGGGCGTAGACAGAACCCGACACGAGATCGAGGCGAACGGCGCAATCGGGCTCGACGTCGATGACTCGGATATCGAAGAGGTGCGATTGGAACGCGAAGAGAACGAGCCGTCTACCAAGAAACAGCGAGGCTGGCTTGGGAGATTGGCGTCCAAGATACTGGGCAAAAAGGACTGACGACTAAATGACGTTCCTATGACGAGAGAATCAGGACCGACAATGCACGGTTTCAGTAAACCGGACGAGGAATTCGATCCGGACAAGACCATGACGGGTTTTGAGCCGGCACCCGAGGGTGAGCCGGAAACCGAAGAAGACGAGAAGGCGCAGCAAGATCGCATCGGGCGTCAGGTGTTGCGTGGTGTGGATCTGCGGGACAAGATCGCCGCGGAGATGCGAGAGGCTATTGCGTCAGGCAAACCGGAAGAGGAGGTCGAGCAGTACCGGGAGATGCTTCGACTGCATCAGGACGCCGCAGTTCGACGGACTGAAGGCCTCGGGGAATCCGATGACGACATCCCACTCCCGAAGGAAATGCCTAAGACCGAATTCCATGAAGTGAAGCATAAGGTACGATTCTTCGAGCCTGAAGAGCTTGAGGAAGGCAAAAGACTGCATGAAGAAGAACAACAGGCACTGAGAAAAAAGAAGAGCCCCTGGGACAGACTAAAATTCTGGAAACGCTGAATATGAACTAAGCCCGGCGAGCAATCGCCGGTTTTTGGTTCGGGTTGACTATGACACCTGAAAGATATATGATACCCGCAATCAGGAGGTGGGGATGCAAAACGAAACCGCGAGCACATCAGGCGCCGCTTCAAGAAGCGAGCTAAGCAAGCCGGTGGCAAAATATCTCGGCAAGAGGTATGGCCTGATCATCGCGCTGCGTGTACTCGAGAATGATTCCGCTATCCGGAAAGCAGTGCCGGATGTCGAGGGGGCGAGACTCTCACTGGAAAGGCAGTTGGCCGATCTCGAATACGGAAGAAAACTCGAACTCGCTCTTTCCCGCGTCGAGACCACCATTTTCCTGTCACGAGAGAATGCACAGGTCATCGAAATCGGAAACAAAATCCGGAAACTGGCGACGATCAGGGACACGCACAATCAACCTAACGGCCGCCGCGGCATCCTGTCCGAGATCGACCACCTGTTGGACGAGCTAGACATCCTGACGCTCGGCGCGCCGATGCCCCGATAGACTCAAAACCACCCCCGAAAGGGCGGTTTTTTTCACCTCTGATACCTATGCGGACGCTGTCCGCGATGTAACCTATGAACCCGCCGAAGTCTTGGTGGAGGTAGGTCTTTTTTCATTATCTGACTTCAACTTCGATATGATCCGCCACGTTCGGCAAGCGACGGGACCAGAACGGCTTGAGCTTCACGGACGCTGACGAGACGCCGTCCAGTGATTCCAGATATTCCTTGGCCGCATCGATGGTGACGCCGGTGATCTTGTCCGGATCGAGACCGTGGGCATCGTCAGAAAGGATTGCCGTACCCGCGGCCACGACGCGGATGTTGGCGCGACGGCCCAGCAGGTCGCATTTCTCTACTTCCATCAGCAGGTCCGCCTCATTGAGATGCAACAGTGACCGATCGTACGACAGCCGATCCTCCAGCAATTGTCTGACCTGACCACGAAGCTCGTCGCGGTCGAAGAACACACCCGAACCGATGACCGCGACGTTCATCCTGAATTCATCGGCCTCCTCTCCGGCCGCGACGTCGCTCTCCTGGCGCGTGGTCTCGAACCGGAACAGTTCGCCTGTGCGTGGCACCCCATCTTCACGAGCCTTTTCACGCATCACGTCCGAAAGTTCGGCCCGGAGACGCTCTTCAAGCAATTCTTCCGCCTTGATGATGTCGGTGGCGGTCACCATGCGGACCTCGCGCTGGCCGCTCACGAGCGGATCGATCGTCTCGACCGTGAAGTGTTGTCTGGTACCGGGATTCAATCCGGGAATGGTGAAAGTCGCGTCGCCGATCGCACCGCCTTCTCCGGGTTCATCGGCGTAGATGTCGACGGACGCGGAACCGAACGCCGGAACCGCTACCGTCTTGTCGATACGGAACAGCAAGCCGTCCGGTGTCAGCAAACGGGTAGTCGCGACCAACGTCTGCGAACGCGACAGCGAGCTGGTGATACGCACACGCCCCTCGGCGCGCAGGTCTATCGTGACAACGGACGTCGCGGGAAAAGCCTGTGAAACCTTCTTCGAAATCTCATAGACCCCGCCGTTGACCTCACCTTCCGTGGCTTGCATCGTGATATCGATGATGAAATCGCCTTCGGTCTCCTCTTGATCGGACAACACCACGATCTCGGCGCGGGAAAAGACGACGTAAGCCGAGAAGATGGCGATTGCCGCGGCCAAAGCGAAAAAGACCACGGCGATTCCGCGATACAGGCCGGTGGTGGTACCTCGCTGTTCCTTGGGAGGGGTGGCGGTTATCATGGGTTTATTTTAGCAAAGCTGTGCTTTAGAAGAAAATATCAGGCTTAACGGCCGAAGAGTCTAAAACCGTATTGAAGACACAAGACCCAAGACACAAGACCCAAGTCGATTATTTGACTTGATAAAGCCGTGCATGCTAGAAGAGTGGCGTATGGCTCACTTATCATTCACGAAACTCCATATCTGGCGGGAAGCGTACGATCTTTCACTGCTGGTATACAAAATCAGTCGATATTTTCCGGATTATGAAAAATTTGGACTAACCTCACAAGTTCGCAGATCATCGGTGTCGGTGGCTGCGAATATCGCCGAAGGGGACGGGAGACCATCAAATGCCGACAAGTGCAGATTCTTTGGAATCGCCCAAGGCTCTGCACAAGAAACCGCCATGCATATCCTATTATCAAGAGATCTGGGTTTTATCGAAATCAAGCAGGCAGATGAACTGATAAAAAGATATACCGGACTTTTAGCCGGTATCAGCACTTTAGTCAGACACCTAAAAAAAATGACTTGAAACTTGAGTCTTGTGTCTTGGGTCTTGTGTCTCAAACCTTAACCGCCCCCCGACCGACCAAATGTTCCACCGCAACTATCAGATCGCTCGAAACCGCGACCGACATGGTGGTCTCGATGCGCTTGGACGAACCGTTCTCGCTGACTTGAAGCACGACCTTGCGCGTGCCGGGGTATTTCTCGAAGATGCGTCGCATCTCGTTAGCCACCGAAGGAGCCATCGTCGGCGGAACTTCTATGCAGACCGTCTCAGCAGTGACCACGGTCTTGATGTTGCTTGCGGTCACCCTGCCTGTCCCGGCCATCGACAGCATATCCCTGACCTCTTCGGCGTTTTCGGGCGTGATCGGGGTGGCTTTCTCGCAGATGAGCGACACATCACCGTCGCGTTCGTTGTACTTACCCTCGATCATGATCATGGTGTCCTTCTCCCAGAAGTCCTTGGTCTCGGCGTAGGTGCGCGGAAAGACGACGAGATCCATCTCGCCACTACCGTCATCGAGCTTCGCGAACGCCATCGGCTCTTGTTTCTTCTTGGTAAGGATAGTGCGCACATCAGATAGGGTACCACCGACACGGACCAGGCCGACCTTGCGCTTAATCCCTTCCTGATCGGAGAGCGGCGTCAGTAGGCCTTCGTAGTATTTGGCGAAATCGGCGAACGGATGTTCAGAAACATACAAACCGAGAAGTTCGCGCTCCCAGGCCAGGCGTTCACGTTTCGTCGCTTCCGGGACTTCACGCAAAGCTATCTCCCCTTCCCCGCCGAGGATCGGCGCGACGGCGAAGAGGTTCCGCTGACCGCTCTCGATCTCCTTCATTATGTTGCGGTTGTGTCTGGTGATCTGATCCAACGACGCCAACAGCTGATTGCGCTCACCCAGACAGTCCATGGCGCCGGACTTGATGAACGACTCCAGCACGCGTTTGTTGAAGAACTTGGTCTCCACACGCTTGGCCATATCGGCGATGCTCTTGTACGCGCCGCGCTCCTTGCGTTCCTCGATGATAGCGACCGCCACGTCCGCACCGACATTCTTGATGGCCTTCAGCCCGAAACGGATGGTGTTGTCGTCGATATACGTGAAATCGGTCAGCGATTCGTTCACTGAAGGCGGAAGGACTTCGATGCCCATGCGGTCGCACTCGGTGACGATTACCGCGACCTCATCGAGGTCCCGAGACTCACACGTCAACAGCGCGCTCATGTACTCGGACGGCCAGTTCGCTTTCAGATACGCGGTCTGATACGCCACCGTGCCATAACTGCAGGCGTGCGCCTTGTTGAATCCGTACTGCGCGAACGGTTCGATGAGGCGCCACAGCTCCCAAGCCTTCTTCTCGGTCAGTCCGCCGTGTTCCTGACAACCGGTGATGAACTTGCCTTTCTGTCGTTCCATCTCCGCGGCGATCTTCTTACCCATCGCTTTCCGGAGTTTGTCCGCCTCGAGCCAGTCATAGCCGGCGAGCGTGATGGCGGTAAGCATGACGTCATCCTGATAGACCAGGAGGCCGTAACTCGACTTAAGCACTTCTTCGAGCTTCGGATCCGGATAAGTGATGAGCGACGGATTCTTCGAACGGCGAATAAACTCGGGGATGGATTCCATCGGACCGGGACGGTATAACGCGACCATCGCCATGATGTCGGTGATCTTCTTCGGCTCGAGCTGCATCAAATTCTTGGTCATACCAGATCCGCCGAGCTGAAAGAGCCCCTGCGTCTCGCCGCGCTTCAGCAGCGCGAACGTCTTCTCGTCATCGAGCGGAATATCATGGATGTCGATATCGAGCCCCTTGGTGTTCTTGATGGTCTTGATGGCGAGACCGAGGATGGAGAGGTTGCGGATACCGAGGAAGTCCATCTTCACCGCACCGGCATCCTCGACCTGGTGCATATCGTATTGCGTGATGAGCTTCTCGCCGCCGGACTCCTTCTGCAGCGCGGTGAATTCGGTGAGCGGTCTCGGCGTGATGACCACGCCCGCAGCGTGCACCGAACAGTGGCGCGCGCTTCCTTCGACCTTCTGCGCGAGATCGAGAAGCTTCTTCGCCTGCGGGTCGGCGAAGTAGAGTTCGTTCAATTCCGGTTCCATCTCTAAAGCGGCGGCGATGTTCTTGGCCTGCGTCGGGATGAGCTTGGCGACCTTGTCGCAGAACGCGTACGGCAGGTCGAGTCCCCGACCGACGTCGCGGACCGCGCCTCTCGCGGCGAGCGTTCCGTAAGTTCCGATCTGCGCGACCTTGTCCGCGCCGTACTTTTCGGTGGCGTAGGCGATCACCTCGTCGCGGCGGGTATCTTCGAAATCGCCGTCGATATCGGGCGCGGACGGGCGCATCGGATTCAGGAAACGCTCGAACGGCAGATTATACACCATCGGATTCACCGGAACGATGTCCACGGCGTGCGAAACCAAGGACCCCGCGGCCGAGCCACGTGTCGTGTTCGCTATCCCCTGTTTGATGGCGAAACGCATGTAGTCACTGACGATCAGGAAGTACGACGCGTAGCCCTTGGTCTTGATGACGTCGAGTTCGTAATCGATGCGTTCGTAGTACTCGTCCGGCACGTCACCGTTCATCTTTTCCTTGATGCCGGTGAGCACCTCTTCGCGCAGGACCTCGTCGTAAGTCTTACCTTCGGGAATCTTGAAATCCGCGAAGCACCACTTGCCGAGTTCGAGCTCGACGTTGCAACGGTCGGCGATCTTGCGCGTGTTCTCGATCGCTTCCGGCGTGTCGGCGAACGCCTTCTCCATATGCTCGCCCGAGACGAACGAGTAGTCGGCGTTGGTCATGGTCTTACGGCGGTCGTCCTGCACGGTCTTGCCCGAACCGACACAGACGAGAACGTCATGCGCCTCGGCGTCGTCCGGGTCCATGTAATGCACGTCCTTGGTTGCGACGACCGGGATACCGGTCTTCTCGCCGAGCTTCTTGAGGTCGCGATTGCGGGCGATCTGTTCGTCGAGTTCCGGATGGTCCTGCAGTTCGAGATAGAAGTTGTCCGCACCGAGGATGTCCTTGAAGTCGAGCGCGATCTTCTCGGCCTTGTCCCAGTCGTCGAGGGCGAGCGCCTTGTTGATCTCGCCGTTCAGGCCGCCGGAGAGGCCGATGATGCCGGCCGAGTGTTCGCGGAGCACTTCCTTATCTATACGCGGGCGATAGTAGAAACCATCGACGTTGGCGATAGTGGCGAGCTTCAGGAGATTCATGTAGCCCTCGACGTTCTCGGCGAGAAGCACGAACTGATGCTGGCGGTCGTCGATACGGGCACGTCTGTCAGTCAACTTGTCGAGCGCCATATAGGCGCACATGCCGATGATGGGCTTGATATCCTCCTTCTTGCAGGCCTTATAGAACTCCACCCCACCGTACATCGCGCCGTAATCGGTGAGAGCCACCGCGTTCATTTTCAACTCTTTGGCGCGCGAAACCAGCTCCTTAGTCTTCGGCAGAGCCTTAAGCATGGAGTAATGACTATGAACATGTAAGTGGACGAAGTTGGACGGCATGAGATTGAGCTGAAAAGCCAAAAAACTCAAAAGCTGAAAAGTATCTTTTTACACACAAAGCGGGCCGCCGTGGCCCGCTTCTATCTTGGCATTGTGAGGAGGTAGTGGCAATGGAATGTACGCCCCCTCTAACCCAGAAGTTCCAACCCAGTCCCGGATTGCCCCCTTCAACACCACACCCACAGCTCGCTGAGCTTGACCACATATGGTATCTTATAGTAAACATTACCCGCCATGGCGATTATCCCGATAAATCCGAAGCCGCACTTCTCCAAGAAGCCGGCAGTGCGTAACCCCAAATCCTTCACCAAGAGGGATGTGGAGGCGCTTTCGGCTGTTATCCGGGAAGCCAAGGAGATAAGAAACCGTTACGCTCATGGCGGGGATGGAATTACTGACTACAAAACTGAAAGGCCTAACCCTACGGAATAGAGAGGTCTACCTGGACAACGACTTTCTGAGTTTTTTATTCAACGATGAGGATGCGCTCGCTGCGGCGCTGTCTTTTTTTGCTGGCAGTACGCTAATCGTCGACCGTATCACGGCGTTCGAATTCCTCCGCGATATGTACGTTCCTGAAGAAATGAACAGTAGACAGCAATTCCTGACCGGACCTGCCTTCAACACACCGACTGACTCTTCACTACACGATTCCGCACTTCACGATAACGCCCTACTGCTCTCGCGAATCTACGCCCATAGCAGGACCGGAGGCGGAAAGTCGAATTACAGTATGGCCGACCTGTTCCTGGCGGCACGGGCCATGCTACATGCCGGTAGTGCCTTGACGGTGACTGGAAATACTAAAGATTTCCCTCCCTGCATCTTTGATCTGGTCGCCGCATTCAACTGGCGACAGAAGGGTGATGGTACCGTGTGCGTGTTTTCTGTTCTACGTTTCAACCGCGAAAAGTTTGAAACGCGCCAGAATCTCCTCGATCAGGTTGGCCAGCCGACCAAAGATTAAAAAATACCCGACGTACGCATATTTATCAATTCTTGACTTTGTTGAAACTAAAAGCGCCACCGTGTTGGTGGCAGAGTTAGCACTTACTCAAACAAAAAAGCCGGAGAACCCGGCTGTTGTTTTCAGAAAAAAACCGCCCCTCAAAGAGAGGCGGGTTCGTTTACGAAAGACGTGCGATCAGCCCCGTCATCCAAGCTTGACGACGATCGGCTCGAAGGGCGTGGGGTCCTCGTCGAACGGGCTGACGATGGAAAGATGCAGTCGGTCGATCCGGAGCAGGTCGCCGGCCACCGCGTTCAGGTCTTCGACGGTCACCGCCTGCAATGCCGCGGCATACTCGTCGAGGGTCATCCGGCTCCCGGAAAGCAGTTCATTCCTTCCGTAGAACGTCGCGACCTGGCTCGAATCGTCGAAGTTGAGGGTCATCGAGCCCCGAATGTAGCTTTGGGTCACACGCAGGTCGTCGTCGGTGATGCCTCCATCCCTCAGCTCGGCCAGAATCTCGACCATGGTCCGAACAGCGAGCTTCAGACCGTCCTTCTTCAGTCCGGCCCAGATCACGAACTGCCCGGTGCCGCGCTGTGCCGAGATGTGCGACAACACGGAATACGCCAGACCGAACTCATTCCGAATCCTCTCATTCAGTCTGGAGATCGAGTTGCCGCCGATGATCGTGTTCAGCAGAGAGAGAGCGAAACGGCGCGGATCATCACGACCGAACGTCTCGAATCCCATGCACACATACGCCTGCTGGATGTTCTCCCGCTGAATCATGACGATCTGCGGCGATTCGACACCGACATCCGGACGCAGGATCGTCGGATCGAACTCGACCGCCTGCGCGTCCGCGTCGCCGAAAGCCCCGAAGGCATCGTCCAGTAGTATCATCGCGTGATCCTCGTCGAGCTTGCCGGCGAGCGTGATGACCATGTTCTGCGGCGTGTAGTTCCTGTCGCGAAAGGCGAGCATCTGCGCGCGGGTGAGCGCGCTGACCACGTCCCGCGTTCCGCCGACCGAACGTCCCATCGGATCTGCCGGATACAACGCTTCGTAAAGCAGATCGTATGCCCGCTGAGGCGACGAATCGTTGCGCTCATTCAGTTCGGACAAGACGACCGTCCGTTCGATCTCCAACGCCTGCGCGTCGAAAAGCGAATTCAGGAGAATGTCCGAGAGGACGTCGATGGCGCGCGGGAGGAACCCTTCCTCCGTCATGACGTAGTAGCCGGTACTCTCCTTGTCGGTGAAAGCGTTGTACATCGCGCCGATCTCGACGAGAGACCGCATGAGCAGTGCATTGCTCGGACGCCGCGCGGTCCCCTTCCAGAACATGTGTTCGAGGAAATGAGCCAGCCCCGCCTCATCCGGCGTCTCCTGCCGACTCCCGACCCCGAACCGGACCATGGCCAGCACGACTTCTGTCTCGGTCCTGGGCACCATGATGACACGCGCCCCGTTCGTGAGATTCCTTCTGATCACGTTCGTGTGCATCGCGCACTCCTTTCGTTTTTGGTCTAAAGGACAGTGCGCAACGTTATCACCCACGGATAGCTCTGTCAAAACGCCCAACCCCTCATGTTAAACCTAGCGCACCCTTGACAACCAAGCGCTAAATATGATAACCTCGCCCGACAAGGAGGAAGAATGGACCTTCCAGAAAGCAGGACTCTCGGACGTATCAACGGTATCCGTTTCGAGGCGATGTGGCACATGAATCCGCAGACCGCCGGCACGGTGACTCCAGGAATCGGCCTGTTCTGGAATACGCACACCGACCCCGACAAGTTTGCCGCGCTCGCCGACCAAACGATCGACGAGTACATCGAGTCCCTGGACGAAGACGAGCACCTCGATCCGTTCAAGGACGGTGATGCGATCATCGGCACGTACCGGCTGATGTGCTCCTTAGGCGAGCTGAGCATGGAATACGTCGAGGGCGCGCGCAGGCAACAGGAAGGAAGACCACTAGAACGTCTTCTGCGGAATCTGCTGAGCGGGCGAACGCTCGGAACGATCCTGTCGTCATCCGTGAGCACCGCGTCCTTCCATATGTTCACGGCCACGGAAAGCAACGACGGACCGGCCGAATCGCACATCCTCATCAACGTCGAGGAGTTCGAGGCGGTCCTGCAACTCCCGTCCGTCGTCAGCTGGGTCAGGGTGAGTCATCCGGACGTCGACTCGGACTGCTTCCGACAGATGATACCAGGCGTCATCGAGCAGGCGCTCAAATACTTCAACGAGACCGAAGTCCAGGTCACGGGCTGACCGACTTCGACGACATATCCCGCACCATCGTGGTGCGGGGTTTTTCATATATGTGATTCGGATAGAAAAAAGACCCCACATCACGAGTGTGACGTGGAGTCAATTGAACGAAAGGACGGCGGGAGTCAAGCGTTGAGATCGATCGGCTTATTACCGAAAAGTGGGGTTTTCGGCAACGGAACGTCCTTCAGATTGACGCCGATCCGGGGGCCGAAGGTGAGACCTTCGTTTCTGGCGACGCGCCGAAAGGTCGATGAGACATCGTACAACCCCTCGAACGACTCGGCGACCGCCTCGACCTGAGATTCGCCCTCGGCCAGTCCGGAAACCGACTTCAGGACGATGAACTGGTCGCAATCCCGGACCGTCGAGAGACGATGCGCCACGATGAACGTGGTCACGCCACGGGCGAGCACGGCCTTGAGACCGTCCTGGAAACCCTGTTGGGTCTCCGCATCGAGGTTCGAAGTCGGCTCGTCCATGACAAGAAGCCGCAGTCGCGGATTCATCAGCGCCATCGCCGCGGAAAGCCGTTGACGCTCGCCACCCGAGAGCTCGATGCCGTCGCGACCGATCTTGGTGTCGAGACCGGAATCGAGCCTGTCGCCGAAATCGGCCCTGACCGTGCGAAGCAGTTCCCAGATATCGTCGTCTGTCACCGACTTCCGGTCCTCCGGGGCAAGACCGTAAAGCATGAGCTCGCGGATCGTGCCATCAAAGAGCGGAGCGCCCTGTGGCGCATAGCCGATGAACCGCTTGAACACGGACTGACTGATTTCCCGAAGATCGATCCCGTCGAACATGACGATTCCCTTGTCCGGATCCCGCGACCGTAGCAACATGTGCAGAAGAGTCGTCTTGCCGGCACCTGAAGGTCCGATGATGGCGATCTTCTGGCCTGCCTTGGCCCGGACCCAAACATCCTTGAGGACTTGCTTCGGCTCCTTCCGCTTGCCCTGAGCATCGCCCGCCGAAGGGTCCTTGCCCGGATAGGAGAAGCCGACGTCGATCATCGTGACCGAGACCGGACCGTCCGGAGCGAAATCCTTCGGATGGGACGGATCCTTCACCGCCGGTTCCAACTCCATCAACCGCTTGAGTGTCTGAATGGCGGGCAACTGACCGTTGATCTGTCGCTCGACCCTTCGTAACTCGTTGATCGAAAAAGTGAAGTTGTTGCTCCAGAAGATGAACGGTATCATCATGCCGACGGTCCACCCCCCTGACATCACCATCCACGCAGCGACCGCCATAACACCGATGAAAAACGGCGCCGATGACGTCTGTGAACGGATATAACTCAAGAAATGATACCTTTGCCAGAAACGGATGGACCGCTCCTTGGCCGCGCGGTTCATCTCGAGATGACAGTCACGCTCCTCGGCTTCCTTGCCGAACGCCTTGACGCGTTCGACGTTCCGCCAACGTTCGTCCATGTAGCGGTCGACCGCGCGATACTCCTTGTCGATCTCCTCACCCTCGACCATGACACGCCGGTTCAGGTGCAGCGACCAGACCATGGTGTACGCGACCATGGCCAGCGCGACGAGACCGGTGACCCAGTGCAGCCAAGTCAATAGGACGAACAGGACTACGGCCCGACCCAACACTGGAAAAAGCTGGTAAAGCATGATCTTCTCCAGCGCCCGGACGGCCTTCTGACCTTTCTTGACGTTCGCCGGAGACAGCTCCTGCGAATCGCCGAGATGCTGACCGAGCGATTTGCCAAAGAACAGCTCGGTCATGCGAGTCTCCAGATCGACGACCTGCTCCGAGCCGAGCCTCTCACCCAGCTTGTCCGTGGTCAATTCCCATCTGTGGTTAATCAGATTGAACACCCAAATGACCGCCAGCGCGATAGCGACCGGCATGACTGCGCCACCCTGCACCCCGTCGATGACGAACTTGAACAAATACGGCCACAGAACTCCCAGAAGCGAACCCAACACGACCGCCAGCAACGTCCAGATGAACTGCCGCCGGGTTTTCGGACTCATGAACTCCCGCCAGATCCAGCGGGTCTGCCCCAGGACCGCGAACGACCCTTTGATATACTCCCGCCAACCGGCAGGCTTTCTGCAACTCTCCATGGCTTGGCTCTCCTCCCTTGCCTTGTCTGTTGTTTATTATATGTAAGGACCTCTGAACATCTCCAAAGGAAATGGACTCGATAATATAGCATGATTTAGGCAAAATGTCAATATATTGAGCCTAAAAGCTAAGGAGCTGAAAGTAAGACCTGCTGGCAAGCAGGGAGTGCAGGAGTCAAGGAGTATAGAAGCACAGGGGTACGGAAGTTTGCGAGCTTAAGAAAATACTTCTGTACTTCCTGTACTTCTATACTCCCGTATTTTCCCCGCTAACGGCCGAAGGTCGTAGTTCCCGCTTCTCCTCCTCCCATCCCCCTTAATAAAAAAGAGTCCCAAGTGGGGACTCGCCCGTCTCACGGAAAGACATCCCTGAACGGTTCGTTGCATCGGCAGTCGTAGACCAGGCAAAACGCGTCGAGGTCGGCGTCGGTCAGGTGGTCCTGCGGGTAGAAGTACCCAAGGCCGTCCGAATTCATCACGCCGACCCGGTGGTTGTAGTGCGTGAGGCCGAGCATGTGACCGAGCTCGTGCAAGGTCAAACTGCGGACGTAGTTGTAACGCAACCTTTCAAGATGCCCGGTAAAATCCGCGTCTTCGATGCCCTGTTCTTCCGCACGAAGATACAGCTGGTCTTCGTACGCCGCCATGAATACGTCGAAATCGTACAGGATATCGATGGTGTCAGCGAGCGTACAGTAGCCGATGATACCGATCCGCTCCCCATCCTCGCGATGGACCTCCTGCAGATATTGCTCGTCAGGATTACACCGCGAGATGCGGTAGACGGTATGCTCACCGTCCTCGTAATCATGCTCGTTGAACGTATCGTCCGAATAGCCCACGACCTCGAATACCGCATCCCCGTATGCGTACCGTCCGCCGGCCCGCTCGTTCCACTCCGTGATGGCATCGAAGACCGCCGGTCGCTCGACTCCGCCGAAAGTCTCGTCGACACGCAGCGGAATCGGCAGCTTCTGCCATTCTCCGCACCCGCCAGGCAAGAGCACGGCGAGCGCAACTGTCAGAATGAGTATCCTACGCCGATCCATGTCTGCACTCCCATCGCCGACTCCGTGTAGATGCGGCGGGCAAAGTCACCGTAATATCCGATGACACGCACCGGATTCGCGAAAAAGAATCTGTGATCGACCGTCAGCCACCAACGATCGCTGAACTGCCACTCCACCCCCAATCCGAGAGTGATGTCGAAGTCCCGCTCCACGTCAGGCCGCACGATACGCAACTGCGGATTCCAGGCGTAGAACACGCCGGGATCGAAGAGATGCACGCGCAATCGCTCGGTGCGGTAGACATCGATCAACAGGTTGGCTCCGACACCCCACGGGGCGTAAAATCCCACCTCCAAGCCGACCGCCAGCTCCGGAGTCCGGCGCAAGCGAGCCGTCAGAAGCAGACCTCCGCGACCCGGATATCCGCCGCCTATGGCCGTGACACACATCAGATCGATAGCTTCGATCTCCGGTGCCTCTTCAGCCCGCGACTCTGCCGACCAAAATGAAAATGCCAGCACACTGGCCAACACGACCAGACCAAATCTCAGCTGCCTGATCATCAGACGCCTCCTCTCTATATATTAAGGTGCGGATTCAGCTTAGCAGAGGCCGGGGATAACGGGAATGGAGCCCTGCGGGCGATTCCCTGGAACCTTACGCGCCACCAAAAACGGGACAAGGCGGAATCCGCCGCAGCCCCGTCTTCCTGTCGGCAGCGCTTATTTTCATCGAACCGTCGCATTCCTCCCCGAGCAAGCCTGAAGTCTCCCGCGAAGGCGGATGAGACTTCGCTGATCATCGATTCTGGTGTAAACTATGTGTATATGGAACATGGGTCGATACCACACCCCATGACCCGGGCGGTCATCGTCATGACGACCATACTGACCGGCGCTATCGCCATAGCCATTGCGATCGCGACGGTGGATTTTTCGACCTTGAGACTGAAAGATGATCTGGAACTGGCCGGTTTAAGGAGCGCGCGCCCGACACAGGACCTGGCACCGAACGCGACAACAGCGGAACAGTACGCGCCACGCGAAGCCGGACCGGGTTGTGAATGGATACCGATGTCGGGGCACGGCATCAACTTTTCGGCGCTGTATTGCGGGGACAGGCGCAACTTCACGAGGCTGGTACCGGTCGAAGACGGTTTCGCGGTCGAGACCGAGCTGGGTTTGAGCGACCTGCCGCGCATCGAAATCTTCCGCAAGGACCCGGGGCAGAGCGTCGAGGACGCGATCGCCGAGCAAATCCTCTCGGAGCTGACGGGGAGCGCGGTCGACGGATGTATAGTGGAGACTTTCGCTCCGGCAGGAGTGCCGCCCTCGCAAGGCGCGATACGCTACGCCATCACCACGACCGGTGAACTGCGTGACCTGTGGGAGAAACGCTTCGCCGAAGATCCCTCCTACCATCCCTGTGGATTCTACGGACCCAAGGAATCCATCGCCTACTTCGAATCGAGCTCCGTCGCGCCGGACAAGTTCGTCTACCTGACGATCGGCCAGGACGCTCCACCATTCGAAGAACGCGTCATCAAGTTCATCGATGAGATGGGCCTGCGGGATGAATGCGAGACCAACGGCGGTTCATGGCTTTCCATATACAACGAGTGCGAATACTCCAGCGGTAGTTGGTGCCGCGGCAATGAGGGTGATTACCTGGAATGTGAGTCGGCTTGCAGGCATGAACTGAACGCGCAGATCTGCACATTGCAGTGCGTACCCGTCTGCAAATTTTGACATGAGCGACAAGACGCGGGATTCAAGTCATTTTTTTTACGATAATTTCGTCTCGCAATCCTATGAAAAATAAAATTTCAATTTTTCGCGTCCTGCTCACCGTCATTGTCCTGGGCGGTGTCGCGGCCGTGATCATCGCGCGGCAATACGGACCTGTTGCTCCTCCGAAACAGACCGATATCACTACGCCGGCACAAATCGAACAGAAAGACGCGGAAAAACCGGATACCTCACCGCCAGCGAACTGTGTCGACCGCACGACGACGAAAGACAGGACCGACGGATATTCTGTCGATATAGATTTCTGCGTGACCGGAATGGAGCAGGCAGATTCGCGCATCTGGAATGAGGTCGCCAGCGTCAACGAGCAGTTTCTGGTTGATTACGCTGAATTCCGGACGCCGGAGACCGAAGGGCAGTTCGCGCAGGAGATATCAAGCGAGGAATTCTCTTTCGAAGCCGATCCGCAGATTCAAAGCGTCCTACTCACGATCTACACGAACACGGGCGGCGCTCATCCGAACATCAGCTACCGAACCTGGACGTTCGACCGTTCTACCGATCGCATCATCGAATTCCATGACATGTTCCAAGAGGAACACAATCCCCTCTGGACGATCTACCCCACAGCCAAGGAACAGCTGATGGGGTTTGAATACGCGGACGAGGCGATGATCGACAACGGGACCGGTGACGAAAATTTCGAGAACTACCGTAACTTCATCATCGACGGTAACGAGCTGGTCATCATGTTCGAACCGGAAACGGTCGGAGCCTACGCGGCCGGTCCGCAGGAAGTACGCATTCCGCTCGACGACATCCAGGTGATTCTCAAACCGCCGTTCTTGAATTTGGAAGAGTTATACGGCGAAGACTTGCCGCCTGATGTTGGAGTGATGACATATGACGAAGTCGTGGAATCGTGCGAAGACGCCGGCGGCACCTGGCTCGAAGACCACGACGAATGCGAATACGTCAGCCGGGACTGGTGTGAAGACATGGGTGCGACCTTCAACGAGTGCGAATCGGCCTGCCGACACGATCCGAACGCGGAGATCTGCACGCTACAGTGCGTGCCTGTCTGTGAGTTGTGATAATCGGATCGATTTCATGAAAAACGGCCCGACTCGGATGTCGGGTTGTTTTTTCGTATCGGACAGGTAAACTCCGGGGGCAAGGAGGAGGCGGATGAAAGTGACGTACATTTCAGTGGACATTGAGGCATCCGGTCCGACACCGGGCAGGTACAGCATGCTCTCGATCGGCACCTGCGTCGTGGGAGACACGGACCGCGCGTTCTATGTCGAGATCCAGCCGATCAGCAACAACTACGTGGAGAGCGCGATGAAGATCGCCTGTCTGCATCTCGACTGCCTGCCGGACGACAAGCGGTGCAAACCGAACTCACCGCAATTCAGTCCGAGATTCACGCTGCTTCAACTCCGAAAGCACGGCACGTTCGCTGTCGATGCCATGAGGGAGTTCAACGAATGGGTGCGCGAGGTGACCGGCGATACCATGCCCATCTTCGCGTCGGACAATCCCATCTTCGACGGCATGTTCGTGTTCTGGTACTTCGACAACTTCTACCGGGACAAGGGGAACCCGTTCGGTCATTCCGGTCTGTCGATGAACTCGTTCGTCAAAGGGCTGATGCGGGATATGCGTTCCAGCGTCAAGAGGATGAAGCCCAAGCCGAAACGGACCAGGGCCCACAACGCGCTCGCCGACGCGATCTACAACGCGCAACTGTTCCAACTGGCGCTCGACCGGATGAGGCAGGACCGCGCGAAGTGACGACCCTCACCCCAGCCCCCACGCGCGGAGGAGGGATTATCTGCCTAAGAATACCCCCTGAAAAGGGGGATTTTTTATAAAAGCACGTTCCATTCAACCTTTCTTGTTTCCCTTTTGTCATTGCAAGCGGAGCGAAGCGATTCCGTCGGGATTGCTTCGCTCCGCTCGCAATGACAAAAAGGTGGCAAGGTGACTTTTTATAAAAATGTGTTCCCCCGCTCAGAAAGTGGGGCGGGTGCGATTTCGGCGGCATCAATAAAAAAACCACCGGCGTCTACCGATGGCAACGTGTCAGCGTGATCCCCTCATGGAAATGCAGCGTCCGCCGCGTCGATGTTCGAGAATGTCCTCGAACTCGCGCAGGACAGACTCGGACACCGGCCAGTTCATCCGGATGACCGGGGTCGCACCGCTTTCGTCGAGATCCGTCTCGAAGTTCCCGGGAACCTCACCCTCCGGATCGACGGTCATTTCCCCGGCGAGACACATCTGCTCGTGTTCGCCGCTGCCGACGTAATAGATGACGCCCCAACCGTACGAACCGTCCGAGTAGACGCTCATGCGCGCCGAACCGTCATCCTCGGAACGGATCCCGAAATAATCGTCGTCGAGCCGGTTCACCGACCAGCCCTGCGGCAGGCGCAGCGCGCGAGGCAAGCGTGGCTCCTCGGGCGGCATCACTGTCGTCGGACCGACAGCATCGAGCAGGCCGCCGACTGTATCGCCCATCTCCTCAAGTGACCGCTGGGTCTCCTCGAGCGAACGGACCATGTCCTCCAACGACTCGTCCTCCTGCGGCGGCGGTGTTTCGGGTTCGACCTGGACTGCTGACGCGCAGCCGGACATCGAACACATGAACAGGAGCGTTATCGCGAAGTAGATCAGTCCCAACGCTCCAACAGTCAAATGCCGTCTCATTTTTCTTCCTCCTGATACTGTGGAATGACATGGACATGAAAATGGGACACTGTCCCACACTCGCCCACCTTGATACGGATGACGTGACCTATCGGGGCATACTCCCTATCGAGAATCGACTTCAGCTCCGTCAACAGCGGCTGCAAAGCGGTCCATTCACAGGGTTCCAGTTCATGCAAATCGACGACATGACGTCTGGGAATGAGCAGTGCATGCCCCATACTTTCAGGCATTCCGGCATAGATTGCCATGAACAGGCCGGTTTTCGGCAGGATCCATTCATCATTCCTATCCTCAAATGAGCAAAAAGGGCACTCATCGGACATCTGGGCCTCCTTTCTGTGACCAACCGGAATATTCTCCGGCACCATCCACCTTCTGCTTGCTCTTTGCGAACACTACAGCGACTTGGATTGTGAAATGACAAGGCATGAGCTTATCTGATTCGGACGGTCCGGTCAAGAAAAAAGACGGTACAGACCGTCTTTCGAGTCACTCAGATTCGGCTTCTCCATCGACCTCCTCCCCCTCCTCTTCGTCAGGTTCGAAAGGAGGCGGAATAATATCGTCGAGTCTTTGCAGAAGCAACTCGAGTGAGGAGAGGTCCGATACCGCCATGGGCCAGTTGATCGACACGGTCACCTCCATCGGGCACTCTTCGCACCGATGGTTCTCGACCGCACTCAATCGGAGGCTCGCCGGCATCGGACCGTCCATCGGCATGGTCCCGAACGGCCTGCCGTGACGATAGCCCGACTCGGTGAAGATGTCGTAGGCGACCGACCAGATGATCCTGTCCCGCGAGGGATTGACCCTGACCCAGACATTGGCTTCTCCACCAGGGCTGAAAACACGGAACTCATCCTCTCCCGCGAGAAAACCGAGCGTCCAGCCGGGCGGAAGCTGAAGTCCGAGCCAGGTATCCGGAGCCGACGTTTCGGGGTAGGGATTCAGAGGCACTTCCCCGCCACGCGCCACCTCGACCGGATCTTCCTCGACCTCGACCAATTCGACCTCGGTGCAATCGCTCCTCATCGAGATACTCACGTCCGTGGTGACCGGTATCTGCGACGCGGCGCAACCCGACGCACAGAAATGTATGATCAGGACGACGATCAGAGCGGCGACAAAGAGCGCAAGCTTAACGTATTCCCTTCGCATGTATCCTCCTCCGGACGGCCTAATCCGCCCGAATACGGTAATTTAGCACAAACAGGTCTGAAGTCAACCCCGATGTTGCTATGCTGCATATGAAAATGCTCATAAGACTAAGTATCACTGGCAATAGACCTATGCGCGCGTACTCATGTAGCAGAGTAACATCGGGGTCAACCCCGATGCTGGGGTGAGAAAGGGGAGAAGGTGAGGAGGGGCGAAGGGGGGAAGACACAAGACACAGATTTCAAGATTCAAGTTATCAATCTTACCCCCACCCCAATCCTCCCCCCTGCCACTACCTTGTCATTGCGCCCCGCCTATAGCGGGGTTCCGCCTTCTCTAGATTAGAGATATGTGACGGGAAGGAGACCGCAGTCGACGAAGCAATCCTGCCCCCTATTGTCATTGCGAGGGAGCCCGCAGGCGACCGCGGCAATCCCGTCGGTTTGAACTAAAATCACGGGATTGCCGCGGCCTTCGGCCTCGCAATGACAAAAATGGAGACGGGATTGCCGCGGCCTTCGGCCTCGCAATGACAAAAAAAGGGGGGCGAGGGGAGGGAGGATTTTTAAAAACTTGTGTCTTGCATCTTCTCCTCTTCCCCCCCATTTGACCCGAACGGAGCGCGCGGATAAGGTCAGGGAGGCCCATTGAAAGGAGGTCGTGATGAATATCACGGGTGAAGACATCTGGCAGGCCGTCGAAAATGACGCGTTCATGATGTCCCGACTGCCCACCGAAGCACATCGAGCCGCAATGCGCGTGTACGTCCGGAACTGGCTACCGGCGGCGCTGTCGAATCTACTTGATAGTACGGCTTCTGTCGAGACCGTTTTCAGGGCACAACTCGCTCATGCTCACTGTTGCGAGGTGACCGGACTGACTCATCTCCTGACAGCGGCAGACATGAAAGTGCAGCCGCACCATATCCCGGAATTCATCAAGCAAATGACACGGGGGCTGTACGAGTACGCCTTTTCCCGACTCAAGCCGTTCGTCGATGATGTCCAGCTCTTCCTGGACCTGCACGACGCGACCGAGCGTGACGTGCTGAAAACGACGAGCCTGACACCGGAGAATATCGGACGAATCCTGTGTGGGGAGATGACGATCGGCGATGTCCTGCTCACTCAACCCGCGGTCGTCCTCGACCAGTCCGAGGACTCCTCGCCGGTGTGACTTGACGCAATCGACTCTTTACGGGTCGATTTTTTCAAAGAGGTGAATATCCCTTGATGCCAAGTGTGTTCTCTAATGTCACCCAATGTCATCCCCGTACCCCCTCCAATGTCATCCCCGCGCAGGCGGGGATCCACGATACGGGGACGCTACAGTTGATGTTCCGTGGATTCCCGCCTACGCGGGAATGACATGGAAAATGCGGGAATGACATGTCGGATATACGTGTCGTAAAGGGATAATCACCTTCAAAGAAAAAACCGTCCGCGTAAACGGACGGCCGTGAAAGATCAAAGATTGATTTCCACCCCCTGGTCTTCAGCCTGCCGGCGGAAAGTGGAAGAAAGCGGATGCAACTCCTCGAACGAACCGGCGACTGCCTCGACCTGCTCCCCGCCATCCCCGACGTCCTCGATCGGACGCATAACGACGAATTTGTCGCACAGACGACGGACCGTGGAAAGCCGGTGCGTGATGATGAGCACCGTGACGTCCGGAGCGATGAGCTCCCGCAGACCTCGCTGGACCGCCTTCTCGGTGGTCGAGTCCAGGGACGATGTCGCCTCGTCGATGACGATGAACATCGCCTTGCGGATGACCGCCGCGGCTACCATCAGACGCTGTTTCTGTCCGCCGGAGAGCTTGATGCCCCGCCGACCGACGACCGTATCCAGTCCGTCCACCAGCCGTTCGCCGAAATCGACCTGCAACAGACGCATGACGCGCCACAACTCGTCATCGGTCCACCTGCCACGTTCGTCTTCCCGCACCCCGTAGAGCAGATTGTAACGAATAGTACCGTCAAAAACGCACGGCTCCTGGGGAATGTAGGCGAGCATGCGGACCCACGAATCGTTCCTGACGTCACGCAGGTCGATGCCGTTCACCAACACACTGCCCTCGGTCGGATCCATGAAGCGCTGAACCAGCCGACCGATGGTGGTCTTGCCCGCACCAGTCTGACCGATAAGGGCGACCCTCTCTCCGGCCCGCATCAAAAAATTCACGTTTCGCAGGATCGACGGGGGTTCCTTGCCTTTTTCGTCGAGACTGTTCGCATACCTGAGACCCACATCACGCAATTCGACACTGACCGATTCGTCCGGGTCGAGCTCGCGCGCATCTTCGCGATCCGTGACCTCGTTCGGCATGGACAACGCTTCGCGCAGAGATCGCACCGACGGCATGCTCTTGTTCATGCGGTGTTCGATGCTTCCGATCCGCCACATGTCGCTAGCGACACGATCCGACCAGATGTAGACCGGGAGAAGCATGCCGATGCTCCAGATACCCGATTTGATCTGCCATGCCGCGAACGCCACTAGTGCTACCACGACCAGCGCGTAGAGGAAACCACGGATGTGGATCACCTTGATGAACCATAAGTGAAAGACTCGCGTCGGTATGAGCCATTTACGATACAGGATTTCCAGATTCCTGGTCTCGTACTCGGCCATGCCGTTCGTCTTGACGCGCTCTACACCCTGCCATCTCTCCACACGGTAACGGTTGATTTTCCTGTGTTCGGCATCCAACGGAGTCAAAGTCTCAATGATGCGACGATTGATCCAGACGGCGTAGATCATGAACGTGACGAACAGACCCACCATCACGACACCGGCCACCCAGGATATAGCGAACAGATAGACGAACGAGATGAGGACCGTAAAGACCAAGCTCAGGCCGTCGAACATCAGGACGTACTCGGCTTCGAGCACCCGATTCCTGCCGCTCTCGACATTGGCCGACGAGAGCGTGTTAGCCTCGCGCAGATGCTGACCGAGTGACTTACTGAAGAACAGCTCTGTTGCGCGCACATCGAGACGGATGATGTCCTCGCCGAATGCGTATTCACGGTTCTTGAAATGGATGTAACTGAACAGCTGATGGAGGAGCGTCAGGACCAACAAGGAAACGATCGACCAATTGATGACCGAATCGTCATTCGCCTGGAGTCCGTCAGCCAGCCACTTGATGGAGAGCGGCATCAACATGGCAAAGACCGCCGACATGAACATGCCGACCAGTGATCGCTTCAGATACTTCCTGCTCTCCGGCGTGATGAACTCTCGCCATACCCAGCCGAAGACCCGAAAGGTCTCGGCTGAATCCTTCAAGTACTCGCGCCAGTTGGACGCGATCTTCCGAGTCTCCCTTGGGTCTTTCATTTCGGACCTTTCTTCCTTTGTAAAGGACTGTCTGACCGCGCACTAGATAGCACGCAGGATATCGAACCTTAACAGAGGCGTCGATGCAAGTCAAGGCTGATGATTTGACCTGATTCGCGACCGCACATACGCTTAATCCAGGAGGGTTCTGATGACTCCGGAAGAAAAGGAACACAACCACCGCGTTACCCTACTTCTCGCGATACTGCTGGTACTCGGCATCGCCGGACTCGCTTTCGTCATCGCCATGCTCGCATTCCTGCTGGTGCTGTGACGACCATGCTCTGCACCTCGATCGGTGTGGAGTTTTCTTATTCACTGTTTGACACAAAAAACCCTATTTATCATTACGAGCGAAGCGAAGCAATCCCGTCGGGATTGCCGCGGTCACCTGTCCCGCCCGTAGCGGGACCCCGCCTTCTTTGATTTAAGATAAGTGGCGGGGCGGGCTCCCTCGCAACGACAAAGAGGATTCAGCGTCACAAACCGTGAATAAAAAAATCGCGCCGTAAAAAGCGCGATTATCACTACGCGATATCCGCCGGATCGAACGAGAACGGCAAGGCATCACCGAACCTGACGATGGACACGATTCCGCCCGGCAGATAGCTGATGAGACGAGTGTCCGGACCGACCTTGAACTCGTTGATGATCTGCAGGCAGTGCCCGCAAGGCGCCCCCGCCCAACTGAGATCCACCTCATCGAGATCGGGCCATCCGTCACCCTGTATCGGATTCGGCGGTTGAACCCGCTCATGCGCGGCGACGATCGCTACCGTCCTGACACGCATATCCCCCTCGGCTTCCCCGACCGCGCTGACGATAGCGGCTTGTTCGGCGTGAGTGCCCTCGGTGTAAGTGTTGATCTCGACATTGCAGCCCGAGAAAATCTCTCCGCTTACGGTCCTCACGGCGGCCCCCACCTTATAATGGGAATAGGGAGCGCGAGCCCTGGGTCGTCGTCGCCAGGCCGCGAATAGCAGGTTACGATCTTCACTCGATAGATCCGGCGGGACGCAGAATTTCGCTTCAATCGGCTCCGGTCTGACGATTGTCTTCCAAGCCATCCCTGATACTCCTTTCAGAATGTACTGCCGATACTTCAGCACGAACCGACATTTCTGCCAAATGAAGACTCCCCGGGCTGAAGCCCAGGGTATCTGACATATTATGACTTCTTTCATCCGCCGAAGCCCACCCGCCTTCGCCAAGGCTACGGCGGGTCCACATCTCACATTCATCCACGGGCTGAAGCCCGTGGTTTTCTGCGGAGGCGGATAAAAAACCCGTACCGATTGTTATGCTCCGGTACGGGACAGGCCTCCTAGGACGGTGTGACTTCGGCAAGTCCGAAGTAAAAAATGGTGAACTCACTGCGCCAGTCGCCGTTACCCGCATAGTCGGATTCAGGATGGACCACCACCTGGACGCTCTGCGGCGGGATACCGGCATCATCCAGCCGGTCCAGGAACGCCGTCACAGCCAACCTCATCTCGGATAACGGTAAGACAATATATCCGTCCACCTTCCGCCATTTGGCCCCATGGCCGACTGACTTGAGTATGCGTTCCGCAATCTGATGCGTAATGGCGACTGAACGCCATTTCGGCTTCTCGTTTTCCCTGTAGACCATTTCGCGCTCCTCGCAAAGGACTATACTGAACTTAATGACATGGCCTCCTGCAGTCAATGGTTTGACTCGGACCGAATTCCGTCCTATCCTTCATTGCGCACCTTAACCGAAAGGGATCTGTCATGTTCAGGAAACCCAAAGCGATCCTTATTGTCATAGCCATCTTCGGCGTGCTGTACGCGCTGATGCGCCTCGCGGCTGACTGCGGCTGACGCCGACTCAAACACCTTCGGGTGTTTTTTCGCTACAGAACCCTTTAGCGGACGAAGTCCGCAATATGATACGCGAACCCCCGTAGCTTTAGCGCAAGGGGATTATTTGCGTGCCGGTGCTCTGACGGGCACAATCCATGATAAAGGAGTCACACGATGAGACAGACAGCCCTTTTACTAGGCATCATCCTGACGTCATCACTGTTGATCAGCGGATCCTGCCCGAACCGCTCGTCCACCGATGATTTTGTCACCCGGATACAGGAAGCACGCAACCGGATTCAGACACCGTCCGGAGAGATCACTCTCTTGCCCGGAGAGCGCGTCCTGGATGTGGACATCAATTGTCTGACGACCGAACCGCAATGCCTGGTCATCTTGACCAGACCGATGCATCGACGGGAAAGACCGCGATCGCTGAAACTGCATCTTCCTTACGCGGAAAGGCCGTTACCGTCGTCCATCACGATACAGGAGACGGCGAGGGAAAGACGGTGACCAAAAAACACCTCACGCGAGGTGTTTTATTATCATTCCCTTCTGACCCCATCAATATTTCCTCAAACCTGCCTTATAAAGAAACAGATTCTTCAAGATCCCCAACCCGTATTCGCATGACGGCCAGAATCCGATCATCGACGCGCCTTCGAAATATTTCGTCATGATCGGCACTTCACCGAATCTCATCTTCTTGTCGGCGAGCTGGATGATGATCTGCGTATCGAAGACGAAGTTGTCGCTGTTCCGCTCGATGTCGATCTCGTCGAAGACTCTCATGTCGTACGCGCGCAGACCGGAATGGAATTCGGTCAGCTTGGTACCCAGTACCAGATTCCCCAGCTTGGTCAGCGCGATGTTCGCCGCAAACTTCCACCACGGCATACCGCCCTTCCGGGCGTTCTCCGGATGGATCATCCGCGAACCGAACACCGCCCGCGCGCCTTCGTTCACGATCTTCTCGACCATGGGCGGGATGTATTCCGGACTGTACTGGTGATCTGGATGGATCATGACCGCGATGTCGGCGCCGCGCTCCTTGGCCAGCCGGTAACAGCTCTTCTGGTTGCCGCCGTATCCCCTGTTCTTCGGATGTACGTACACGTGTATCGGCAGGGTCTTCGCCACCTCGACCGTCCTGTCCTTACTGCAATCGTCGACCAGGATGACGTCGTCGAACCACCCCTCGGGTAGCGCCTTGTGACACTCCACCAAAGTCCTCTCCGCGTTGTAGGCCGGCATGACGACGGCGATCTTCTTTCCCTTATACGGCATAATTATCGCTTGATATACATATCGAGGCGCAGGATGTCGCTGACTGACCAGAAACTACGTCTCCAGTCCCTCTCCTCAAACCAATCATGGGCCTTGAAGTCACGTTGCGTCAAGCCGTAGACCCAGATGCGCTGTGGCGAGTGCTTCTCCGTGATCCAGTCGAACTTGGCGAACACCTCTTCACGCGAGGTCTGCGGAATGCGGACCTGAATCTCGTTCTCGATGAGTCCGAGGACATGACGACCGCGCCAGACATCCTCTCCCCGGAACTGCACCGGAATGAGCGTCTCCATGGGGATGTCCTCGCGCAGGTAATGCGCGAAATCAGACCGAAGGATGTTCGCGGCCACGATGACGACATCGCCCTCAACGTAATGTTCGTTGATGTATTCGGCTCCCTCTTCCAGACGAAAATCATGATCGAAATAGGCGTCATTACCGACGATGCCGACGATGTAGGGCAGTAATGACGCGACGAAAACGGCCAACAGCATCGCACCGCGCCTCTTGCCGGAGCGCACCACAACCGCGGCGATGGCGATGGTGAGCGGTACGGTCAGCCAGATCATGTGACGTTCGACGAGCGTGGTGTACGGAATGGACTGCGGCGCGAACAGGAATAATATGGCAGGTGTCACGGTAAGCGTGACAAGCGCCGCGAACGGCTTCCCGCTTCCCGCTTCCCGCTTCCCGCGAATAAGTCTAACTGCCATCCAGATGAACACCCCCACCGCCAACGCGACCGCTAAATTCTGAATAGCCGGTACGTACTCGTCCTTCGTGACCCAGATGACCGAATCGAACAGGTCGCCGAAGAAGTTCGGTTCCCGTATCGGGACCAGGTTCCGTTTCAGACCGATGATGTCGAACCCTCCCAGGAATATCTTGTAAAGAAACTCATCGAGCCACGGCCAAAACGCGACGAAAATCGCCGCATGCACGGCAAACCATTTGAACAGGAGCTGTCCGCGTTCCTTGGCCGGCGAGGCGACCGCCATGACCCACCAAAGCGCCGTAGCTATCGCGATGAAAGAATATGAATAATGCAGATACAGCCCGACGACCGTGGCGAAAAAATAGACATAAGCCCACGCTCGGCGACGTGTCTGTAGGTACTCCCAGACCGATAGCGCGGCGACACAACCCAAGAGACAGAACAGCGCGTAGGGTCGCGCTTCCTGCCCGAACTCGATCTGCAGCGGAAGGATGGCAGTGATGCCCGCGGCGATCAGACCGACGCGCCGATCGTCAAACATGCGCTTGGCCAACACGTAGACCAACAGAACGATGCCGATGCTGGATAGTAGGGACAACGACCGCACCGCGACCTCCGACGTGCCGAACAACATCGTCCACGGCCGCAATATAATATAGTAGAGCGGCGGGTGGAATTCGACCTGCGCGATGTAACGCAGCATCTCCGCCATGCTCCCGAACGATGTCGCGATATCTAGGCTCAATATCTCGTCCCCCCAGAACGGCTCTTTAGCGATATTGATGAGACGCAACAACGCCGCCAAGGCGACAATGCCGGCCAGCCAAAAACCGGTCCGACCGTACAGACCGCATTTCTCTTCTTTTCGCCTCCAGAAACGAAATCCCATATGGAGTCACTATAGTCCAGACCGGACGTTTTTCAAAGAAAAAACCCATCGCTTCGGATGGGCTGTCCTACAGGACAAGATACACGTTGACCATGGCGAAGATGGCGCCGGCGTTCGGCAATTTGGCGATGCGCCCCAGGATACGGTTTGCCTCGTATGCGCTCAGCACCTCGAACCCGTCACAGTCACCATGTCGGATATCGTGACCGGACGGGAGAGATCCGCTGTCTATCGCCTGCACTGTAGAGACGTAACCGCTACAGGTCAACGCCATCAACTTCTGAAGCCAGACGCTGACCAGCTTACGCGACTCGTCTTTCACCACTCCAAGCGCAATCTGACGACGCTCCTCCGGATCGAGTTCTCTGGGCAACATCAGCAGCTCGATCGCCGCCCGATCCATCGCGTCCAACTCCGCGTCATTGACGTTCCTCCAGAACGCGTCGAGTATCACGCTGTCAGACAACCTGGAAGACTCCGCCAGACCCTTCTTCACCTTCGGGACGACGACTTCGGCGACCAGCGGACGGATAGCGACGGCGATATCCTCGATGAACCGCATCTTCAACGCCTGAGCCGTACGCAACGACCCTTGAACCGTGCCACACCTAGAGGTGTCGCTTCCCGCGACCATGATGATCCCCCTTTCTAAAGGACCTGTAACGATACACTCTTTCGAACGACGGGTCAAGACTGTACCAAAAACGCGGCCGAAGCCACGTCTTATCTGATTACTGACCGGTTTATTTTTTCTTCTTGGTCGCCGTCCGTTTCCTGGCCGGCTTCTTCATCTTCTGCTGGATGCCCCAGGTGATGAGTTCCTTGACCGCCTGCGAAACGAGCGTGAACGACGCGGCCGAACGCTCCATCTTGTCATGCGCGACGCGCGTCAACTCTTCGATCTTTTCGACCGCCCCCCTGACCTGACTCACGAGCGCCTTGGTATCCCGCACGATCATTATGAAATAGTAGAGCAACCAGGAGACGAAGACGGTTATCCAAAGTATGCAGAACGCAAGCACTACGAAAAGAAGATCCTTACTGGTCTCAATGAGCTCCATATGTGTACGAGATACGGATTAGCTTACGACAAGTATAGCACATTAAGACGTTATCTGAAAAATAGAGCGGGGACCTGCCGGCAGGCAGGCAGGCAGGTAGCGGGGATAGCGGGGATAGCGGGGATAGCGAAGCGAACGGCCTCCTCTATTTTTATCCCCTCACTTTCGCCCCGAAATCTTTCTCCAATGAACCCATGATCTTTTCGATCTCCTTATCGACCTCTTCGGCCTTCAGTGTGCACTCGGAATGCTGAAACGACAGATGTGCCGCGAAGCTCTTCATGCCAGCGCCGATACGATCATCCCGATAAACGTCGAACAAAGTCACGTCATGTATCAATTCCGACGAGCCATGCAACACCTCTTCTACCTTCGCGAACTCGACATCTTCCGCGACGACGAACGCCAAGTCACGCCGGACCGGTGGAAACTGCGGGATGGGTTCGTAGCTCCTGCTCTCGGCTTCGGACTTCACAAACACGGTCAGGTCGAACTCCGCGGCGCAGATCCGGACATCGATCCCGAACGACTCGACCACTGCCGGATGCAACTCCCCCATCGTGCCGATGGCAGTGTCACCGATGTAGATGTCGACTGCACGGCCCGGATGCCACAGACCGGCGTTCGGACTGACCCGGCTGTAGTCGACCGATCGACTGGCATGACCGAAATACGCGTCGAGTGCACCTTTGACCCTCCTGAACAGTGTGTCATCACCCTGCGGTCCGTATGATGCCAGCAGTAGCGAAGCCCGCTCCTCCGGCAACTCGGCGCCCTCGTTCGCGATATAGATATTGCTGACCTCAAACACGTCACCCTGCGGGAACAATCCCTCGTTCTCACTGACGACCGACAACATACCGGGAAGCAGGCTCGGACGCATGAATTCGAAATCGCCCGTAAGGGGATTCTCCAACTTCACGCAGATACCCGGATCGAACTTGGCGCGCTCCAGCATCTGACGCGAGATGAACGAATAGTTCACCATCTCCATGAAACCGGCCGAACAGAAGAATCGCTTGGCGTCGTCTTCCGCCATCAGGACCGGATCAACCATGCGGACCGGCAATACTCCGTCAGGCAGGACGCTGGGCAGATTGGCGTATCCGTAGACGCGCGCCACCTCTTCCGCGAAATCGCGCTCACTCTCGATATCGCGCGCGCGCCAGTACGGCACCTCCACGTCGTAGAACGCCTTACCCCGCTTAATGGTCGGTTTCTTCGTCACGCCGAAACCGAGCGATTTCAGGATCTTAACCATGCGGCTCGCCGGAATCTTGATCCCGATAAGCGCTTCGGCACGCTCCGGCCTGAACGCGAACCTGATCTTCTTCGGTCTGACCGACCGTTCGTCATAGACCTTACTCGCGACCTTGCCGCAAGCGACCTTCTGACAAAGCTCGACCGCGCGGGCCAGTGCCGCCTGAGTCAGGTCTTCCGGCAAACCCTTCTCGAAACGCAGGGATGAATCGGTCTGTATGTTCAACGAACGCCAGGTACGCCGCACGGAAACCGGATCGAACGTAGCTGATTCGAACACGATGCGCGTCGTCTTTTCGGTGACACCGGTATCTTCACCCCCCATCACTCCGGCGATCGCGATTGCGCGCTCCTTATCGGCGATGATCAGCCGCTCCTTATCCAGCTTCTGCGTCGAATCGTCCAGTAGAGCGATCTCTTCACCGTCCTTGGCGCGTCGCACCACGATCGCTGCCCCCTTCAACTTGTCATAATCGAAAGCATGCATCGGCTGACCGATCTCGAGCAGGACATAATTGGTGATGTCGACGACGTTGTTGATCGGTCGGATGCCCGCCATGTGCAGGCGATTCTTGAGCCACCACGGCGACGGACCGATCTCGATACCGTCCATCACTACGGCCTGGTAGCGCGTGCAGAGTTTCGGTTCTTCGACCTTCACCCCAAACGGAAGCGGATCGGTCGACTTCGGCATCGACGGTGTGACAGTCTCTTTCCAGGTGAAATCGACACCCATGATAGCCGCAATCTCACGCGCTATACCGACCATGGAAAACGAATCCGGACGGTTGGTCGTGATCTCGATATCGAAAACCGTATCGTCCAGATCGAGCGCCTTAGCGAGGCGCGTGCCCGGTTTGACCTTGCACCAGCTCAAATCCATGATTTCGTTCGCGGAATGCGGGAACGCTTCACCGAGTCCGATCTCGCTGGCCGCGCAGATCATCGCTTCACTCTTCACACCGCGAACTTCAGCGGGCTGCAGTTCTACCAGGTCCCCTTCCCCGTGCCAGCGCACCATCGCACCCGCGAGCGCCACCACGACTTTCATGCCTTCCGAAAGGTTACTGCCGCCGCAGACGATGTCGAGCTTCTTCTCCCCGATGTCGGTGACCGCGATACGCAACTTGTCCGCGTTCGGATGACTCTTGATCTCCTCGATACGGCCGACGACCATGTTCTCGAACGGCGGAGACTGCGGGAAACTCCGTTCGAATCCCGGGCCCGAAAGCGAAACGCGACGCGCGACCTCATCAGGCGCCGCCTTTACTGAGACGAACTCCTTGATCCAGTTGTATGATGCCAAGATATTCATATCGATCGCGACTAAAACTGATTCAGGAAACGGAAATCGCTCCGATACAGGACGCGGATATCATCGATCGAGATTCCGGCTTTCATCATCATCGTCCGCTCGACTCCCCAACCGAACGCGAGCGCGTTATAGTCCTCCGGATCCACACCGCCGGCCTTCAGTACGTTCGGATGGAACATACCCGCGCCACCCAACTCAAGCCAACCCTCCTTGCAGAGCCGACAATTGTCACCGTTCTCAAGCCTCCCGCTGCCGCCGCAGATACCGCAACTGACATCGATCTCGAAACTCGGTTCGGTGAAACGGAAATGATACGGTCGTAGACGCGTGCGCCGGTCCGGGCCGAAGTACTCACGCGCGAAATGATCAAGGACTCCCTTAAGATGCGTCACCGAGACGTTGCGGTCCACCAGCAGACCCTCGAACTGATGGAACATCGGCGTGTGCGACACGTCCATCTGGCGACGATAGGTCTTGGAGATGTTCATCATGCGGATCGGCAGGTCGCCCTTCTCGAGTTCGCGCGCAGAGCCGGACGTCGTGTGCGGCGTCAACACCATCTTGCCGAATTCCTTATGAGCAGGCGCGTCCATGAAAAAAGTCTCCCACTCGTCACGCGCCGGATGGTCGCCCGGCATGTTCAGCGATTCGAACGCGTAGCGGTCCCACTCGACTTCCGGATGTCTGACACGGGTGAAGCCGAGTTTCGAGAAAATCGCTTCGACTTCTCGAATGGCCTGCGTCACGGGATGCAGATGACCGATGACCGGTTTCATGCCCGGCACCGTGACGTCGATGCGGTCATTTTCCGCGAGCGCGCCATAAGCCGCGCTTTTCAGCTCACCCTTCCGCTTCTCGACCGCCCCGGCTATCTCCTGCTTGATCTCATTTGCCAGTCGACCGACATCCTTCCTTTCCTCGTCCGAAAGTCCGCCGAGCCCTTTCATCAGTGAACTGAACTCGCTCTTACGTCCGAGATTCTCCGTCTCGACGCGCTCCAGATCATCCAGATTGCCTGCCACGGCGACCGCTTCGAGAATTCTCCCTTTTAATTCAAAAAGTTGTTCCTTCATATCATTATCCCGTAAACGCTCCGAAAACGGCGTTCAATATCCTGTCGCCGAAACGCACCACGTCTCCGTAAGTGACCAGGACGACCAGCAATAGCAGTAGCGCGAAGCCGGTGTTATGGATCGCCGCCTCCACCCGCCTGCTGACCGGCCGACCGCGAAGTCTTTCGATGGCGAGGAAAAGCAGACGTCCGCCGTCCAGCGCCGGAAGCGGTAAGACATTGATGATGCCGAGGTTGATGGAAAGCAGGGCGGTAAACTGCAGAAGATGACGCCAGCCATGTCTGGCGACCTCGCCGGTGACGACGGCGATCCCGACCGGACCGCTGATGTCCACCGACGGACCCTGTCCGGTCACGAGCTCACCGATGATGCGGGCAAACGCGAGCGCAATCTCTTTCGTGTAGGTCGCGGTGACCGCCAATCCCTGTAGCGGCGCCAGATAGAACGGATACGATACGATGCCGGTCTTCAGAAGTCCGACGCCGATTCCCGGTCGTCCGGTGACTTCAAGAATGGCGGGCGAAACGCTGACTTCCACGTATTCCTCTTCTCTCAAGAGCGATATCTGCAACGGCGAATCGCCACGCGCGCCGGTCATGCCGGCGAACTGATCCATCGAGGTGATCGTCTCACCGTCGACCGTGCTGATGATGTCGCCGATCTCGATACCTGCCTCGGATGCCGGGGTCTCCTCGAGTATATTGACCACATAGACCTTCTCCTCGCTGACCTTCACGAAACCGGGCAGGCTCGCCTCATCCTCGATGATCTGCGGCAATCCGAACACCAGTCCGATCGAAATGAGTACCCACGCCAGGAAGATGTTCATGACCACTCCGGCGCCGATGATGATTCCGCGCTTAGCCGCGCTCTTACTGCCGAAGCTGTCGGAATCCTTCTCGTTCTCTCCGGACTCTCCTTTGAGCCGTACGAAACCGCCGATCGGTATCCAGTTGATGGAATAGATAGTGTCGCCCTTCTTCACGCCGAAGATACGCGGCGGAAAACCGAAGCCGAACTCCTCGACTGCGACCCCCGACTTCTTGGCGCAATAAAAATGCCCGAACTCGTGCGCGAACACGATGATCGAGAGTACGACGATGAATGTGATGACGGTTACGATCATACTTTTTGCAGAGCCTGCCGTTCAAACGAGACGGCGCGGACACTCACGTTACGTCCGAGCCACTTGGACGCGAGCTCGGTGAAATGTTCGGTGCGGTCACTGACGTAGAATGTGTTACTGCCCCGACTGACGACCTCATCAAACGACGAATTCATCTTCAGATACTCCGCCAATTCTTGCACGGTCTCATATGCGGGATCGACCAGATTCATATCCGACCCGACGGCCTTCCTGATTACATGCCGCAAAAACGGGTAGTGCGTGCACCCCAGGATCAAGGTGTCTATTTTACGTAATTTTAACGGACGGAGGTAGTCTCTGGCAATCGATCCCGCTTCCGGCTTGTCAGCCCAACCCTCCTCGACGAGCGGCACGAACAACGGACAGGCTTCAGAGTAGACTTTAGTTTCCGGAGCGAGCGAACGCATCTTCTTCTCGTAGATGCCGCTGCCGACCGTTCCGCGCGTTCCGACCACACCCACTCTTCCCCGTGTCACGCCGGCCGCTTTCTTCACTGCCGGAGTGACGACTTCGAATACGGGTACGTCAACGTGTCGTCTGACCGCATCAACCCCGTGCGCGGAAACGGTGTTGCAAGCCACAACGATGGCTTTCGCGCCTTTCGACATCAAGAATTCCGCATCCTGTACCGAATACTTTCGGATAAGCTGACGGCTCTTCGTGCCGTATGGCGTCCTGGCCGTATCACCAAAATAAACCACCTTCCTCCCCGGAAGCTGGCGAAAAATCTCCCTGACGACTGTGAGCCCTCCGAGGCCCGAATCGAATACGCCTATCATCTTATATACGCTTGACCCTCCTATGATGGCAGTTTAAGGCGGGAATGGCAAGACAAACCAGCCTTCGCCAAGGCTTCGGCTGGTTCGCGCATCATAAGCTGAATTTCGGAGGCGAAAAAACACCGGCCGTAGCCGGTGGGTCACTCGAGCGGAACAGGCTGGTTGTTCAAGACCAGGTCGATCCGTGTGCGGTCGCTGGTGATGTTCTCTATGAACTCCCCCTGGTCATTGTTGGTGGCCAGCAACCGGACGGCGGCGATGAAACGGTCGGTCCGGGCCCTCGCCAGGGCGTCCAGCAAGGTGCCGATCTGCCAATCCCAGAAATTGAGAGCACCGGCGTTGCGAAGCGTCAGGAGTGCGATCCTTCTGGTGTTCCTCGACGATTGACGATGGATGACCCGGCATAGATTGACCTCGAAGACCGTGGGGGCGGGAGTCATTCCCCGCGGCGCGTGACAACGGTTGTTGATCAACTGCCAGACACGGTTCCGTTCGGTCGATGTCGGCGTCGCACGAGCGGTATCCGTGACGGTGAACGCGACGGCCATGGAAATGACCATTAGAAAAGTCCTACATCTCATCAATCCTCCAATGCATTCACCATACTGTGGCCGGTTTGCGCGGTCAAAAAACGGCCCGATGAAGAACCGTCTTCATGCACGATGCGGATTACGTCAACCACGTATCAGCGCCACCAGCTCATCCCGCATTTGCTCCATTTTAGCCTTATTCTTGGCCTCCACATTAAGCCGCAGGAGCGGTTCGGTGTTCGATGCACGGATGCTGAAGAACCAATCATCAGCCGGATTCTCCTTATCGAAAAACTCCATGCGCAAGCCGTCTATCTTGATGACGTCCGATGCGCGGTCCCTGTACTTCTCTTCCAGTCCGGCCATCACGGCGTCCTTGTCCTCTATCGTGAAGTTGATCTCGCCGGAGATCTGATACCTCTTCAGTTCCTGTACCAGGTCGGACAGCGGCCTGCCCGTCTCGCTCATGAGCTGCATGACCATGAGTATCGCCAGGTCCGAAGACTCGGCCGTGCACATCGACTTGAAGAAGAAGTGGTTGCTCATCTCACCGCCGACTGCCGCGCCCTCCTTACGCATGGTGGACTTGATATACGATGTTCCGGCGATCGCCATGACCGGGCGCCCGCCGTGCTTCTCGATCTCTTCCACTACGGTCATACCCTGCCGGACGTCATACACCACGGCCGTGCCGGGATAACGCTTCAGCACTATGGGCACGATAAGCGACAGGAAAAGATCGCCCCTGACCATATCGCCCTTCTCGTCAACGATGCCCACACGGTCTCCGTCCCCATCGAACGCGACACCGATGTCGGCGCCGGTTTCCACGACGCGCGCCTTAAGGGCCTCCAGGGTCTCTTCCCTGATGGGATTCGCCTCGTGATTCGGAAAGTTGCCGTCGAGTTCCTTGAACATCACTTCGTACTCGAGTCCGGGCACCTTGGACAGGACATCTTCGATGATCACTCCCTCCATGCCGTTGCCCGTATCGGCGACCAGCTTCATCGGCTTGAACTTATCCAAGTCCACTTCGGCCAATAACCGCTTGAGATAATCCTCCTTGATATCGCGGCTCGTCGTCCTCCCGGGTTCGCTGACCGGATCATGCGGACCCTCCATGGCGATATCCCTTATCTCCGGCATCCCGGTCACGGCGCCGATCTGCAGGGCGTCTCCGGTGCACAATTTCATGCCGTTGTATTCAGCCGGATTGTGCGAGGCGGTCACAATGGCACCAGCATCAATGTCGTCATATTCGCATACTCCGAAATAATGCACCGGAGTCGGCAACATCCCCAAGTCCACGACATCGCAACCCAGCGACATGATTCCCTTGGTCATGGCGTCGAACAACATCGGTGTGGTCGTCCGCATATCGCGGCTCACGGCTATCCGCTTGGCTTCAGTAAATTTGACCAGGGCTTGCCCTATACGGAAAGCCACGTCCTCATCAACCTGTTCAGGCGAGAGACCGCGGATGTCATAGGCTTTAAAGATGCTCGGATCGATTGACATATGGCTTGATAAAACGTCAGTTTTTTGCCTCAACTATCCACATTTTTCGTTGACCGTTGAGGCTAATTCACATATAATTTAAGGTAGATTAAGTGTAGAGACAAAACCGTCTCTACGCAATATCATAATACACGCTCACTCTGGCCCTTGGGCCGATAAAAATAATATGGGGACTGACCTGACGAGGGCCTAGCCCGAGGAACGGCCTGCCTGTCCTCCGAAGCCTCAGCGAAGGGGGGTCCCCACCACCTATTTCAACTAAAGACACCACCCATATGTCAACATTTACGCTCTTCGCGGTCCTCGCGTTGACTGCCCTCGTGGCACTCGCGCTTTGGATAATCGTCGTCTACAACAAGCTCATCACGATGCGAAACCGCGTCGACGAGGCCTGGTCTGACATCGACGTCCAGCTGAAGCGCCGATACGACCTCATCCCGAATCTGGTCGAGACGGTCACGGGATACGCCACGCACGAAAGGGAAACGCTCGAAAAGGTCATTCAAGCCAGGAACACCGCCATGGCGGCCGAGGGCAGGCAGGACAAGGCCGAGGCAGAAAACATGCTGTCGCAGACGCTGAAGTCACTGTTCGCCGTGGCTGAGAACTACCCGGACCTGAAAGCGTCACAGAACTTCCTCCAGATGCAGGACGATCTGAAGGACACCGAGGACAAGATCCAAGCCGCGCGTCGTTTCTACAACGCGAACGTCCGCGACTTCAACACCAAGATCCAGATCTTCCCGAACAACGTCATCGCCGGACAGCTCAAATTCACGAAGTACGATTTCTTCGAGATCGGCCGGGCTGAAGAGCGTGAGAACGTGAAGGTCAAATTTTAACGAGCGGGAGAAGGGGCAGAAGCGGGACCTGCCTGCCGGCAGGCAGGGAAGCGGGAAAAGAATGTCTTTTGCCCCTTCTGCTCCTTCTGCCCCGTCTGCCCCTTTCCCCACATGACCACCTACGACTTCATCGCCTCGAACAAACGGAAGACAGTACTGCTCATCGTGATATTCACGGCGCTGGTGCTGGCGCTCGGTTACGTGCTCGACCGTATCTACGAGTCCGGCGGGACGATCATCAGCATCGCAGTGGTCTACTCGGTAGTGACGGCGTTCGTGGGATTCTATTCGGGCGACAAGGTCGCACTGCGACTATCGGGCGCGCGGGAAGTGACGGAGGCCGATGACCCGTATCTCATGCGCATGGTGCAGAACCTCTGCATCTCGACGGGCACGCCGATGCCGAAGGTGCACATCATAGACGATCCGGCCATCAATGCGTTCGCTACCGGACGCGATCCGGCGCACTCGTCCATCGCGGTCACGACCGGCGCGCTGAAAAAGTTGGAGAACGAGGAACTTGAGGGCGTGCTGGCGCATGAGCTGTCGCACATCAGGAACTATGACATCCGCGTCATGACGCTGGTCATCGTGCTCGTGGGAACGGTCGTGGTGATCTCGGATCTGATGTTCCGTTCGTTCCTCTGGGGAGGCGGACGGAGAAAACGCGAGGGTGGCGGCGCGCTGATGATCATCGGAATCGTCCTGCTGATACTCGCGCCGATCATAGCCCAAGTCATCAAACTGGCCGTATCCAGAAAACGCGAATACCTGGCCGACGCGTCGGCCGCGCTGATGACGCGGTATCCGGAAGGCCTGGCTAAGGCACTCGAGAAGATTGCCGTACAGTCCCTGCCCATGCAGCGCGCGTCAGGCGCCACGGCACACCTGTTCATATCTAATCCTTTCAGAGGCAAGACGCTCGCATCCTGGTTTTCGACACATCCGCCGATGGAAAATCGCATAGCCGAACTGCGGAAGATGTCCGGGACGGGAGCGTATTGAAGCGGGAAGCAGGATGCAGGAAATTCAAATGACGACCTCCCGCTTCGCGCCTCCCGCCTCCGGCCCGTAATAGAATAGACAAACAAACATGGAACCACTCACTCCCCCATTATGAATACCGACATACTCGACAAATTCACCACTCATCTCAGGAACGCCCTGGCGAAAGCCTACACGCTCGCGGTCGAGCTTTCATCGTCGGGGATACATCCCGAACACCTGATGCTGGCGTTGCTGATGCAGAAAGGCAGCGTGGGCGGAGAAATGCTGCGGCAATCCAACCTGAGCGCGGAAGAACTGCGGCGCATGCTACACGCGGTCAACCAGTTCAGCCCGAAGGAAGCGGTGGAGACACCGCGTCTTTCGGCCGAATCGAAACGTGTCATCGAAAAGGCGGTACTCACCGCGAACACGCACCGGCACAAGTACGTCGGCACGGAGCATCTGCTGTCCGGCGTACTCGAGATCGACAGTCCGGTCGTCGACGCGATCCTGACCGACCAGGAGATAGATACCATCGCGCTCCGCGAACAGGTCGCGACCACGCTGAAGAGCACGACGAAGTTCCCGGAGATCACCGAGACGTTCGAGGGCGGAAAAGTCCCGAAAGAGAAGGATGAGGCCGCGCAATCGCTCGAACAGGCACTCGCTCCGGCGACGATGGAGACAACGGGAGGCAAGACCCCGGCGCTCGATTTCTTCGCCGTGGACCTGACCGATCCCAAGGCGCAGGAGAACATCGACCCGGTCATCGGCCGCGACGACGAGATCGGACGCCTGATTCAGGTTCTCTGCCGCAGAACCAAGAACAATCCGGTGCTCCTGGGCGAACCGGGCGTGGGTAAGACCGCGATCATCGAGGGTCTGGCCAAACGCATCGCCGAAGGTGATGTTCCGGAAATACTGGCGGAGAAACGCATCATGTCCCTGGACCTCGGACTCATCATCGCCGGCACGATCTATCGCGGCGAGTTCGAGGGGAGGCTTAAACAGATTACGGACGAAGCCAAGGCCGATCCGGACATCATCCTGTTCATCGACGAACTACATAACATCATGGGTGCCGGAGCGACGAACGGTTCGATGGACGCGGCGAATCTCCTGAAGCCGGCCTTGGCACGCGGCACTCTGCGTTGTATCGGCGCGACCACCATCGCGGAATTCAAGAAGCACATCGAAAGCGACGGCGCGCTCGAACGCAGGTTCCAGCAGATAACCGTCGACGAACCCTCGATCGAGGACGCTATCGGCATCATGAAAGGTATCCGTAAGAACTACGAGACCTTTCACGACGTTAAGATCACTGATGACGCACTTGAGGCGTCCGTGACCCTTTCGGACAGGTATATCACCGACAGGCGCCTGCCGGACAAGGCGATCGATCTCCTGGACGAGGCGGCATCGCGGGTCCGCGTCGCGCAGTCCGGTGAAGCCAGCAAGAAGCGGACAACCCGCCTGGAAGCGGAGTTGGAGAAACTGCGCGACAAGAAACTCGATGCCGTACACGGCGAGAACTTCATCGAGGCGCTGGAACTCAAGCATGAAGAGGAACGACTGACGGAGGAACTGAAGAAGGCGACGAGCGGAAAACAGAAAACGGGAAGCGGGAAGAAAAAGAAAGGCACGAACAAGATAACGCGCAAGGAAATCGCCGCAGTGGTGGCACAGGCGACCGGCATCGCGCTCGACGACCTGGTGATGGAAGAGAAGGCTCGCCTGCTGAACCTCGAGGACCGTCTCCAGAAGCACATCGTCGGACAGGACGACGCCGTCACCGCGGTCGCGGAGATGGTGCGTCGGGCCAAGGCCGGCATCGCCGACCCGAACCGGCCGCTCGCCTCTTTCATATTTCTCGGACCGTCGGGTGTCGGGAAGACCGAACTCGCGAAGGTGCTCGCCGAAGAGGTGTTCAAGGATCCGAACGCGATGGTCAGGATCGACATGTCCGAGTTCGCCGAAGGTTTCAACATGTCGAAGCTCGTCGGAGCACCGGCCGGTTACGTCGGTTACCGCGAAGAGACCAAACTGACCGACATGGTCAAGCGGCGCCCGCACTCACTGGTACTGTTCGATGAGATAGAAAAAGCGCATCCGGACGTACATAACCTGTTGCTGCAGATCCTGGAGGACGGACACATCACCGATGCGACGGGCCGCAAAATCAACTTCAAGAACGCCATCATAGTGATGACGTCGAACGTCGGTGCTGAAGCGCTCAAGACCGCCGGGATCGGCTTCACTTCCGACAAGAAAGGCGCCGAAGTCGAGCATTCGAGCGAAGCCATCTCCGGCGCGCTGGAGAACGCCTTCCGGCCGGAGTTCCTGAACCGTATCGACAAGACCGTCTTCTTCCGCCCGCTCTCGAAGGAAGACCTGAAAGAGATCGTCACGTTGCAGCTGGATGAACTTTCGACACGTCTTTCGGAAGATCACGACATCAAGTTGAAGACCGGAAACGGGACGGTCGACCTCATCGCGGAGAAGAGCTGGAACCCGTTGTTCGGCGCGCGGGCCGTCCGCCGACAGATCCAGGAACTCATCGAAGCGCCGCTTGCCAAAGCACTGCTGGGTGACGAGTACCGCAAGAAAAGCACTGTGACCGTCACGGCCGCGGACGGAGAGCTGAAACTCACCAGCGCCGCGCAGCGCGCGCGCAGCAAAGCCGCCCCCCTCTCCGCCAAGGCTAAGGGGGACAAGAAGCCGGCCAAGACTAAAGCTTATGCCGGAAAGGCCAAAAAGTGAGCCCGATCACGAGGATTGGTCTCGACAACTCGAGCGCGACCGGATGCGTCGCGTGAAAGAAATGAACGATCCGTGGCTCCCCGGGCCCGGAGCGGCTGTTTCGGCTACGAATATGGGTGCGCTGGCACCGTCTCCAAAAAAGACGACAAGCAGTCGCAATCCTGACACGCAAAACGATTGGGGTAAGCGGCTGGAACGCCAGCGTATGCAGATGGTGATGAGCCACGGTAATCCGTGGCTTCCGGGACCAGGAGCGGCTGGCGCGACTGCGAAAACACTTTCAGGAGGTCTCGGTGGCGCGATCGGCTCAAAGGCGGGCAAGTCAAAAGATAAACCGCAACTACCCATGATGCTCAAGGCCATTACGGCCTTCCTGCCACCCTCTGTCGTCGATGAATTCGAAAAAAACGGCGGAAAACCGCTGTCCGAGGCGATGTGGAAGATACACGAGATATTCGTGGGCAGCATCAAACTGTCACCATTTTCACTGCTCACGGCAGGAGCCTTCCATATCTGGTGGTACGCGGCTAACTTTAAAGGTACTAGAGGTCTGCCGAGGCTCGGAATCGGAGACCTATTCCGCATACTTCTGTATGACGCGGTGGTTTTCCTGCTCTGCATGATCATCCTGTTCGTCATCGTAATCCTGGTCCTGATCGCGTACGTGATCATAAGCACCCTTAGCGGGTCCACTGAATTTGCGGGTCTTATAGCCGATATGAGGTAAGATTAATATGAGATTCCGAACAAAAGGTATAACCCAGAACGTATGTTCAAAAGGATCGCTCTAGTACTGCTGTTCATCGCCATTACGGTGGGGTTCGGTTTTGCCTTATACCGCATCATCTTCGGTCCGCCGGAGCCGGAAGTCACGCCGGAAGAGCTGGTCAACGTCCCGCCGGAGGGTCTGCCGGCCGCTGAAGTGGGTCTGCCTCCCGGGGTCGAAGCCCCGGTCGGTCCGCCTGGACTTGAAATCCCGGCAGTCTCCCCTATCGCGGACGGCGGCGTCACCCAGGTAACTCCAGTCTCACCGGTATCGACCAGCGGCGCGACGCTAACGACGGACGGAAGCCTCAACTACTACAATCGCGCGGACGGAAAATTCTACAGAATGGGACCTGACGGTACCATTAATGAGCTTTCCGGCAAGAAATTCTTCAACGTGGATAACGCCACTTTCTCGCCCAACGGAAGGGACGCCATAATCGAATATCCGGACGGCTCGAACATCTATTACGATTTCGGCACCGATAAACAGGTAACGCTCCCCCGCCACTGGGAGGAATTCGATTTCGATCCGCAGGGCGGTAAGATCGTCGCCAAGAGCATCGGTATCGATCCGGGAAACCGCTTCCTCATCACCTCGAATCCCGACGGTAGCGGCGCTATACCCATCCAGGAACTCGGTGAAAACGCGGACAAGGTCCATGTCGACTGGTCGCCCAACAACCAGATCGTGGCGACCTCGACGACCGGGCGGCCGTTCGGTGTGGACAGGCGTGAGGTATACCTCCTCGGCCAGCATCACGAGAACTTCCGCTCGATGGTCGTCGAAGGCCTGAACTTCCAACCGCAATGGTCACCGGACGGTGAACAGCTCCTCTACTCCGTGGCCGGCTCGCTCTCCGACTACAAGCCGCGGCTTTGGGTCGTAGACGCGTCGGGCGACAACATCGGACTGAACCGTCGCATGATCAACATCGACACCTGGGCCGACAAATGCACGTTCGCGGACACGGAAACGCTGTACTGCGCCGTGCCGACCGAACTGCCGCGCGGCGCCGGACTCCAACCGAGAGTGGCGGACCACACGCCCGACGAGATATTCCGCATCGACCTCGTGACCGGACTGCAGACGCGAGTCGCTATCCCCGAAGGCAGTCACACCGTGGACTCGCTGATGCTCACGGCTGACGGCAGCAGTCTCTACTTCACCGACAAGGGGTCAGGCATGCTGAATGAGATCAAACTCACGCCCTAGACGGCGCAACTATGACGAAACAGCCGGCCTTCATCGGAGCGGTGACGCTCATCGCGGTGGCGCTCCTGATCATCTATGGCGTATCCGCGCTCACACCGAACGAGCCGCGCGGTTCCGTTGACGGTGCCGGACCGGAGGAACTGGAGCGCGTCACCGAACCGTCCGTCGACTACGCCAACCCGAGCGTCGGCCCGAACGACGCGCCGCTGACCATGATCATCTACAGCGACTACATATGCTCGAGCTGCGCGACCATGCAGGCGTCGCTGGTCGAAGTCCTGCCGAAGTTCAGCGGCGACATGCGCCTGGTCTGGAAGGACCTGCCGAACACGTCATTGCATCCCGACGCGAAGGATGCCGCCATGGCCGCCCGCTGTGCCGCGGAACAAGGCGCGTTCTGGGAATATCACGACATGCTTTTCGCCAGACCGAACACGGCGAAGCAGGGCGGGTTCATGCTGTTGGCCGAGGAACTCGGCCTTGACTCGGATCCATTCCGAGAATGTCTGACTGAACGACGCACCGCGGCTTTGGTCGAACGCGACCTCAAGGAAGCGATCGCACTCGGCATAGACGCGACCCCTTACACGTTCATCGGTGACAGGAGGATTTCCGGAGCCATAGGGGCCATCCAGCTGGAAGCGACGATCAAAACGGCGTTGGCCGCAGCAACTGCTGAATGATATGAAAAAAATGAAAATAACCAAAGCTATCACGATTCTACTTCTACTGCCTCTCTGGTTGTTTGTTGCGATTACCCCGATCCATGCTTTCCAGTCGGTCGATGTTGGCGATGCTTGTTTGGAAGGTGCTACTGAAGGAGAAGACTGCGGACAGGAGGACGGAGCTGACACTACGGAAGGGACCTGCCAGACCATAACCGAGGGGCTGCTTGTCTGTACGGCACCGGAAGCAGAGGCCGCCACAACGACACCAGATGATGACAGGGACCAGATCATTCCGACTTTCTCGATACCCATCCCGACCGTCAGCCTGAGCGATGTCCAGGTATCCGAAGTCCAAGAAATTGTGAACACAGAGACCGGCACGACGAGCATAGTGGTCACATACACCGAGATCCCATGGATGGCCGACTATATCGAGGGTGCATACCGATACGCCATCTTTGTAGGCGCCATACTTGCCGCGGTCATGCTGATGTTGGGCGGACTCCAGTGGATGACTTCTGCTGGTGACGCTACCCGGGTCACCGCGGCGAAAAAACGCATCAACAACGCTATCGTTGGCCTGGTGCTGATTATCGCTTCGTACACTCTATTAGCCACCATTAGCGAAGATCTTATACTGCTGAATCCGATTCGAGTCAAACATGTCATTCCGGACCAGTATGAATGGGTCGGCACACCGGATGAGGACGCTCCGAGTCCGTCCGGCGGTGCCTACACGGCAAGCGGTGGAAGCACCAACAGCTCCAACGCGGCACACCGGGACAGCATGTTTTCGGTATGCCGCGACGGCGGTACCTTAGACGACCTTAAAGAAGTCTTGCCCGTCTGGGTAGCTTCCGGCCGACGCGGTGCTGCCGTGTATGTTCGGGGCGGCAGGACGGGAAGAACCGGCTGCACCTGGAACGTTAGGCGAGGGCAGGCAGGCATCGATTGGCTGACAAACCACCTGACCGGAAGGGAGATATCGTTTCCGTCAAATCCGACCTTAGCTCAACTAACGCCGATATACGAAGCGCAAGTTCTGGGTCCCATATTCGCTGACGGCAGGGCCTGTGGAGACTGTGTCAGCTGGACGCAGCAACTCCATAGGTGCGCGGGACACAGCTGGCCGACGGTTACTGATATCAAGTTCACCGGTTCGCGGTATAAGATAGCCGACGAGCCGACCTGCCGTGAAGCGATCGACAGCGTTTCGGGGGGGCTCCAGTTCGGCGATGCTTTCTATACCAATAACGTCGGGCACCAGTTCACTTACGCGGGCGGCGAGGACCTAGGTTATGATATCGTCGAAATGGGCGGGCGCGTCAACTGCCGCACGCGAGTAACCGGACTCGGGGGGAATGCGATGGCTTGCATCTCGACACATTCCTTAGAAGTATATATACCCTGGGTCGACCGGCCGAGGAATCGCGGTCAAACAACCGGCACGACCGGTGGCAGGAGATCGGGTGGAAATTGCATGATATTCAGGCTCTATCCGGATCAAGGAAGCGCATCGCGATAGCGATACCACAATCTTAACTGATACCCCTTGCCATTTTCTGGCGAGGGGTTTTAGGTGTATATGATAAGATAGTTCGGTAACCAAACGCCTATGAAGACAGCAACAGCCATATATACATGTACTAAATGCGACGCGCAGAGTCCTAAGTGGACCGGACAATGTCTGGAATGCGGGGCTTGGGGAACAGTTGCCGCACAGGGGCAGAAGGGGCAAGAGGGGCAGAAGGGGCAGAAGGCTTACTCAAAAGCTACGCCGGCTAAAATAATGAGCTTTACCGACATCAATGGTGAGGGGTCGAAGAGAACGGCGTTCGGAGTCGGTGAGATCGACCGCACGTTCGGTGGTGGGGTGGTACCCGGTTCGGTGACTTTGATCGGCGGTGAGCCGGGTATCGGCAAGTCGACGATCTGTCTGTTGCTCGCGGCAAAGATGGCGGCGAACGGTCGGACGGTGTATGTGTCCGGCGAGGAGTCGCCGGCGCAGGTGAAAGCGCGGGCCGAACGGATTGACGCGCTCGACAAAGATATGTTCTTCCTCGGCGAGACCGAGGTCGAGACCGTCATCGCGACGCTTCATCGGGAGAAACCGGCGCTCGCGGTCATCGATTCCATCCAGATGATGCACTCCGCGGACATCCCATCCGAGACCGGCGCGGTGAACCAACTCCGCGGCGTCACCGCCAAACTGGTCGGATACGCGAAGTCATCAGGCACCCCCCTCTTGCTCGTCGGTCATGTCACCAAGGACGGCAATGTCGCCGGACCGAAGACACTCGAACATCTAGTTGATGCGGTACTGTCGTTCGAGGGTGAACGTGCCGGCGCGCTCCGTTTCCTGCGCGTGCTGAAGAACCGCTTCGGTAGTACGGACGAGACCGGAATCTTCGAGATGACCCAGGAGGGGCTGAAAGAGATCCGCAATCCGTCAGCGTATCTACTGGACGAGCGTCATAATGACATCAGTGGAGACGTGGTCTCTTGCATCATGGAAGGGACGCGACCCGTACTTGTAAATATCCAGGCGCTCGTCAGAAAGACCTCTTTCGGCTATCCCACGAGACGCGCGTCAGGCATCGAACAATCGCGGCTGGAGATGCTGATCGCGGTGCTCGGTGCGCGCGGCGGGATGGATCTGGGCGAACACGACGTCTTCATCAACGTGGTCGGCGGACTGAAGCTCAAGGACCCGACCACCGACCTGGCGGTCGCCACCGCACTCGCTTCCGCCTTCAACGACACGGTCGTCCGCGACACCGCCATTTGGGGAGAGATCGGACTGGGTGGAGAGGTGCGACCGGTATCGGCGACTGACCGACGACTCTCGGAAGCCTCCCAGCTCGGATTCAGGCGCGTCATCGCTCCCCTACCACGAAAAAAAACATCGATGAAACTCTCCAGCAACATCGAAGTGGTGGATGTACACACGGTAAAAGAAGCGTTGCGAACGCTTGCGGAATAAAAGAGAATAGGACGCGACAGCTTGAAAGTATTGATCTTGCCCCCACCCCAACCCTCCCCCATGCGTGGGGGAGGGAGGATAGATTAAATTTTCACGTTCCCTCCCCCCATGCGTGGGGGAGGGAGGATAGA
>JAYEJB010000012.1:0-5316 GCA_034716415.1 Patescibacteria group bacterium
CAAAAACAGGCAGCCTGTTTCCCGCAGGAAACAGACTGTCTGTTTTTGCCCCAAACTGTGCATAAGACATCTACCAATTCCCGCAGGAAACAAGCAACCCCCATTTCAAACAGGTTGAATTAAAAAACCCGCCCGACGGCGGTGTGAACAATCATATTGTTCAATCCCCTTTTATTCCTTCAACCTCTCGCAAAAATGCAAACCGATTCCGATGATCTCATCGTCTTTCTTGGCCTTTAGATCCTCACCGAACAGAGCCGCCCCCTCATCTCCCGACAAAAAACCGAATGACCCGTCCATGGGAGGTTCCTCACCGAAACCACCTCCGCCGAACGGGCCCCCACCTGTATCAAAGGGATTTCCACCTGAAGGGGACATTGATTTGGTATTTATTTCTGCCTTAATTATAGCATTTTTGAGGGGTCGGAGCAAGTGATGAGGTAAACGAGTTTGAGAGAAGGATGTCTTATGCACAGTTTGGGGCAAAAACAGGCAGCCTGTTTCCTGCGGGAAACAGACTGTCTGTCTTTTGCCCCAAACTGTGCATAAGACATCTACCGATTCTGCCCCTTCTGCCCCTTCTGCCCCTTCTGCCCCTTCTGCCCCTTCTGCCCCTTCTGCCCCTTCTGCCCCTTCTAAAGCCTCACCGTCAACGACGACGACTGCAATCCCACCCCCGTGGCCTCGCTTCCCGTCCTGGGCGTATACGTCCCAGACGGTATATCGGTCCAGATGAAATCGCTGCCGGTCATGAGCTGTATGGCCACCGGATAGTTGTTGAACGTGGCGAAAGCGGCGGTCTGCAACTGCAGAGCGAACGTCACCGTCGTTCCGCCGGCGATGAAGAATTCATTTCCATCGTTGAACTCGACGCTTATGACACCGTAATCTCCGCTCACCGAATCACGACCTTCCGGTGAATCGTCGCCGGCGAAGCTGTACCTGATACGGCCGTTCGAACCCTCTCCGACAGCCGTATCCGTCCCGTCGAGGACCACCCGATTAAGATTGATGATCCCGTCGTCGTCCATGAAGTCGCCGTTCACGTCGGCCCAGTTCTCGAGAGAATCGTTGTCCGCCCCGTCCGTACCGGCATCGTTCGGCGTAATCTTGAACGACATCTTCTTGACGCGTACCGGTCCAGCCGGGTCGGCGGTCAGTCCGAAACGCAGGACCTCCTCGGCGAAGTCGCGATAAATGTCACCGGAGGGCGTAGCCGCGTCAAGCGCCGCCGTCAGCTTCGAAAACTTCACGATGACGGCGCTCTGCGTGTGTCGCGTGAGCGGATAATCCGCCGTCCCCAGATCGCTCTCGTCATAGATCGTGCCGCTGGTGTCCGACGCCCACTGTATCGGTCCGGCCAGGTTCAAGGTCACGCTCAACACTTCGTCATACACCGCCCCGGCGTCGCGCGGCTTGAGCGAACCGTAAAGCCTGACATCAGCCAAAGCGTCGGCGGCCACCGGAATATCGAGACCTGAGAAAGTCACGTAATCCCCCACCCACGACTCGGTCACGGAAACGAGCGAACCGCTCCGTCCCGTGTATTCGAGCCGCATGTCACCGAGTGAAGTCTTGCTGACGCCGGAATGCACGAACGTCAGCGTCTTCAACGCGTAGGCTTCGTCCTCGGTCTCCACCCGAAGCGTGCCGAACTGTACCTCGTTACCGGCCACGGTGGGCGAACCGCTGCCGGACCAGTCGAAGTCCATGGTGCCCGCGGCCTGCACGGTCATTATCACGATCGGCGAACTGCCGCCGTTGGGCCTGATACCTTCCGTCGGTATGACCGAACCGGTGCTGTCATGCGCGACGATATCGGTCGAGGCGTCATCGATGTCGAACGACAACCTGTTCGGGTTGGTCTCCAAGTCGACCGTGCCGCTGATGTCAGCCTTGACGACGACGGTCTGCGTCGTTCCCGCCGGAATGCTCAAGGACAGTCCGGAAAAAAGCGCGTCACCATTCAGATTCACGCCGACCGGACCGGCGATGAACGTGTCGGTGTCGGTGTAGAGATAGACTTGCGGCAGGACATCGCGCACTTTCGTTTCGGTGCCGTTGTCCGCGTCCGCGCCGGCCACGTATCCGATACCGCCCTCCTGCTCGTCGATGTAACCCTGGAAGTTGATGGATTTGACGATGTTCGTGCCAGAGCTGTTCGCCTTGAGATAGAATCCGACGACCGACGCGAGATCGGTGCCGAGGATGTAGGTCTTGTTGCCGTGCGCCGGCGCGGGACCGACCGTCAGCTTGTCGGCAGACGTGGTTAGCGCCGCACCGACGAGATCGGTCGTCGGTAGGAACGATACGGCGGAACCAGTGCCGCCGACGATCGAGATGCCGGATACCGGCAGGGTCGCTTTGTATCCCTCTCCCTCCGGCAGTTGATCGTTGACGTTCGCCTTCAGGTAGAGCGTCTTCGACTGTCCGGCCGGGACGCGATAACTCCCGGTGAAGACCAATGTCTGACTCTGATCCTGGATGATGCTCACCGTAAGGTTCTTGCTGCCGAACAGCGCCGTGCCGGTCGAATCGACGAAACGGATGTTCGTCAGATTGGCACGCGCGTTATTGCCGTAGACCAGACCGCCGATGTCGTCGTCGCCCGGATCGTCCTCGTCGTCCGGCGAGGTGTCAGTTCCCCCGTCCGTCGTCGCGTCGATGCGCGCGGTCAGTCTGGTGATGGTGGCGTCAGCGCCCGAAGACACGCGCAGTTCGATGAGCGTCGCGTCCGTACCCACGCCGACGAACGTCGAGGCGGGCGTGCCGAGCGAGAACGTGGGCGGCAATGACGGCGACACGGTGTTCTTGCCGCTGGTGTCGGTCAACGCCGGCTCTCCGGACGTGAGGTCCGCGCCGTCCGGATATTCGGAGAGCGAGCCGGACGCGCCGATCAGGAACCTGTCCTGGATGCGCAGGGACGAAAAGACCTCCATCGAGGTGATGTGCCGCTTGAGTCCGTTCTCTATATAAAAGACAGCGCCGTCGCTCGACCGCTTGACCAGACTACCCGACGGATAGACCGCGACAGACAACGGATCGCCGATGCTGTAATTGGTGAAGTACGCGTCGGGCACGTCGTCGATGATGGTGTTCCAGTTGCTGCCGTAGAGCGTGCGCGCCACATCCTCGGAAGCTATCGGCCGGAGAACGCCGCCCGGTTCGACCGCGTACACCCTGGGGTCGGAGATGATCTTCACCAGGCGCGTGCCGGGTCGATAGGTGATGTTGCCACCGATCATTAAAGACGACAGCTCGGCCTGACTGACCGTCTTCACCGCGTCGAAATTCTCGTACCAGGAAAAATAGACTTTCGAGTTGGGAAAGACGTACCGCTTGGCATCGCCACCGACGTAATAGACGGCGGTGTCGTGCCGCGTGTCCGGATCGCTGTCGTCGGCGAGTTTGATGAGATCACCGGAGGTGACGGCGGCGGCGGTCGGGGTGGGTAGAAAGAGGAGGAGCAGAAGGGGCAGAAGGAGCAGAAGATGATGCAAGACGAAGCTTTTTTTGATTGATTCAATTTTATTCATAGGTGGTGCTATTTAGGATGTTGTATGGTAATCGCTTCGTTCCGGAAGCTTAAGATATGGAAGGATGTCTTATGCACAGTTTGGAGGAAAAACAGGCAGCCTGTTTCAGACGATATGGAAGGATGTCTTATGCACAATTGGGGGGCAAAACAGGCAGCCTGTTTCCCGCAGGAAACAGACTGTCTGTTTTGCCCCCCAATTGTGCATAAGACATCTACCAATTCCCGCAAGAAACAGACTGTCTGTTTTTCCTCCAAACTGTGCATAAGACATCTACCGACCTATCTCCCAACCTCCATCTCAAACCGCGGAAACTCTCCCGCTGGCCAGAAATTGCCGAACCGTTTCCCATTCCCCCCGTCCGCGACATTGAAGGTGTCACGATGCAGCCGCGTGGTGATGACATGTCCCTCGGGCGCGTTCTCGGAGACGCGGCCTTTGAGCATAATGACGCGTGACTGGTTCTCGGGCATGGTGTAGGCGCCGGAGATGGTCATCGTCTCTTCGGCGGCACCCGTGGACTCGAGCTGTCGGATGCCGAACAGATTGTCGGTGTAGGCGTCGACCCAACGCAGATCAGTCACGAGCGATTCACTGCCGCTCCAGACACCGGTCATACGAACGCTCATGCCGCGCAGGATAATCGGCATGCCGCTCGTGGCGCGCAGGACATAAAGCACGACATCCTCTCCCGCCGCCACCGTGGTCGGGGTGACCGGAAAGTCGAAGACCGGCGGTGATAACGTTTCGACGTAATAATACTCGCCGGTGTCGACCAGTTTATTCTCGCCATCGAAGATATCCCCGCCGTCATCGTATCCGGAAAGGTCGGACGACGTTTCGATGATATGCCGCTCCTGCGCGCGGATCTGTGACGCGATGCCGGGTCTGACGTGCCGCTTGTACATCCCATCTATGACAAAGAGCGCGGTGTCGGACGCGCGACGTACCATCGTACCGGTCGGCCAGAGCGGGGCCACGAGCGGCGTGCCTTCGGTGTACTCGGTGAAAAAAGTCTCGGATACGTCATCGACGCGCTGGGACCAATCGTCGCCGAAAAGCGCTTTGGCTGCGGCTTCGGTCTCGATCCAGCGCAGGACTCCACCCGGTTCGACCGCGTAGACCTTGGGGATGGACGGGATCTTGATAAGGCGCGTGCCGGGTCGGTATCGGATATTGCCGGCCAGGCGGATCTTGGCCATGTCTTCGGCGCTAATCTCCTGTACACCGGAGAAGTCCCCATACCAACTCTCGTAGATGCGTTGGTTCGGGAAAGCGCGACGCCGGAAATCTGCGTCAATGTAGTAGACGGCCAGATCCGCGTCGGTCGAAGGGTCATCGTCGTTCTCGATCTTGACCAAGTCGCCGAACGCCGGCAGGTAGCCCTCGATGACGACCGAGTGACGCGCTTCCGGCTCACCCTCGAACATCTGTTGGGCGAGTGACGCTATCGGCAGAAACAGACCGAACGACGCGACGGCTAAAACGTATTTCAGGTATTTCATATATATAGGCGGTTACGGTATGAAGGATAGCATAAAAGAGAGCGGGTTAACGGAATCTCTCCTTCCTTGTCATTGCGAGGAGCGGAGCGACGCGGCAATCTCGACGGGATTGCTTCGCATTCGCTCGCAATGACAAAAAAGGGGGGGGCGGGAGCTAAAACACAGGCAGCCTGTTTCATACGATAAGGAAGGAGGTATTATCCACAATTGGGGGCCAAAACAGGCAGCCTGTTTCCCGCAGGAAACAGACTGTCTGTTTTGCCCCCCAATTGTGC
>JAYEJB010000013.1:0-5200 GCA_034716415.1 Patescibacteria group bacterium
CCTGCCGAATCCGCTTGGGACCGGATCCATACCTGAACTCCTGGCGCGAATCATCACCATCTTCACCGCCATCGCCGGCTCGGTCGCCCTGCTGATGTTCGTCTACGGCGGCATCATGTGGCTCTCCTCGGGCGGCAACAAGGAACGCATCGAGACAGGCAAGAAAGCGGTGGTCTACGCGGTCATCGGACTGGCGATAATATTCGGCTCTTACGCCATACTGCGCGCCCTCTTCACGGCGATCGGAGCAAGACTCTAGGCCTATGGGATACGAACGGATGTCACATCATATAGTCAAAGGCACGACACGCGGCAAGACCCGCGGAACGCTTGTCTTCACTGCGGTCATCATCGCCTGCTCCGTCATCTGCGTATTGGTGGCGACCGGTACCGTTTCTGCGGCTGACACGACGATCGAATCCAGCGTCTTCGAGCCGCTCGGTCCCGTCTCCATCCCGGTAATCATAGGAAATATCATCCGCGGTCTTATCGGCATTTCAGGCGTGCTGGCGCTGGCCATGTTCGTCTACGGCGGATTCATGTGGATGACCTCAGCGGGCAACAAGGAGAGGGTGGACAAGGCCAAGAACACCGTGGTATGGTCGGTCCTTGGTCTTATCCTGATATTCGCCTCATACGCGCTCGTCAGCTTCGTACTTTCGGCGTTGGGGCAATAGACGGAGCGGGAAGAGCGGGAATTAGAACGAGGTAAGACGTGATACGACAGCTAAAAGGCTTAACAGTCTAAAAGCTTAAAAGCTGAATGTTTATTAAATTATAAAGATAAGATGCTTTTTAACTGTTAGACTCTCTCAACTGTCATACTGTCGCGCTTTACACCGTTTTAAGGTAAAATACATTCGAATCCACTTTTGTGGATAATAAAGTCAACTATATGAAGGGAATAATTAAGAAAATAGGCTTGGTCGCCAGCAGCCTGTCAGCAATGGCACTGCCACTGGCCGTTAAGGCACAGCTGACCACGGACGACATCGGCATGCCCTACGCGACCGAAATCGGTCTCGGCACCAAGGATGTCCGTGAGACCATCGGTAGCGTCATCAGGGCGTTCATGGGTCTTCTCGGTATCGTGGCGGTACTGCTGATCCTCTACGGCGGATTCAAATGGATGACCGCGGGAGGCAACGAGGAACAGGTCGGAGAGGCGAAGAAGATCATCATCTCCGGTGTCATCGGCCTGATCATCATCTTGTCAGCCTACGCCATCGCGAACTTCGTGGTCGGCGCCATCATCACAGGCACCACGTAAGAATCGGACTGCGCAGAAGCGCCTAATCGCAAATCCATCAATAATGGATAACTTAAAACGAGAGGAGGTGAACTAGCTTATGAAGAAAACACTTAAAAGAATCGGCATAGCCGCTGGTAGCCTGTCGGCAATGGCACTGCCTTTAGCCGTCAACGCACAACTTACGGCTGACGACCTCGGTATCACCTACGCGACCGAAATCGGTCTCGGCACCAAGGATGTCCGTGAGACCATCGGTAGCGTCATCAGGGCGTTCATGGGTCTTCTCGGTATCGTGGCGGTGTTACTGATCCTGTACGGCGGATTCAAATGGATGACCGCGGGAGGCAACGAGGAACAGGTCGGAGAGGCGAAGAAGATCATCATCTCCGGTGTCATCGGTCTGATCATCATCCTATCGGCCTACGCTATCGCGAACTTCGTAGTCGGCGCCATCATCCAAGGCACGACATAATACGACAGGTACTACAGAGCTTTGCCCCGATTCCATTTCCGGATCGGGGATCGGGAATGCGGGAATGAATGTCTTGAACGCGTTGCCGATCCCTGGTCCGGAATTTATTCGCCTCCGCAATATCTTTACGGACGTCAGTCCGTAAAGAATATGATACGCGAATCCCCCGCAGCTTCAGCGAAGGGGGAATGCTACGGTGAATAATCAAGGATATTCTTGTTTTATGCTCCGGGCCCAAGCCCGAAGTCCATCATTTAAGGAGTATGCGTATATTGAACTCCATGTCATTGACCGAAAAATTGCGGCTCGGTCTTATCACTGTCGCGGTGACTTCGTTGTTGTTGGTACCGGTTATCGCGTTCGCTGATCCACCGACGGAAAAGAAAGACTCAAAACCCTCGATCGGCCTGCTCGATGTCGGGACTCACTCCGGGGAAAGCGGCGTGGCGCGAGTATCAGGCCTTTCCACGCTGACAGGAAACATCATCAACAGCGTACTTGGGCTGGTGGGCGTGGTGTTCTTCGTGCTGATGATCTACGCGGGGTTCCTCTGGATGACGGCCCGCGGAAACGAAGAGCAGTTCGGTAAGGCGAAAAATATCTTCGCGACATCCATAATCGGGATGCTTATCGTAATCGGTGCCTACTACATTCTCGATTTCGTGTTCGAAGCCATCTATACCGGCATCGGCGCCGATACGGGTACTGACTGAAGTCAATATGAACGTGCTCCACGATAACAAAGGAATACTCAAAATCGGCGGCGTATTTCTGGCGTTCGGACTTCTCCTGGTCGCCGGACCGGCTCTCGCCGCGCATGGACTCGATACTTCGGCGGGCGTCTCCGGCCTCGCTGAACTCGAGACCGACCTACCCACCATCATCGGCCACCTGATTCGCGCGCTTCTCGGTTTCGTCGGCGTAATACTGATGATCCTGATCATCTACGCCGGGTTCCTCTGGATGACCGCCGCCGGCAACGAGGAACGCGTCGGCAAGGCCAAAAAGATCATCATCGGAGCGATAGCCGGAACGATCATCGTAATCGGTGCATATGCTATTACGACTTTCGTGGTGGACATAGTGTCACCGTCCGGACCGGAAGGAGAGGTGGTAGGTGATGAGGAATTCATCGAGACCGAAGATCCGCTTGAGGAAGCGCTCACACCGGAAGACCTGGATACGCTTTTAGATGAAGCCGGCATCGGCGAAGCCGGGGACGATTCCGACCTGCTTGACTGACGTCACTATGAATAAAACGATCGGAAAAATCTGGATTGGCGCGGGGGCATTCCTGCTGACGTTCCTGCCGTACTCCGTCCTGGCCGTGGAACTGCCGGACGTCAGGGGATCGGCGGAACACGCGGGGCGCGGCTTGCCGGGCTCGAACGGTGAAGGCACGCTCGCCGAATTCGTCGGAACCCTCGTGCAGGGCGCGTTGAGCGTATTGGGCGTGATATTCTTCGTCCTGCTCGTCTACGGCGGCGCGCTCTGGATGACGGCCGGCGGCGATACGGCCAAAGTGGACAAGGCGAAAAAGCTCCTGACCTCCGCGATAGTCGGATTGATCATAGTCATGATCGCCTACGCCATCGCCTTCTACGTGATGAGCGCGATCACCGCATCGACCGGAATAGGCTGAAAAGGCTTATCCATGCTATATTAATTAAGTCGAAAGTCAAACTATAATTATCAATCACTCAAGAGTATGAAAGTGTTGCAAAAACTCGCACTCATCCCGATGCTCATATTGCTTTGCGCCCCGCTGTGGCTGGCACCCGCGCCCGCTGTAGCCGGAGGTGTCGACCTCTCAAGCCAGCTGACGAACGTCGGCGAAGCCGCGTACGGCGAAACTGGCGAGACGGATCTCGCGGTCATCATCGGCGGCGTAATCCAGGCCGCGTTCGGACTTCTGGGCATAGTGCTCTTGGTGCTCATCCTTTACGGGGGTTACCTCTGGATGACCGCCGGCGGTAACGAGGAACAGGTCGGAAAAGCCAAGAAGATCATCACCAACGCGGTCATAGGGCTGGTGATTATCATGGCCGCGTACGCGATCGCGAACTTCGTGGTCGGTGCTATTACCGAATCTACGACCTGACGTAGATTAAATTCAAGGAATGATAAAAGCCCGGGCCAAGACGGCTCGGGCTTTCGGTTGGGACGGTTGGATACCGCCCGCGAAGGGGTTGGGGGCCTCACCGAATCCGATGACGCCGGACGATCTGTCCGGTGATCCCGTATCGGTGATACGGAATGACGCCGCTCGGATCAGATCCGAAGTGGACGTCCGGATCGGAGAAACGCTCTCCCCGAACGGGCTGGCCCTCCCTGAAGGTGACGACCTGTCCGGCGATGGTGTGCCGACCGTAACGGCTCAGGCACACCTCGACCATCTGCCCGGGGGGAAGCGTCGGCAGGACGCTCGTGGCGCCGCCGACCTGGACGTTGCGCCCGTCGAGCTGGACGACCACGTGGTTGTCCATCCGGTTGTAGAGCCTCAGGGTGAGACTCTGCGGGCAGACCCCGCGAACCGGAGGAGCTCCGTGCAGATTGCCCCAGGTCTGGGGTGTGTCGGTGAAGGCCGGCATCGGGCGAATTCCCGATCGTGACGTTGCCACGCGCCGCTCGGGAGCGGCTTCTACAGCGTCCGCGTCGGACTCATCGGTGGACGGCCGCGGATCGCGATCGTCGACGAGAAGGCGGGCTTGGAGGTCTCGAATGACCTCCTGTTGCTCCGCGAGCTGACGCTCGAAAGCCTGGTTGCTTGCGCAACCGGTGACCAGCACGGCCACCATGATCATCGTGAACCGTGTCATCTCTCACCCCCTCGGCCACGAAGGCCATCCACAAGGCGCCGCTGTGATTCCGCGACGCCGTCCACTCCATCTCGCGTCTCCTCGACATCACTTTCGAGATGCATCAGTCGACGCTCCATGTCGGTCGAAGGTGCCGGCACGATACCGCCAGGGTAGTGAAAACCCATGTCGGTCATGGACATTCCACCGCCCCAGTAGCCGCCCATCTGATGATAGGCGTCCGCGTGCACGGCACCTTGTTGATGCGCCGAGACCGCATGGATGTTCGCCTCGGGGTTCATACTAACGCCCCGGGACTCAACGACGGTCTCCGTTCCACCCTCACGATCGAAGGTAGTCCGGACGTTGTAGCGTGCGCAGCCCCCGATGAAGAGGGCCAGTAGAAAAATCGCCAAGAAACGCATCGCGTTCCTCCTCTCTTTCCCCCTCCAAAGGGGTTGGTTTAAAGTCCATGCCTTCACTGACACCATGCCAGCTACGACAAGTTAATATAGCATATTTAGGCTGTTTTGTCAATCCCGATGCCGCTTTTGTCAAAGGGAAGTTAAATCTTCCGCTTTTTTGGGAAGTTAAAACTTCCGGTTTGTAAGTTCTCATTTTGCCGCTCAGATTAGCGCCCAGGCATCACCGTGCGGTCGGTGGCAGCGAATGGTAATT
>JAYEJB010000014.1:0-18809 GCA_034716415.1 Patescibacteria group bacterium
TGATTATATCGAGCCTGCCGAGTTGTTTGAGCGTCATTGGTAGTAAATCTTTCATACCCCCACAGACTAGCAGAGGCGGAAGATTCTACTTCCCGTAAAGCGGAGATTACTACTTCCCTATGACACCTTGAGAGATGAGGGCGAAAAAAGAGATGGGAAGAGCAGAAGATTTGCTTTTGTTCTTTCTACCCCTTTTCCAGGCCATCTGACTCCTAAAAACAAAAAAGACTCCATTTTACTGGAGTCGTGAAAGCAGTTGTTCATCCGCATGGTCCTTCGGACCGGTCAGTTCAGAGTACATTCCCCGCAAAGGCCGGTTCTGGACCGGAAACACGCTTGACAATCGACCGGTCGATCATGGCGATGCGGCAGTACCTCCTGCCGCACTGACGCGCGATGCTGAATGGCGACTCCGACCTGCTTTCCGGCTCTGCTCCCCAGGGCTCATCATCCCCGTATTCCATCTCATCCGCGTTCGATGCGTCGATGTCGCCGCCCAACGAGATGTAATGCGTGGTGAACTCTCCACTATCGATGCACGACGTCAGGCAAGTGCCCGCACAAACGGCAGTCACAATGACGGCAATCGCCAACAGGGCGTAACGGAACGCTCGCGTCCGCGTCCGATCCGTGTTCATCCCCTTGCCTGTAGCCTTTTTGGCGGCCTTCTTCTTCGCTTTCTTGCGACTCATTGTGCATCTCCCATCGTCGGTGGTGCTTGAAATTCCCCGGCGCTCTCTGGCGCTGATTCGTACGTGCAGGTACTCCTGATGGGTGGTCGTGGCCGATAAAAACGGTCCGTCGATCGATTGTGGCAGATCCACAAATCGATTTGTCGGCCATCTTCCGGATGTCGTCCCTCGACCTGAATCACATCCTCCCCATCCGCGCAGCCATGACTGCAAACGAAGAATGAGTATACCCCGACAATCCGGGGTTCCTGCAATCCGATGCGACGCATCTCACTCATGATCTCGTGTTCAACGTCACTCATGAGCTGATTCTCGCGCTCCTCCGACGGAGGCAACGCACCGCTCGCCGGCACCGCCACCGCACAAAACGCGGCCAGTGCCATCAGGATAAAGACATGCCTGATATTCAGATCTCTCAACATTGTATTCGCCTCCCTTGCGAAAAAATTTAAGGAACCCTGCCACTCTACACTCACCCTAGGCCTTTCGGCCAGGATGCGCGGAACGCGACTAGAAAATATACACTACAAATACGTCCTTGTCAATCCCCTTGCCCACCTTGGCGGTAAGGCTGAAGCGATGTTATACTTGGCAAGTGAAAAAGACTAAGAGGCCAAGAGTCAAGGAGTCTAAGAGATGATAGTGGCAGATCTCCACAAGACCCCAGCCTCTTAGATTCTTCGACTCCTAGACTCCCATATGCTCAAACGACGCAAACCTACAGTTTATCTCGGGGCGGATCATGCTGCTTTCATATTGAAAGAGGATCTGCGGAAGCATCTTCTTCGCACCGGCTACAAGGTGGTGGATATGGGCGCGTTCGACGACTCACCATCCGACTATCCGGACTTCATCATACCGGCGGTCGAAGCCGCCATGGCATCCGCGGGACGTGGTGTGGCAATCGTCTTGGGGGGCAGCGGCATCGGTGAATGTATCGCTGCCAACAAGGTCCGCGGCGCGCAAGCGGCCCTCGCCTATGACAGGTACACGGCGCGCATGTCGAGAGAACACAACAACGCCAACGTACTCTGCCTGGGCGCGCGCACGGCATCCGGAAAATCCGCGCAAGCGAAACGACTGGTCAGACTTTGGCTCGAAACCCCGTTCTCTGGCGCCACACGACACAGACGCCGCCTCAAGAAGATCAGTAAATACGAAAAAAGCACCTAACCAAGCCTGGCTTGAGACAAAAATAGCCTTAAATCAGCTATGGAAATCTACCCGGCGATTCTCGCTAAAGACGAGGCTGAATTCAGAAGGAAAGTAGAACACGTACGCCCATTGGGGCTCACCGTGCATGTCGATGTAATGGACGGCAGGTTCGTGGAAGCCAAGACCTGGGCCAGCGTCGATTCGGTCATGAGCATCATGGAAGATCTGCCGTTCCATGCGCACATGATGGTGGCCGATCCGGAACATTCGGTTCCGGTCTGGGCGGTCTCCGGCGCGGAGCGTGTCTATTTCCACATCGAATCGACGCATCGAGAAGACCTGATAATACGTTCGGTCGCCGACTGTTCGGAGCTCGGTATCACGTTGAACCCCGACACGCCGACACTGAAAATCGTACCCTGGCTCGACAGGTTCGTTTCGGTCATGGTCATGGGCGTGAAACCCGGACGCAGCGGACAGGAATTCCAGAGCATCACGCTCGACAAGATCAGGGAGATCAAGAAACTACGCCCCAACATGCACGTAATCGTAGACGGCGGAGTCAATCCCAGTAACATCGTGGCCATCGCCAGGTCCGGAGCCGACGCGGTTGTCACCGGCAGTGCTGTGACCGATCAGGAAGACCCGATAGCCGCTGTCGAGGCTTTCGAACGGGAACTGAGGAAGCTCTAATCCGAACAGGCATGGAAAACCGCATGGGCGGTTTTTTGTTTAATTTTAGCTTAGAAAACGACATTCAGACCCTAAATTCCGAATGACAGCGACCTTAAAATAAGGTATAATTAGATAAGAATTATATTTCTGCGACACACAACCGCATGAGTCACATCCACGACGATAAAGTCAAGAAACTGGAAATAATCGCCACAAACATCCGCAAGGATATCATCAAGATGCTCTTTGAGGCTGGTTCGGGACATCCGGCAGGTTCACTAGGCATGGCCGATGTCTTCACCGCGCTATATTTTCAGATTATGCACCATAAACCGAAAAATCCGGACTGGAAGGGCAGGGACAGGCTGATCCTGTCGAACGGACACATCTGCCCGGTGAGATACGCGGCGATGGCGTACGCGGGATACTTTCCGAAAAAAGAGCTGATGACGTTGCGGAAATTCGGCACACGCCTTCAGGGCCATCCGGAACGAATGCGATTGCCGGGGCTCGAATCGACTTCCGGGCCGCTTGGGGCAGGTCTGGCTCAGGCGGCCGGTCTCGCATACGCGGCAAAGATGGACGGGATGCGCTGGCGCACTTATGCGGTGACTTCCGACGGCGAACACGGAGCCGGACCGCACTGGGAAGCGGTGCTCTTCGCCGGCAAGCACAGACTCGCCAACCTCACCAATATCATCGACCGCAACAACATACAGATAGACGGCAGGACCGAAGACGTAATGCCGCTCGAGCCACTCAGAAAGAAATATGAATCATTCAACTGGCATGTCATCGAGGTCGACGGCAACGATGTGCGTCAGATCATCGAAGCGGTCAACATCGCCAAGGCCATCACCGAGAAACCGACCGCAATCATCGCACACAATATCCCGGGACGCGGGGTGAGCTTCATGGAGGGTGATTTCAGATGGCACGGAAAGACGCCAAACGCCGATGAGACCGACAGGGCATTGGAGGAGCTCCGCGCACTCGGTGACAGATTAAGATCGGATCATGAATGACACGGATATGTATGACCCGAAAATGAAACTCTGTCCCGACCTTACGGTCACAGAGTCCCTCACGAAATCCGCTACACGGGACGGCTTCGGCGAAGGCTTGATGCTTGCGGCCGACCGATTCGACAACGTGGTGGGCGTATGCGCTGACGTGACGGATTCGGTCCGAATGGCCGACTTCAAACTCAACTATCCGGACAGGTTCATACAGATAGGTGTGTCTGAACAGCTGCTGGTAGCGCTCGGCGTGGGCCTGGCGATGGCAGACAAGATCCCTTTCGTGGCCTCCTTCGCGATATTCTGCCCGGGTCGCGCGTGGGAGCAGATCAGGACGAACGTTTGCCTGAATGGAGCGAACGTCAAGATCGTCGGTTCACACGCCGGTGTAACGGTCGGGCCGGACGGCGCATCACATCAGGCCACAGAGGACATCGCGATCATGCGATGTATCCCGGGAATATCGGTCGTCGTCCCATGTGACGCGCTTCAGGCCAAAAAAGCGACACTGGCCATCGCCGACACGGAAGGTCCGGCATACCTGCGTGCGGCGCGGGAAAACTCGCCCGTATTCACTACGGAAGAAACGCCGTTCGATATCGGAAAAGCGCAGGTCCTTCGCAAGGGGAAGGATGTCGCGATCGTCGCCTGCGGTTCGCTGGTCTACAGGGCGCTGTCGGCGGCCGAGGAACTCGCCGACGAGGGGCTGGACTGCACCGTCATCAACAATCACACCGTCAAACCACTTGATGAAGATACACTGATCGCGGCAGCGGAAAGATGCGGTGCTGTCGTAACCGCTGAAGACCACCAAATTCGGGGTGGTATGGGATCGGCCGTAGCCGAGGCCCTCGCGCAGACCCACCCCGTACCGATGGAACTCATCGGTCTGAAGGACGAATTCGGACAGTCAGGAGATGCCGACAGGCTCGTCGAACACTACGGCCTGGGAATCAAACATATTAAAGACGCCGCCAGGAAAGCGGTCGAACGTAAATGACCTAATATGATGACTACTCTCAAAAAAATCCTTTCAACGGCAGACCGCGGCAAGTACGCCGTCGGTGCGTTCAATATCAACAACCTCGAAGTGCTCCAGGCGGTCATCGAAACCGCGACCGAACTGAACTCGCCGGTAATCGTTCAGACTACCGAGGGTGCCATAGAGTACGCCGGACTGGATTACCTGGTCGCCATGGTCAAAGTGGCCGCCAAAGCTCCGGTGCCTGTCGCACTACATCTCGACCACGGCAAGGATCTTAAGGTGGTGAAGAAAACCATCGATGCCGGTTATACCTCGGTCATGTACGACGGATCGATTCTCCCCTACAAGGAGAACGTCCGCAACACACGCAAGGTGGTCAGCTGGGCGCACCGGAAAGGTGTTTCAGTCGAAGCGGAGATCGGTGCCATTCAAGGTGTCGAAGATCTGGTGAGCGTATCCGAAAAACAAGCGTTCTTCACCGATCCGGACGAAGCGCTTCGTTTCTGGAAAGAGACCGATTGCGACGCGCTGGCGATATCGATCGGCACGGCGCATGGCCCGAACAAGTTCAAGACCAAGGCCGAACTGGATATTCCCCGCCTGAAGAAAATCGACGCGTTGGTCAAAGTACCGCTTGTACTGCATGGGGCATCGGAAATCGACGAGGAGATGGTCAAGCTCGCCGGAAAAAACTGCAACGTGTTCGGCGACTGTAACCGGCTCGCGAAAGCCAAGGGTGTGCCAGACACTGAAATCCGTAAGGCCATCCGCGCGGGAATCCGCAAGGTCAACATCGACTCTGACCTGCGTATCGCCTTTACTGCCGGAATCAGACAGGCCATCATAAAAAAGAACGATACGATCGATCCCAGGAAGCTACTCGCACCGTCGAAAGAACTCATGAAAGACGTGGTACGCGACAGGATGCGGGTGTTCGGCTGTAAGGGCAGGGCAAAAAAGTAGGCAGTCGTTATGTTGGACGTAATCACAATCGGATCGGCGACCAAGGACGTTTTCGTAAAGAGCGCCGCGCTTGAGATCCAGGAATCCGACACTCCCCCGTTCGCGTTGGAGGCCTGTTTTCCGTTGGGGGCCAAAGTGAACATCGATGAGCTGACATTCCAGACGGGTGGGGGCGCAACGAACGCCGCGGCGACGTTCGCCCAGCTCGGATTCAAGACGGCGACGGTCAGCTCCATCGGCGAGGACCCGAACGGCCGCGAAATCTGTACGGAATACAAATCGTACGGCATTTCCGAAAAGTTCCTGCAGAAAAATACGGAAGACCAGACCGCGTACTCCATCATCATCGTCGCGGGTAGCGGTGAACGGACGATTCTCGTCTATCGTGGCGCATCACGCGAAATAGATCCGGAACGGATTCCCTGGAACAAGCTAAAAGCCAAATGGTTCTACCTCACCTCGTTGGGTGGAGACATCGAGCTGGTCGGACGAATCCTGGAACACGCGAAAAACGCAGGCATTAAAGTGGCCTGGAACCCGGGTAATGGTGAACTGAAGCGGGGTATCGACGAGCTGGAACCGCTCATCCGCAAGGTGGACATCTTCAACCTCAACCGAGAAGAGGCTTCCGCACTTACCGGTATCGGGACCGGGGATCTGAACGCGATCATCGCGAGGCTCAAGGGCCTGCCGAAACGCGTACTCCTCATCACTGACGGGATGGGTGGCACATATTCCGCTGAGGGCGAAGAGGTGTTGCATAGCGACATCATCGAAGTGCCCCGTGTCAACACGACAGGCGCAGGTGACGCTTTCGGATCGGGTTTCGTTGCCGGAATACTGCGACGTGACGACGTCAGGCACGCGCTCGCTGTCGGAACATGGAACGCGACCGGCCTGGTCCAGGAGATGGGCGCCAAACGGGGATTGCTCATCGCGTTCCCGTCCGACGAAAACATCAACAAAGTCACCATAGAACCATGGAAGTGATAACGATAACAACGGGCAGCTGGTTCCCGCGCACCAAGCTGCACCTCAAGGAATACTACAGCTTCCTCAAGGACGGGCGGGTCCATATCGATCTCGACGTGGAAAAACTCAAGGAATTGAGGAAACAGATGCAGCCCAGGAACGTGCAATACGTCGGCGGCAGGTTTGACCGCGTCTCGGCGGAGTTCGACAATATCACGACCCTCTTCCATGAAGACGGATTACTGACGCTGACTGTCGAGTCCGACGATTTCCAGGAGGACCTGAAGAAGATCCGGGAATTCTTCGAAAAACTGCTGACCCCCTCATTGTCGATACTGTACGGACTGGGAGCGCCGGTCATCTCATACAAGGTGCCGGACCTGATGTCGCGACCGGTGATAATCCTCGCCAAAGGCGTCGAGGATGTCGCGGCGAGGAAGATGTGCGTCGAACTGGACGATGAAGTCCACTACATCGCGCGCCACCCAGATCGGACGGTCTATTTCGCGGACAAGCATATCATCGTGGGCGACGAGAGCGGCGGGGCGGGCGCGACCAAATACATCATCGATGAACTCATTCTTTCCAGGGAATACGAACACCGCTTAAAACAATATCTCGAACTGCACCGGCAGCTGTGGGGCCGCATCGCGGATATCCAACAGAGGTCATCCATCCCCTCCTATGAGCTCCCCGTGATCCGGGACCGTCTCCTGAACTACAAGAGGGATATGGCGATCATCAGGGCGCGCATCAACCAGATGATGGCGTATTTGAGCGAGCGCAGGAATGAGATCGATGATCTCGGCCTGACCGAGGATCTTCGTGCGGTCGAAGCGTACAGGTTCGACAAACTCACCAGCAGCACATTCTATATCACCCGCCTGTGGGACATGCTCGAAGAATACCTGGACTCGACGGTGCAGATAACCGGATTCTTCTATCAGGAGAATCTTCAAAGAGAGATCAACATCCAGCAATTCATCTTCCTCGTGGGTTCTGTCGCGGCGGTGATGGGATTGGGCACGCTGGCCGGCGCCGGCTTCGTCGTCCTGAGCGCGGACGGACATGCCACATATCACGGGCTGATCTCATCGTTCGATCCGGCGGTGCTCGTCCAGTTCGGCAGTATCGCGCTTCTCGCGAGTATGGTCTTCTTCTTCGGCATCCGACCCGCGATACGATTCTTCCGACGCATCAGACCCTCCGCGTTAGTGGGCCGGGTGAAGAAAGATGAGGATAGGGAAGGCCCTGGAGATCCAGGAGAAGGGGCATAAACCATAGATCAAAAGACGCGGCCCAAGCCGCGTCTTTTTTATTTCTGAGATTATCGCCAGGTCCGTAACTTGTTTATCTCTTCTTTATCCCTGAACGCCTGTTCAAGATCGATGCTGCAAGTGTTGCATATGGCCAGCAGATACATGAACACGTCTGCCGCCTCATGATCAAGCCTGTACTCCTTTGAACGTGAGTCGCATTTGATGCCCTGAGTCTTCCTGGCGGCTTTGACCAGCTCACCACACTCCTCCATCAACAGCATGAATGCCTCTGCCAGTGACTCCTTATCAAAACCGCGCTCTTTTTTCATCTGAACGATATAACTTTGAAAATCCTTCAGCGTCGGGGATTCTTTAAGATGTAACTTACTCTTAGTATGTTCAGCAATATTCATATTTTCATTGAGGTGCCACAACTTAATAATCTCTCCTTCTTGTTTCTTGACCATTTTTTAATCTGTGTCTCTCTTTTTCTTGCGTCTACCAGGCTAGAATACTTTTCAAAGTAAATTTTTCTGACGGGACGCCTATATTTTGTATACGATGCTCCTGTCCCCTTATTGTGTCGAATCTCACGTGCCCGAATATCACTGCACTCACCTACATAAAGAGTGCCGTCACTACATCGAGCAAGATAAACATAATACTCCATACTGCTCCTCAGAACGAAAGGCATGTCCTCAACAAAGAACATGCCTTTCGACTCATTCCGCTCCGCTACATTCGCTCCCATCGGGCCCGAGAAGCCCTCAGGACCTTCGAGCGGCAAGGCCCTCGACTCTTCATTCCTGAAGATCAATCACTTGATGGATGGTCGAAGACCCCGAGCGAATTCTTACGAAACAAGAATGAGTCGAGGGGTGGACCCGAGCGGGTTCGAACCGCTGACCCCCGCCTTGCAAAGGCGGTGCTCTACCAACTGAGCTACGGGCCCATAACGGGCTTAAAATATCAGGAATTCGAGCTTCGGTCAATACATTTGACCTGGCAATGGACGGATGTCATCATAATCCCAGACAGAGGTCAAAATGTACGGAACGATCGTAGAAGACGGCAACGGGCAGATACACATCCGGTTTTCCGATGACGAACCGCTTAGCGGAGGTAAGATCACCGTGATTGACACCCTTCAGAGCAGGAATGATGAACCGGATGAAGAGTTCACGGAACGTTGTGAACGTTACGTGGAAGAAGTCGTGAAGAAAGACAAAAAATAATCACGCGCAACACTTGCGCGTATTTTTTTGAAAAACTTTTTTATGTGCACAAAATAGTTGCTAACATGAAAACTTTTTCTGTATACTGAAGGCAAGAGCGCAAATTTATCACTAACGAGTAACATGCGATGCTCTTCGCACTACTCGCTAAAGGAGGAGGTGATAAGCATGCCAGCCAAGAAAAAGAAACCAGCGAAGCGGAAACCCGCGAAGCGCAAAGTCGCGAAGCGGAAAGTCGCGAAGCGGAAACCCGCGAAGCGGAAAGTCGCGAAGCGGAAAGCTGCTCCGAAGCGCAAGAAGAAAGCTGCGCCGAAGAAGCGGAAAGCTGCTCCGAAGCGCAAGAAGAAAGCTGCGCCGAAGAAGCGGAAAGCCGCTCCGAAGCGCAAGAAGAAAGCTGCGCCGAAGAAGCGGAAAGCTGCTCCGAAGCGCAAGAAGAAAGCTGCGCCGAAGAAGCGGAAAGCTGCTCCGAAGCGGAAACCCGCCAAGCGGAAAGTTGTCAGGAGAAAGAAGAAATAGCTTTCACCTAGATACACAAAACACCCACCTTTTGGTGGGCGTTTTGTTAGTCGGCACGTTATCACTAAATCTCTAGTTTCACCTGGGTTGCCGCTTTCTTATCCGCGAACGCGTTTATCTTTCCGTATTCACCGTCATAACCCGGACGAATAATGACCTCACCGGACCGCATCCTCCTGACCGCTTCGCCAATCCTTTCCGAGGTCACGCGCGCGATGTCTTCCGGAGAGACATCCAGCAAGATATCGAACTCCGGACCGAGCCCTTCGACCAGTCTTGTGTATTCCGTAAACACGGCCTTGGCCGCCTTTGTCTTTCCTATCGCGTCAGCGATCAATTCTTCCAATGGAATGATATGACGAAAATCCGGAGATGCCTTCGGCCTGACTCCTTCTTTACGGTCTGCCAACGCATGCACCCGACCCAACACGCCTCGCGTCAATGGCTTACCGCACTTCGGACACTTACCACCGAGCCGCTCCGTCTCTTCGGGTTCGCAGGTGAACTTACAGTTGCGATGACCGTCAGCATGATACTTTCCCTCTTCCGGAAAGAACTCTATCGTATACCGAAACTTTTCCGCGTCATGCTCTCGAATGGCTCCGAGCATCGAATCGTAACTCAGTCCATCAAACTCGAACACGTTCGCTTCCCTGGCAAGATTGCGGAGTCCGTGCGCGTCGGAGTTGGACACCAATACGACCCTGTCCAGTTCTGACAACCGCCAGTTCATCGGTGGGTCGGACGATACCCCGGTCTCTACGGCATGAATATGCGGAGTCAATTCATCGAAACATTCCTCAAGCGAATCAAATCCTGATTGCGAACCGAAGACGGAAAACCATGGCGTCCAGGCGTGAGCGGGAATGACCTCGCAACGCTCGTCGGCATCGAGCGCCATCTTTACGATTTCCTTCGCGTCCATACCCAATATCGGACGCCCGTCTGATTTCAAGTTTCTCCCCTGCGCCTCAAGATATGCGACCATCTTCCTTACGGCCTCAATCGTCGGAGAAAGGACCACCAAATGATTCCTGCGTGTCTTGCCGTTCTTCTTATAGATACAACAGAGCTCGGTCGAAAGGACGAACCTCATGTCCCGACCGTCCTTCACCGCAGGTGCCGGTATGTAGTTGCCTTCTCCATCCTCCTTGTCGAATCCGGCCTTCAGCCTGAAAAGACCCTGTTCGGCAGGTTCAAGCTTGGTTTCGATATCTTTCAACCACGCCGGATGGGTAAAATCGGCAGTAGCCAGGACATCGATCCCCTTCACGCGCGCCCATGCGGCAAGATTCGAGAGCGTCAGGTTCTTGGAACAGGCGCGTGAATACTTCGAATGGATATGCAGGTCAGCGATATATCGCATACTTGGAGTCGAGAAGCTAAAAAGTCTAAGAGTCGAGAAGCATCACTTCAAGAATATCCTCGAACGAATCACAGACGGGAATATCGAGCGCGCCCGGCACTCCTCTAGGCCCGCGCTTCACTATATACAGGAACGTGGGGTTCGTCTCCAACATCCTGAAGATCTCATCGACATTATCGTTTATCACCACCACCTTGTCATGACCCTTAGCGATGTCCCCGACCACATCTTCCTTCCCGGACCCTACGGTCACGATACGGTCGAACATGTCCGACAACGTCGAATGTTCCATCTTGATGCGCTGCCAAAATTCGTTGCCGAGCGTCAGCAGCACCAGCCTGGCGCCACCCACCCGCAACCTTTCGACGAAATCCCGCGCCCCCGGGTAGAGATGGTCGTCGACAGACTTCAACAGCTCGTTCACTCTGCCTTTCAGCTTTTCGACATTGCAAGTCAGGTGTTCCTCGAGATAACCGATGTGCCGGTCGATGTCATAATCGTATTCCGGCGGCCGAGCGGTGACCGTCTTCTTATACGCCCGGTCGAAAGACTTACGATCGACACCACAGGACGCGAACACGACGGCCAGCGCATCCTTGAACTTAGCCGTATCTAACAACGTGTAGTCGAGATCGAGAATGACGATCATAGGCCTCCCAGGCAATTTTGGACGATAAGATCAGCCAACATATCGGAATCATGACGGATAAGCGAACGCTTGATCGGATCGCCCGACTTCCGGACGCATTTGCCGGAGCTGACGAGCTGGGCCGCGAGCGGAATCGCATGAGAAATCGGTGCTTCGAGATTGTCCGGCGGCAGAACGGGGAACTCGCGTTCGATAGCATAGCGCTCCAGAAGTTCGTCCGGAGGCACCTCGCTGTTGAAGGTCACGTAATCTATCCTCCCCCCGCCGATGTAACGCTCGATTTCGGCCACGAAATCCGACACCCCGAACCCGTCCGTATGACCGGCCCTATTCATAAGGTTGCAATTATAGACGACCGTCGCCCGCGAACGCGCAATAGCTTCCGAAATGCCGTGCACCAACAGGTTCGGGACGATACTGCAATATAGATTGCCCGGACCGATTACGATGCAGTCGGCTTTTTCGATCGCTATGACCGCTTTCGGATTCGCGAAGGCCTCCGGTTCAAGCTCGAAAGAATCCCGATCGACGATCGTAGCGAGCTCGATGGTGTGCTGGCCGCGCAATTCGCCGTTCTGACCGCCGACCAGTATCATGTCGCTCGTCGCGACCGGTATGACCTCGCCGCGAATGGACAATACCATGCCGGCGACGCGCACCGCTTCCTCGAAACTGCCGGTAATCTTCTCGAGGGCGGACAGGAAAATGTTGCCAAAATTATGGCCCTCGAGTTTCCCCTTGTCGAAACGGTACTTGAACAGCTCGCGCATGACCAGTTCGGAATCCGAGAGCGCCACAAGACACTGGCGGATGTCACCGGGCGGCAATACGCCGAGTTCGTCGCGCAACATCCCGGTCGATCCGCCGTCATCAGCCATCGCGACGATAGCCGTCAGGTGGACCGGGAAGCGCTTGAAGCCGGTCAACAGGGTGAACTGCCCGGTCCCCCCGCCGATTGTGACGATATCCTTCATAGGTTCTCCTCGATGTCCGCGGCCATGGCTACGCGCTTTTCGATGTTCGATACGTTCCAGGCGTTCTCGAAAATAATCCGCTGTGTCTCTGCTATCCTGGCGTCTTCGACAATCACCCCGACCGGCGACTCGTCCTCGTCGAGAGAGATGAACGCGACCTTGGGTCCGTAGATGAACGTGTAGGTAGGTACGGCTTTATCGGTCGGAATACGCCGCTGTTCTATGAGTGGTCTCTCTTCACTGCCTTGACCCATCGCCAGCACCCGACCGCGAATCTGACGCGCGATTCGTTCCTTGGTAAAATTCGGAAAATTACGGTAGAGGAACTGCCGCAGGTACGACGAAGAGAAAGCGCGATACTCCCTGTCGCCGCCGAGCTCGGTCATCGTGGCGATGACATCCTTGAGCACGATACCGAGACCTTTCATGCCCTCGTAGTATTTTACCGTCGGTCTATCACCACGCTGGGAGTAGAGCGACTTGAGTTCCGGCAGCAACTCATTGACATGTCGCTTGAGTGCGGCAATTCCCTGCTCGCGTCGTTCGACTACTTCAATCAACTTCTCCGGATCCTCGGCGAGATAGTATTGTTTCTTATGTTTCTGATAGACGGCAATGAGCCCAGTGTCACGTAAAGACTTCAGTGCGTCATGCACTGAACTGCGGTTGAGTTCCGCGTCTTTAGCGAGTTTGCGGACAGACGAAGTTCCACTCGATAAGAGCGCGAGATAGACCTTGATCTCCTTATCGCTGAAACCGAGCTTGCGGAGGATGAGTGGGATTTCCATGTGGTCCGTAATTAGCGGACTTATTCCACTCAGAATGTATCACGATTGTCAGAGATTTTACAGACAGGCATATATCCACAGGCTTAAATAACGTCTGAAACTGACCGACAAAAAACCGGACATCACTTGACGCCCGGTTTAGAGACTTCCTTCAGCGACTGACGATTCCGTCGCTCTTCATGCCGTCGTGGACCAGACGTACCAGCCCGGGCTGATTACCATTGGTTTCGACGTGAACGAACAGTGCGCCGGCTGCTCTGGTCATTGCCTTCAGGGCACCGAAGGCTCGCTGTCTTGCCTCGATTTGAGGATCACTGTCGGCACCAGCGTCTTGCGCTTGATTTGAATCGAGCATCTCTCCTCCTATAGATCGATGATGACGACCCCGCGATTGTCATCGTCGTCGTCCGTCTCCGAGTCGGGTGGTTCTTCAGGTGGACGGTCCAAAGGGTCTTCCCCTGGAATCGGCAGGCGAATCGCGGGTCGCTGTTCTTCCTGCCTTCGCCGCTTTTCACGTTTCCTGATCTGTTCAATGATATACGGAGGCAGGACCATAATTCACCCCCCTTCTTTTTGACGAATTGCGGGTAAAAAGGCCTGATTGGGTACTATGCCCGAAAAACGTCCCCCCGTCAATCCTTGGGCTTAATCGATCGAAAAATATCCCCCTCATCACCCTTATCGGTATAAGGTAGATGTCTTATGCACGGTTTGGGGCAAAACACAGACAGTCTGTTTCTTGCGAGAAGCAGGCTGCCTGTTTTTGACCCAAACCGTGCATAAGACATCTACCGACAAGAACCAGACAGCCTCTAATGAAGACTCTCTGGGTTGAAGCCCGAGGTTTTCTGTGGAGGCGAATAAAAACCCGCCTTCGCTAAAGCTTCGGCGGGTTTGCCTCTCTATATTTGTCGCTAGCGCGACATGAATTTAGGATGCAAAAAATGCAGGGTCCCGGCGGCCACCTACTTTCCCAGGCGCTTTGCGCACCAAGTATCATCGGCCCTTCGTGGCTTAACTTCCGTGTTCGGGATGAGAACGGGTGTGACCCACGTGGACGTGCCACCGAAACTCTGCATTCTTCGCAACCATATTGCAGGTCGCAAAGCGACCAATACAATATGCGAATCCCCCGTAGCTCCGCGAGAGCGAAGGGGGATCTTTTTGCATATAACACGAGGTCTAAACCTGAACCACGTCTTGGTGCTTCAGTGGTATTGTCCATCTTCAGAAGAAAATGGTTGAGAGCAAATGGCTTATTAGTACGGCTCGGCTGAGACTATTGCTAGCCTTACACCTGCCGCCTATCGACCAGGTAATCTCCCTGGAGCCTATGAAACCTGATCTTGGATGAAGTTTCGCGCTTAGATGCTTTCAGCGCTTATCTTCACCGAACGCTGCTACCCAGCAATGCCCTTGGCAGAACAACTGGTACACAGGAGGTTCGTGCATCTCGGTCCTCTCGTACTAGAGATGCGTATCCTCAAGTTTCCACGCCCGTAGCGGATAGGAGACCGAACTGTCTCGCGACGTTCTGAACCCAGCTCGCGTACCGCTTTAATAGGCGAACAGCCTAACCCTTGGGACCTTCTCCAGCCCCAGGATGCGATGAGCCGACATCGAGGTGTCAAACCAGGTCGTCGATGTGGACTCTTGGACCTGATAAACCTGTTATCCCCGGAGTAGCTTTTATCCGTTGAGCTTCCGCCGTCCTATATCGTACGGTCGGATCACTAGCTTCCACTTTCGTGACTGGTCGTCTTGTAGGACTTCCAGTAAAGCCAGCTTGTGCGCTTGCACGTCCAGCTCCGTTTCCATCGGAGCTAAGCTGACCTTTGTAAACGCCTCCGTTACCCTTTGGGAGGCAACCGCCCCAGTTAAACTACCCACCAGCTACTGTCTCCCATGACCGCACCGATCGCGAAAGATGTAAGGAACGAACCCGAAATTCGGGTCAGGTCTTTCGCGACCTGTGAGGTCACAGGATTAGAATTTAAGCAACGCAAGGGTGGTGTCTCATTGGCGACCGAAGTCTCCCACCTACGCTGAACATGCGAGGCCTAAATCCAATAACAAGTTGTAGTAAAGCTTCACGGGGTCTTTTCGTCCAGCTACGGGTAGTGAGCATCTTCACTCACCTTGCAATTTCGCCGAGTCCCTCGTTGAGACAGTTTCCATCTCGTTATGCCATTCGTGCGGGTCGGAACTCCATGTTAACACTACGTTACCGTAGTGATCAGACTATACCTTCATCTCGTCCACCGCCCTTAGAAGTCGGTCCTTTGCATACCGGCGCGCACCGAGATTATTCATCTCGTATGCAAGTCCGATAATCTCACGGATTCCATTTCGGGTCAGGTGCTTCTTTCGCTCCATGAGTTGACATATTTCCGAAAACTTCTTGAAGTCTTCGGATTTCGAACTCATCAGCGGATACCGAATGAAATGAGGAATGATGCGCGACGTGAGTTCATTCAATGATCTTACTTCATACTTGAAGGTCTGATCGCTTGAATTGAATCTAATGCTACCGCAGTCAAAATAATCTTTGAGTACCGATAATATCTTATCGCTTCTCATGTTTTGACTGACGGTAAACGCTGGTCGTGCTTCGATTCCAGTATTCATTCGCTCCCGTTTCGAGAATGAAACGAGGAAGCTACCTTCACCGTCTACGAAACCTGTGATGTAGGAATCTAACTCCATAGACTGGCTACTTGGACAAGAGCCGACGTGTTGCCCGCCTTACGACGAGCCTCATCTTTCGATTCAGTCGTTACGGGGTCAACCATGTACTACTCGCTTCACTCGAGTACACGGCGACTTCCCACGGTATTACCCTGCCCGGCGTCATACCAGACGTGGGGCTTCACCGTTATGAGTCGGTTTGCTGATGCCGCGTCACCGCGACATTCGGGCGAGTTGTTTTCCGACCTGGAAACATTGTTCACCCGACAAGGAATTTCGCTACCTTAGGACGGTTCATTGCCCTGCGTTAAATCCGTCGCTGTTGCGACGAACCCCCTGAACGGTAGTTCGGTTCAGGGCTCACGGTCGCCCGTGAGATCGGACTTTATCTTCTCGCTTCCCCCTATCCCAGTGTCAGATAGAGGACGAGTCCGGCGTAAAGTCTCTGAGGATTCTCTTCTGTCGGCACTAAGTGCCTGCAGCCGTTTCTGTGTCTCGGATCGACCGAGTCGTTCCACTGTCTATTTCGATCATTCAGAAGAGCCTTTCCTGCGGATTGTCTGCAATGAAAGATTTTTACTGACCCGTCAGACGGATCGAGTACCTTCATATACTCAGATGTTCCCGCATATGGCCGAATTTATGGCTTTTTTCTGTTTACTCACTTAGTAACTACAACCGTTCATAGTTACCGCCGGCGTTCATCAGCGCTTGAATTCAGAGCTACATTCTACCGAAGCAGAAGTTCACCCCTCCTCTTAACGTTCTGACACTGGCCAGGCATCAGCCCCTATACATCGCCTTGCGGCTTAGCAGAGACCTGTGTTTTTGGTAAACAGTCGGATGGAAGTCGTTTGCTGCGGCTCCCCCCTTAGGGAGGAGCGGGCCTTATCCCGAAGTTACGGCCACTGTTTTGCCGAGTTCCTAAACGAGGGTTCTCTCGTACGCCTTGGCACATTTATGCCCACCCACCTGTGTTGGTTTGCGGTACGGATCCCATGTGTGATAGCTCTTAGAGGCTTTTCTAGGCACCCCTGACCCCTGAATCGCCAGCCGTGAGGCCAGCTTCCGCCGAGCGCTTGAATTCCGCTACCGGATTTACCTGATAGCCTTCTTGCGCCCTCGCGACGGCAATAGCCGAATACCGCTCAGAGTGAAGGAATGCGTCCCCCCATCGAACACACACGGGAGTGCTGGAATATTAACCAGCTGTCCATCGATTACGCCTTTCGGCCTCACCTTAGGACCGACTAACCCTGGGACGATTTACGTTGCCCAGGAAACCTTGGGTTTACGGCGTGGAGGGTTTTCACCTCCATTTTTGCTACTCATGCCAACATTCTCACTTCTTATCCGTCCACCGGCCCTCACGGGTCCGGCTTCAGCCAGATAAGAACGCTCCGCTACCATCCCCCACTTTCCCATCGCACGTCATCCGATTCCGTACAACAGAAGGCGAAGCCGACTTCGTCTCTGCTTTACGACTATCGATTGACATACTCTAGGAAAGTGGGGGATCCCCGACTTCGGTGTCCAGCTTAGCCCCGGTAAATTTTCGGCGCAGATCATCTTGACCAGTGAGCTGTTACGCTTTCTTTAAAGGATGGCTGCTTCTAAGCCAACCTCCTGGTTGTATAAGACAATCCACCACCTTTCACACTTAGCTGAAACTTTGGGACCTTAGTCTGAGGTCTGGGCTGTTTCCCTTGCGACTGATGGAGCTTAGCCCCCATAGTCTAACTGCCGTGAATTCACATACGGTATTCGGAGTTTGGTTGGAGGGCCTAGGATTGCTCCCGGCACCCCCATTCAGTGCTCTACCCCCGTATGCTTCGAACACGACGCCAGTCCTAAAACTGTTTCGCGGAGAACCAGCTATCACCCGGTTCGATTGGCATTTCACCTCTAACCACAGCTCATCCCACAGCGTTACACGACTGACGGGTTCGGTCCTCCCCAAGGTTTTACCCTTGGTTCAACCTGGCCATGGCTAGCTCACCGGGTTTCGGGTCTTGTATATGCTACCTGTTGACTTTCATCCTCCTGATCGCCGCGAACGACGAACAAGAGTTGATGAAAATCAACGACGCCGGTTAAGGCTCGCTTTCACTATGGCTTCGCCCCCTCAAGGGCTTAACCGAGCAACATACATCAAACTCGTTGGCTCATTCTTCAATAGGAACGCCGTCACCGGACAAGCCGGCTCCGACTCCTTGTAAGCGTATGGTTTCAGATACTATTTCATCGCCCTCCCGGGCTACTTTTCACCTTTCCCTCACGGTACTGGTTCACTATCGATCACGAAAAGTATTTAGCCTTGCGGCATAGTCGCCGCTGATTCGTACGGGATTTCTCGTGTCCCGCATTACTCACGTTAACCTGAAGCGGAGGGTTGGGGCATTTCGCATACAGGGCTATCACCTTCTTTGGCCGGTCTTTCCAGACCGTTCTACTATGCACCAACCAACTAACTCCGCCGGGACATCACCGGTGTCCCTATCGGATTACGTACAACACCTATTGCGCAACGACCGGCGTCTTTATTCATACGCCCGTGGCGTGAATGTTGCCATCCTCGCTCGGTACGCATGAACCACGCAATAGGTTTGGGCTGTTCCCCGTTCGCTCGCCGCTACTCAGGGAATCAGAGTCAGTAGTCCAGGACTTGGTCCGTCTGGGCTTTCGCCCTTTCGGACGTCCACCCTAGACTAATGACTCGCTTATTCTCTTTTCCTCTGGTTACTGAGATGTTTCACTTCACCAGGTTCCCTACCTATAGGTCACCCCATAGGTTGACTACCCTCAACAGGTAGCCGGGTTTCCCCATTCGGAGATCTCCGGATCAAAGGTTGCTTGCCACCTCCCCGAAGCTT
>JAYEJB010000015.1:0-18433 GCA_034716415.1 Patescibacteria group bacterium
TGGGAGCAAAAACAGACAGTCTGTTTCCCGCGAGAAACAGGCTGCCTGTTTTTGCTCCCAACTGTGCGTAAGACATCTACCGTCATGCGAGGAAACAGGCTGCCTGTTTTTTCCTCCCAACTGTGCGTAAGACATCTACCGTCATGCGAGGAAACAGGCTGCCTGTTTTTTCCTCCAAACTGTGCGTAAGACATCTACTGCTTACTCCAAAAATCGCAACGACAAAGAGGGTCTGGGGATAACTCGCTGTTTGTAACCCTGTTACTTCTGTATAATTTCTTACTGAATGCTAATGAGGCCACGAAAAACGAAGCTATCGCGTTCTCGGGCGCATTCTGGCGAGCCGCAAGGCTCGCTATTTTTATATGCGGATTTAGAGAAGGGGCAAAAGGGGCGAAACATCTTCTTTCTTGTCATTGCGAGGAGCGGAGCGACGCGGCAATCTCGACGGGATTGCTTCGCTCTGCTCGCAATGACAAAGGGGGGCAGGACGAGGCAAAAGAGACAGATGACGCGAGGTGATCCCACGTTTTCTCGGGACGGGCCATCTGGCCCGTTTTTTGCACCACCTTAATCCATATGAAAGGTGCACCGGCCGTAGCCTTGCCGTGCCCACCGTAGCCTTGCCGTGCCCACCGTAGCCTTGCCGTGCCCACCGTAGCCTTGCCGTGCCCACCATAGCCTTGCCGTGCCCACCGTAACCTTGGCAAAGGTGGGGCGAAGGTGGGGCAAAGGTGGGGCGAAGGTGGGGCAAAGGTGGGGCGAAGGTGGGGCGAAGGTGGGGCGAAGGTGAGGCGAAGGCCGGTACTCTAACGAGCAGGTAGTCACTCATAAGAAATATGAACCATTCCCTCAAACATCTCATCCCACTCGTCTCGACGATGCGTAAGGCGACTCATCGGCACTACTCGGAAGCCGGGCTGACTCATGTGCCGGTCCCGCAGATCGTCGGCATCACCGGCGCCTGCGAAAACGTGGACACGCTGTTCAATGTCGCGAGCCGCGTACCGGTGCCGCTCTTCTTCTGTCAGACCGGCCAGCTCAACCTGGAACAGGCACTGCAATACTACCCGGGCGTCTATACGATAATGGTCAGCGGCCGGGACGAGGAAAAAGAAGACGCGCGGCACGTGCGACAGTTTTCGCTCACCGAAGAGGAATTCGACTGGTCGCTCGTGAGTGACGCGAAGTATGACGAGGAGCGGATGTTCGAAGAGATGCTGCGGCGCATCGAGGTCGCGGTGAAATCCATCTGCCAAACCGTCGTGGCGGCGCATCCTGAAACGCTCATCCGCGAATTCAAGCAGGACGCGGGCGGACTCGCCACCAGCCTGAACGAACCTTTCCATCGCATCAGCTACGACGAGGCGGTCGAGGTGCTGAAGAAAAACGGATTCCCTGAACTGAAATGGGGCGATGACCTTGAAGCGCGGCACGAAACGCGGATCGTGGAACTCCTGAACGGGGGCGACTTCCCGGTGCCGGTATTCATCATGCGCTACCCCAAGGACATCAAGTTCTTCAACATGAAAGTCTCGACCACGGACGACCGGGTCGTACTGTCGGCTGATCTCATCCTCCCCCACTCCGGCGAGGCGGTCGGCTCGGCGGTCAGGGAACACGACGCCGCTAAACTGGAGAGACGACTGCTCGGCTCGACGATGTTCCGCCTGCACACCGCGCGCGGCGGGACGCTCGACGACTTCCGCTGGTACCTCGACATCATCGGTTCGGGCAGGACGAAACCGCACGCCGGATACGGCATCGGCAACGAACGCGTCATCCAATATCTGACCGGCGCCAAGGATATCCGTGACTGCTCGATCTTCGCGCAGATGACGCGGGAAACATGTGATTGGAGGGCGAAGGAAAAGGTGGCTGTGTAGAGACGGTTGAATCACCAAATTGAGACGAGATGGGATGATGTCTTATGCACAGTTGGGAGAAAAAACAGGCAGCCTGTTCCCCCGCAGGGAACAGACTGTCTGTTTTTTCTCCCAACTGTGCATAAGACATCTACCGTCCCGCGGGGAACAGGCTGCCTGTTTTTTGCTCCCAACTGTGCATAAGACATCTCGCTTCTATCCCATAACCTCCTTATAAACCCCTATGATATCTTCGTAGTGCCTCGCCGGCGTAAATTCATGCTCGACCCACTTACGCGCGCGGCGCCCCATAAGAGCGCACTGTTCCTGACTGTTCCAGAGCGCCTTCATCGACGAGGCCAGCCCTTCCGCGTCACCGGCCGACACCAACTTGCCGGTCTCGTCATGTCGCACGATCTCGGACAGACCACCCATCTGTGTCGCTATGACCGGCTTCCCGGAGGCGTACGCCTCGAACACGACCAGCCCGAAGACCTCATACCAGACCGACGGTACGACCACGAATCTGGCGCGCTCATATTCGGCCTTCAAGTCCTCACCCTTCTTCCAACCGACGAACGTCACGTTATCGGTGCCGAGCTTCTCGGCCAGCTTGTGCAGTTTCATGTCTTCCGGTCCCGTTCCCACGATGCGTACCGGGACCTCCTTGGCGATCGCCGCCGCGCGGATCAACGTGTCGACCCCTTTCTCCGGCGATAACCGTCCGATGAACAACGCGTAATCCCCGCTCGGACTTTCGGTCCACTGCTTCGTGTCGATGTAGTACGGGACATGGACGATCTTCGTGCCGTCCACGCCGTATTCCTCCAACATGGCGGCCATCCACGCGCTCGGAGCGATAATCCTGTCGATTCCGCCGGGATACAGCCCAAGCGAACGATGGACCGACATCGCGAACGCCTCCAACGCGCTCGCGGCCACCGATCCTTTGACGCACCTGTTGGTGACCGCGCGCCAGTAACTCGCGGGGCGTGTGTGCTCGCAGATATTTCCGTCATGGAACAACGAATAGTTCGGCGCGATGAGATGATAGTCGTGCGCGGTCATGACGACCGGCACCTTGCTGTCGTTGGCGGCCGCAAGTATGGACGGCGATATCTGGTGATAGATGTTGTGCGCGTGCACCAGGTCCGGCTTGACCTCCCGGAGAAGCCGCGCGAACTTACGCCGCGCCTCGAACGAATACACGACGCGCCCGGCGGTCTTCAGTCCGGACAGGTTGAACTTCACCCGCTCGGTCTCGACCGGACTCACGAACCGATCGCTCCAGCCGGTCGACCGGTTCCTGCCGTCCTTCATGGCGAACGGAACGACCGTGTGTCCCTTTCCGACCAACAGATCCTGAAGATCGAACATGTAGACCTCTGCCCCGCCTTTCGGAAAATAATATTTGTTGGCGAATACGATGTTCATGTGATTCACGGTTACCGTTTTCCGAACAGCCCTTCTCTCCTGCCGAGGATATAGACGAACGCGGAATACAACCACAGATAGAGAGCGAGCGTCCGTACTTCGAGATAGGTCGCCAGGAACGCCTGAAACGTCACGGCGCAGAGACAGCCGATGAGACCGAGCGCCAATCCGCGCGCCAGAGGATCCTTCGATTCACGAAATACCTTGAGCGCCATCAGTCCCAGCGCGACGAACATCCAGGCGTAGAACGCGAGCCCCAGCGTTCCGGTCTCTCCCCACAAGGAAAACCAGTTGTTGTCGATATACCCTTCCGTGCCGTATACGCCGAAAGGCAGGTTGAGTTCCTGATATACTTGGGCGTTGCCGAGCGCGGCCGCGGCACCACCGCCGAACTGGCCCGGCCCGACACCGAAGAGCGGAGCCGACGGCACGACGACCGTCGCGGTCTGCACCACCCAGAACAGCCGACCCATGCCGTAGTACTCCCCTCTCCATCGCTCATACGAGAACGCCTCGAAGAAACGTTCGACCGCGGTCTGTTCCGGATAATCGATGAGATAACGGACGGCGAGTCCGGAATACGCCAGGTAACCGACGGCGATGATGGCGAGCGACGCGAACGCCAGTCGCACACGATTGTCGCGCATCAGGAGAGCGCCGATGACGAACAGTCCGATGGCGAATCCGAACCATGACGCGCGGGAAAGCGTCAGAATGAAAGCCGGGAACGCCAGCATGACGATCAGGAACAGACGCTTCTTGACGACGATATCCTTCACCTGGTAGATGAGACCGGCCGCGATGAGGAAAAAGAATCCCAGGAACGTGCCTAGCTGGTCGAACCTGCCCAGCGTCGCGAAGACACGCGAACCCGGGGACCAGAACTGCGTCGTGCCGCTCGTCAGTTGGATGCTCTCGTAGAACTTACGTTCGCTCGGGATCAGGAACTCGTCCATCGGCGCGCCGACAATCGCCTGCATCAGACCGAGCACGCCTTCAAAGAGGACGAACCACAGCATCACCCAGGTGAAACGACGGATGAACTCCCGCTGGGGATCCAGATAGACGAGGACGAAGAACAGCAGGATGAACCGAATGATCTGCCGCAGTCCCAAGAGGCCGTACAGCGGCGGCACCATGTTCACCACGAGCGATGTCACCGCGACAAGCAGGAAGAACACGAACGGTAGATCGATCGGCGTCTGCACCAGCTTGCGTTTGCGGGCGATGAGGCGCGCGGCGGCCGAGGCGACGAGCACGTAAATCAGGACTTCCGGAAAGTATCTGGCGAAGATGTAGATGTCATCGCCGACGAATTTCAGCAAGAACGGTTCGAGCGGCGTGTAGACGGCCAATACCAGCAGGGCGGCCTCGGGTTTCAGGAACGCGGCCAGTAGGATACCGACACCCACAATCACCGCGACCGCCGCCCAAGGACCCAAGAACACCGACATGAGGCCGGCGATCAACACCACCGAAACCAGGACCAGCAGGAAGTCCCTGTCCTTGAACGTATCTTTTCTACGGAAAAACTTCCGTTTGATGACCTTAATCAGGTCTGGCATAACGTCGGTAATTGTATCAGGAAAGGGGTTTTATCCCCAGATGGTGACAAAAACAGACAGCCTGTTTCGTGCACAATAGGATGATGTCTTATGCACAGTTTGGAGCAAAAGACAGACAGTCTGTTTCCTGCGGGAAACAGGCTGCCTGTTTTTGCTCCAAACTGTGCATAAGACATCTACCTAGCTACACACGTAACAGGCTGCCTGTTTTTGCTCCAAACTGTGCATAAGACATCTACCTAGCTACACACGTAACAGGCTGTCTGTTTTTGCTCCAAACTGTGCATAAGACATCTACCTAGCTACACACGTAACAGGCTGTCTGTTTTTCCTTCACTCTTCCACGTCAGGCATGACCATCTCGACCGGTTCATCCCTCTGATCCAGAAGCTCCTTGGTGAGAGGTACGACCACATATTTCCGATGCGTGCCCAACTCTGTCGGCGGATCCTGGATGGGGAAGAACAACGCGGGTACATACAACTCATTGGATGTTCCAGTCGCGCTATCATGCACGTAATGCTGGAAATACATCAGACTCGGCGTGCCGAGATCCAATTCCGCACCACTCTCTTCCGATAGATAGAACGTACCGGTAAATCCACCGTTTTCGGCCAACGATACGATCCGACTGAAATCGCTTTCAGCCAGATAGGCGGAACTCTCGAACCTCGGAACGCTTATCATGTGCACTCCCTGCACGGTCTTGGTCATCGCGTTGATGTTCACTCTCATGCCGACCGGCGCGCCATCCCATCCGACCACGACCTCATCACCGACCATCGTCGGATAGACGACACCGATGTAGGCCGGAAAGTATGACGCATCCTCTTCCGCCATGCCGTTGCGCCACCGATGATCGACCTCGGACTCCCCGTACGGACTACGATCGATGCCATAGCGGTCCAGGAAAGCATCCGCGAGCGCGATCAGTTCGTCGTCCGTTACTTCCCGCGCGGATTCCATATCGTTACGCACCTGCGACCGCTCGTCCATGTTCACCGAAGCTACACCTTCGCGGAAATCGAGATGCACCCAATATTCCTGGCTGTCCTGTACGTGCGACAAGGTGGCGTTCCTCATCTGCAGTCCGGACAAGTCACCGAGGTCGAACAGCCTGTTGTCCCGCTTGGCGAATGCCGAGGCGAGCGACGACGTGGATACTCCTTTGATGCGCCGATAGACAGTCACGCTCTCACCGATCTCTTCCAACGGTTCACCGACATAGGTGAACGTCGCTTGCTCGAATTCCGGCGCGGGCATGCCGATAGGTCTAGCGCTGATCGCGGAAGGTATTCCACCACCACCGAATCCTGTCGTAGTCTGCTCCGTACCTTCGGGCGCACCGAGCACACCCCCGGCCGAAGCCAGACTGCCGAACGCCTCCGGACCGAGCGCCAGCACACGATCGACGGGCACGGACGGTCCTATCCACGGTATCCTCAATCCTCCCGGGGACAACGCGGAGACCACGACGAGCAGGAACGCGGCCAGCACGGCCGAGCCCCCGAGCAGCAACGTCAGATTCCTCAGATGTTCTCGGACGCTGACTGACTTGATCTCTTCCTGTTGCGGACCCGTGGCGCTCGTCATCAGGATATGCTTGCGCAGATGGTCCACGAACTTCTTGTCGATCGAAACGTCGAGCTTGTGTTCCAGCAATCTCTCTACGGTTTGCCGCAGTTCGGATTCATTCTCCTTGAGTTCCGAATCCAGCTCGAACAGGTCGCCGAGCATCGAGTCGATCAGCTTATCGTTGTCATCATTCATAACCATTCAGTCAGGACGAACAGAAGCGTAGCGAAACCCATACCATCGCGCAGCTTGCTGACACTGCGCAGGAAATCCGTCTTACAGGCCGTCTCGGTGTCGCCGACCGCTTCGGCGATCTCCTTGTAGTCCATCTCCTCCCAGACGCGCAGGAGGACGATGTCGCGCTGTTCGGAAGTGAGAACGACGAGATGCTTCTGCAGTTGTTCGGCGGCCATCCTGGCTTCGGTGTCGCGTTCGGTATCAGAATCTGACATCAGCTCCCACATATCGTCTATAGCGTCCGTGGGGCGCTTGGTGCGGTAGTGGTCGATGACCGTGTTGCGGGCGACGCGGTACATCCAGCCGCAAAGCGAGCCCTTGACCGGATCGAACGAACCGATGCTGGAGAGCGCTTTCTTGAAGACCTCCGAGGTCACATCCTCGGCGGTCTCTTTGTGATGAGTCTTGTAGTAAACGAAACGGTAGATGCGCTCGATATAGGCGTCGAAAATGATGCCGAACGCGTCGGTATCGCCATCCTTGGCCTTAAGCGCCGCTTCTTCGGGGTTCTGTTGTTGTCCCATTTTGACGGGGGTAAATACGCTGAAACGTAACAATGAGGTCATTATACGTAGATTATGGAAGGATGTCTTATGCACAGTTTGGGGCAAAAACAGGCAGCCTGTTTCCCGCAGGAAACAGACTGTCTGTGTTTTGCCCCAAACTGTGCATAAGACATCTACCGACAAAAAGAAAAGGGCCGGCGGACAAGATGTCCGTGGCCCTTTGTTGGCGGGAAAGATCGTAGTAGAAGATGTGGCGGGGGCGGTCAGCAGCCGGAAAAATTCTCCATGTTGCCGGCTGCGGTGACGTTGCAGTCATCGTCGACGTGGATGCGGATGTGGCAGGATGGACAGTCCACCGCCACGCAGGACTCCGATACGGAATCCCACCAGTTGCACTCGATGAAAGCGCGACCGGAGGCGCTCATGCAGAGCAGGTCCTCCTCGTGGCCGTAGTGGGCCCAGGCGAGACCGCACGACGGATCGCACTCGTCATCGGGGCACCCATGGTACCCCTTGTAACTGATGTCGTAGTACCCGGCCGCGATCGACGTGGCGACCGGATCGTAGGACATGCCCATGTACCCGTCACTGTCGCTGTCCACGATGACGAGACCGGAGTCCCAGCGCATCAGAGGAAGCGTGCCGCGGACCTCGCCGCAGGAAGCTCCGGAGACGTAGCGACTCGAGAAGTCGAACACGCACGCCGCCGGGCTCCTGAACGGATCCGGCATGTGACACCCGCAGGTACCGCAGTCGGACTCGCAGTTGCTGCAGTCCTCGTCACCTTCGCAGGTGCCGTCGCCGCAGACCGGCGGGCAAGAACCGCAATCCTCCTCACAGGAGGCACAGTCCTCGTCGCCGTTGCACTCGCCGTCTCCGCACTCCGGCGGACAAGCACCGCAATCAGCTTCACAGCTGGAGCAGTCCTCGTCGCCGTTGCACAGCCCGTCGCCGCACTCGGGTGGACACCAGCCGCAGTCACTCGCGCAATTCTCGCACGATTCCCACGGGTTGCAGGTGCCGTTGCCGTTGCAGTGACAGTCCTCCATACAATTCCCCCTCGTCTCCAGGGGGTAGTCGCAGGTGCCGTCGCCGCAATAAGGCGGGCAGACGCCGCAGTCACCGGGACAGGTACTGCAGGTCTCGTCACCTTCGCAGGTGCCGTCCCCGCAGACGACCGGACACTCGCCGCAGTCATCAGGACACGACTCGCAATCCTCATCCTCGTCGCACGACTCGTCGCCGCACTCCGGAGGAATCAGACACTCGCCGCAATCCGAAGGGCAGTCCGCGCAGTCCTCGGTGCCCTCGCAGAGACCGTCCCCACACTCGGGGCAGGTCTCGCAGTCGGGACAGTCGGGACAATCGGGACAATCTGGACAGTCCTGGCACTCCGGACATTCGCAGTCCGGGCACCCGGGGCACTCGGGGCAGTCACCGCACTCGCAGTCACCGCACTGGCAATCGGGACAATCGCCGCATTGGCAGTCCGGACACGAGGGGCAGTCACCGCACTGGCAATCGCAATCGCCGCACTGGCAGCAGTCGCCGCCTTCGCAGTCCTCGCAATCGCACTCGCAGTCACCGCAATCGCCGCATTGGCAGTCCGGACACGAGGGGCAGTCGCAGTTGCAGTCGGGACAGTCCCCGCTTTCGCAGTTGCAGTCCCCGCACTCACAATCCGGACAGTCACCATCCGGACACTCCACGTCCAGGCACGGCCCACAATCCTGCGGGCAGGTCTCGCACGTCTCGTCGCCGTTGCAGGCGCCGTCGTTGCAGCCCGGCTCGATGACATCGCTGCCGCCGTCGCCATCGGTCTCCACACCGCCGTCGTCCAACGGCCGGTCTTCGAGATCCTGCAGGCCGCAGCCCACAAGAAACGTTACGGTCAAGAACGCCATGACGATCCCCAGAGAGGTTCTCATCCTTTTCCTCCACACATCCTCTATTCTTCCCCGGACGGATCCGAGGTCGAGTTTCTTCCAAACGACTAAAGGTTCGGGGGTGGTGCTGACCACCCTCCTTGGCTTTCTCTTGGGCCCGCTACCGCCGACGCATGTAGAACGTCAGCGTGCCGACTCCGCCGACGGCGAACTCCACCTGACGATCCGGATCGCACTCGATCCCCAGCAAAAGCTGGACACCGATACCGATCAACCAATGCGGCCGATACTCGACACCGACATCTCCGAGAACGAAGATGCTGCCAGCATCGGTATGGCTATCGTAGCCAGCCCAGGTTCCGCTCATCCCGACGTCCAGCCGAAGCCGGTTGTCGAGAAACATGACACCGAGACCGCCACGAGCTCGCGCTCCGACAGGTTGCCGGGCCCAGCTCAACGCGACCTGGACATCAAACACGACATCCAGTCGGTCATGAGCCAGGATGGAGAACCGCGGACCGATCATGCCGAACGAGTACAGGGTACCGTCCAGCGAGTAGACCGCTCCGCCGCCCAGCTGGACTCCCAGCTGGAACACCTGACGGCCGCCGTCATCTTCGAGCACTGTGACACGCTCGTCGATCGCGGTGATCGCCACGGAGTTGACACCAATGGCCGTCGAATGACGATCGTCGGTCTCTTCGAGGTCGTCGACTCTCTCTTCGAGATCGTCGACACGACCTTCGAGATCGGCCACGCGTCCTTCAAGCTCCACGTAGAACTCCTGCAGACGCTCGAGCACCTCGATGCGCTCTTGGATGACCACGATGGCCGCGCGATTGCGACCGATGCCGTCCTCCATGCCACGAAGGCGTTGGAGGAGTCGTCGCCAGGCTCGCCGGGCACCTTGCCGGCGTTGCTGTAGCTCCTGCTGGTTGGCAGGAACGCAAGTCGGCACGACACTCGGATCGCGTCCCTCGAGGCATGCACGAATGCACGCCGCTTGAGCCGCAGAAACCTCACGATCGATCGTGATTTGGACACTGCCTTCCTCGGCCGAAGCCGAGAACGACACCAATCCCACCGCACAAAAAACAGCGGTGGAAACCACTGCCAAATACATCCTCATGGATCTCCTCCCTTTCCTAACCCGACCTCACAGCCGAGTTGTCTCCTATGTGATTGTATCGAACATTTAAGCACTTCTATTGAAGCGCCAGAAACGCCGGGTAGCTTTGACTGGGACAAGGAGGAGATGTCCCCGTCTCCCCTGCCCGGCGATTCCAAGGCTCCAAATATGGGTTCGGTATAACGAGAAAATATAGCATATAAAAATGGTTTTGTCAAGGGTTATATGTTTTCAGACTCAAGACCCAAGACTCAAGTTATTATCGGTCTTACCCCCTCCTCAATCTCCCCCCCACCACATCTTTTCCCGCTCCTCCCGCTTCTGCCCCTTCTGCCCCAAACTCAAAAACCGACCCTCTCGGGCCGGCCTTTCTATGATATAGTTGTTGTCCCTTATCCGTGGAACAGTCCTTTCCTGCGTCTATCCCTCGTCAGCACATAACCGCTTCCGGCGATGCCGCCCAGGACCAATCCCATGAAAGCGTTCGTCGGCACGTTCGGTCGTACGGGCCAGCGCGACACCAGCGGCTCATCCACGACCCTCACCTGAAGGTCGCCCCCGCCGATGTATTCCCAACCCTCGGTCGTCAGTACGAAAGCTATCGCCCGCGAAATCTGCTCGGCCTGATCCGGATCGGTGTGGTAGACGGTGACGTCCAGCATACCCGAGCCCCGCAGGACCAGAGTCGAGATGGCGTCCTTCCAACGCCGGCGCTGACGCCTTTCGTCGCCGGCGAAATACTCCTCATCCACGTTGAACTGCGCGCCCATCACCTTGTCGTAAAAATCGGTCGTGTACAGGATCTGCGCCAGGTTGTCCGAGACACGCTCCTGCGCCTTGATGGCGGTGTAGGGATCGACCGCGGAGAGCTCGCTCTGGATCATGAGCAGTCTCATGGTCGAGCCATAACGCAAAGGAAACGCGAAACTGACCGCCGCCGCGAAGGCCGCTGTCGCGACCGCGAACAGCGCGATCTTTTTCCATCCCCTGCGGATTGAGTCTGTGTAATTGATGTCAGACATAACCGGGAAAGATAGCATGGATTGACTCGAATGTCAACCATATCGAAGGGGCAGAAGTGGAAGAAGGGGCAGAAGCGGGGATAGCGGGGATAGCGGGGATTGTCTCCCGCCTGTAGCGGGACCCCGCCCTCTTTGATTTAAAGATAGGAGGCGGGGCGCTTCGCCGGACTAGTATAAAAAATTCTATCCCCGCTAGTGAGCGAAGTGAGCGATTCCCGCTAACGACCGAAGGTCGTGATCCCCGCTATCCCCGCTAAATTACGGCACCTGCTCCAACACTATATCCACGTCCAACTCGACGCCGTTCCGCAATATCGTCAGCGTAATCGTATCCCCCGGTCCGTACTCGGAGATGATGCCGGGCAGGCTCTTGTTCGTCGTCACTGCCTCATCGTTCACGGACACGATGATGTCCCCGTCCCGGAGTCCGGCAAGCGCCGCCGGACTGCGCCTCACGACTGCCGACAGACCTCCGTACGAGGTCAGTCTGACACCGCGATCGACATCCTTATTGAACTCCGGATATTCAGAGAGATCGACGAACCTGGCGCCGAGATAAGGCCGAGTGACCGTGCGGTCGCGCAACACCTCACCCACGAGCGAGAAGAACGAATCGAGCGGAATCGCAATCGGACCCAAAACGCCCTCGCCCACATAGACAGCCACGATCTGTCCGGCCGAATTCATCAGGACCGAACCCGGTAACAATCCCGCAGCGCCGGAGAGCCTGAACACTTTCTGCATGCTCTCCGAAGACCGCACCGCCGACACCTCGTTCTCGGCCGGCCAGTCGTCGTGATCGATCACGTCCGCTATATAGAGACCCTGTCCCGCGTCGAAGGCGAACAGGGCATTGCCGACCTCCACGTCCGAGCTCCTCCCGAACGACGCCACAGGCAAATTGTTACCGCTGACCTTCATGAACACTACATCCGTATGTGGGTCGGTGACTGTCTCCGATATCGGATAGGTCTCGCCCTCGACCATGGCCACCAGCCGCTTTTCAGCCGCTCCCCAGGTCGTCTCGAGAGCGCTCTCGTGCGTGATTATCCAGCCGTCCGAGGTCAGTACCACACCCGCACCGATCGCCCTGGCCGGCAGGATGATTCCCTGGACGTCTTCTGTCTTATAGAAGGTGGTCAACGGGCGCGACAGATCCCGAACCGCCATGTCAGACGGCACGCGGTTCGACTCGGTCGGCGCGAACGGTATGCGCGGAACGACCGTTCCGGTCGCCGGAGAATAGGGCGGTATGGGAAAATAAGCCAGCATGACGAGCATCCCGACCACACCGGCGGCCAAGCCGAAAGTGACACTTATTATTACGGCCGGTACGACCAGACTGACCTTGGTTTTGCGCTTCTTGAAGAGTTTCATCTTTCTCACTCTCTTACTTTCTCACTCTCTAACTTATGACTATGTCCATCGCGCCGTCCCGAGCATGACCGCGACCAACACGGCCGCGAGTCCGAGTCCGATCCGCAATTCCTTCATTCCTATGGTGCCCGACAGCACTCGATTGACGGCCAGCACGATAGCGAAAAAGGCCACGGTACACACGGCGGCGTTCGTTATGAACGGGGTCGGCAGGAACGACATGCCGATGAACAGCTCCAGCCCCATCACACCGGATACCGTGGCGGCCAGCCGCCTGGCCTTCTCGGGCGCCTCAGACTGCAAGTATGACTCGTAAGCCACTACAACGTAAAGCAGTCCCACGATAAGCGAAAGCGCGATAAGCGGCATGTAAACGAAACGGCTTATCCCGAAGGCGAACACGGTCAGGAAAAACAGGCCTACCGCGGAAAGCAGCCTGGAAAAGCCCAGAAGCGCGTCTATTCCCTCATTATCGAACGCGTCCAGACCGTCGGCGCGCAGGAAGTAGACGACCAGCAGGAGCATGACGAACGTAAGCGCGGTGAATCGACCGATAGCCGAACCGACCAGCAGATGGAACAGGAACGCGCCGACCACCAGGAGGGTCGGGGCGAGCGCCGATCGCCAGGCAGCCACGCTCCGACGGATCGGTGCCGACGACACCATCGACATGACTACGGTGATCGCGACCGCACCGACGAACGCGAACGCCAGCACGGGGACGCGCAACGCATCCGGCATCAGCGGCACCAAAGCAGTCCCATATAACAAGGCACCGACCACGAACGGTGTCGCGCCCGGCAGCAGCTGCCCCCTCTTGGAGCCCTGAATTGTCCTCATTCTTGGATTCATTACAGCCTCGGCATCAGGGATACGCGTATATTTCCCTCTTCTACGGTGATTCCGTCAAGTGCCCCCACTCCGGACAGCCCATCCTCCAGACCACCCATGACGCTATCCGTGAGCGATTCCAATATCATGTCGCTCACGAAATCCGGCACGGAGAGCGCGCCGATCATGAATTCCTCGGCTTGCAGTTCAAGCCCGCCGTTCACGATTTCCGGCGTGACGGTCAGTATCACCGGGGCCTGATTTCCATCACGTTCGGTGATGGCGTACAGCTCCATGGATCCGTTGCTCAAAAGGGCGACCTGCGCCGAAGTTATCGGGAAAGGCAGTGCCCCATCGGTCGACGACTGCTCAAGCTGGGTGCCGATGAGCGTCGTCAATTCCTGTTCGCTAAGACTCAACTCGGCCACGCCGCGCGCCGGATAAAAGGCCGCTTTAGCGCTCATCGACGCCAGAATGGATTCCGGAGTCGCGCCGGCGAGTGGAACCACAATCCTGGTCGGCGCGGGAGCTTCATACAACCAGCTCGAAAGGACCGGAACCTGAAAAAGACCGCTCTTGGCCGCCACGCCCGCTATCAGAAGGAACGGCAGGGCGAGCATGACGAACAGGAACACCAGATAGAGGAGCGCGTGCCTTAAGAATTTCTTCCGCCCGTCATGCTTGATCTCCTTGCGGATCTCCTCTTTCAGCTCATCACGGGTCAGGGTGATAGTTTCACCACCGTCGCCCTCTTCGTGTCTGGTCATATATCTCAAAATGAAGCTAACCAGGGATAATCGGCCAGCAGGCCGTCCGTGCGAGTCGCCACACCAGCCATGTCCAATTCAGTACCGCTTAGCGCACGACGCCATTGGTCCAGCAGGATGACCATGGACAGATGCGCGTCGCGTTCGGTCGCGGGTACGGTCATGCCCAGCAGACGCTCCTGGGTCATGTCGACGAGATCTCCCATGACCCTGTCAGCACCCTCCGGGACGACGACCTGGCTGATTACCGCGGCCTGACCGAGAAACGGCGCGACCACGGCCCTGGCCTCCGCGCGATACTCCCCCACTGGCGGAGCGGTCACCAGGGGTTCCACCGGACCGTATTTCTGGTAATCGGCGATCAGTGAGACCGCTCCGATGGCGAGGCCGGCGAGAGCCACGACCACGAAGGTACCGAGGATGGTGAATTCGTTGAAAAATGTGACTTTTTTCTTACTCATATCGATTGAAGTATAGCATAGAAGAGCGGGAAGAGCGGGGCGGGAGGAGCGGGAGGAGCGGGAGGAGCGGGAGGAGCGGGAGGAGCGGGAGAAGGGGCAGAAGAAGCAAAAGAGTAAAAGCTAAGGAGCCGAGGAGCTAAGGAGTTTTTTAGACATGCTTCTGGGCTTCTTGGCTCCTTAGCTTTCTCACTCTCCAATGGGTCAGGCTTGGATGCCAGGGATTATTATGTTATCGTGGCCTGAAACGGTAGATATCTTACGCACAGTCTGGGGCAAAAACAGGCAGCCTGCTTCCCGCGGGAAACAGACTGTCTGTGTTTTGCCCCAGACTGTGCGTAAGATATCTACCGTTTACTCCAAAAGAAGAGGTCTTTCGATGAACGATGAATACGTGACTACGGCCCGCTTCTGTCCGATGCCGGCCAAAAACTTGGGTCGGTTCATAGATAAATTCGCCGCTGAAACCGAGGGGGTTGAGGCACTGCGGATAGACGGTGAATTATGGGCATTCATCCTGGGTAAGGGGGACGATCCGCTCGTGGCGCTAGTATGCCGAAACGGCGCAGATCATCCTTCCCATTTCATCAAGGGGGATGCCGAACTAGTACGAATGTTCCTTGACTGCGCCCGCCACAACCAACGAATGGTACCGCGGTATCCGGACCGGATTCCGTTGAGTATCAACGTGGTGAAGTGAACGACAAAAGACCCCGAGTGGGTCTTTTTTCTACAAGGAGAATCAACCTGTTTGTTTAGGGGGGGGTGACACCAGCTTCCGGGCTGAACAGTTCAGTATTAGGAATAATTTACTCAAACAAAAGCCCCCCTTCGCGCAAGGCTTCGGGGGGCACCCCCCATAGCTCCACGACGCGCAAAGCGCTATGTGGAGCGACGGGGGGTGGTGCACCACGTTAGAAGTCTTCGGCTAAGACGCACCGACGCGGAGCTGGGGTAGGCCGTACCTAGCCCTGCGTCGGAGCGCCTATGGCGAAAACTTCTAACGTGGTGGAGATGGGGAGATTTGAACTCCCGTCTGGTGAGTCGTCTCGCGATAATTCTACCGATGTAGCCCGTCTTGGTGTTTCAGGACGATGATATTAGACGGGCCAAGCCCATCGTCCCAATTTTCGTGCCATGTCGGACCGCGCTACGAAACGACGCGCGGACCCAGTCCGATGAATGACACCCGGATCCCAGATATCGGACGTCTCCGGGGCGGATGGGCAATCGCGCTTAGGCGAAAGCCGAGGCGGTGACGGGCGTGAAAGCCGAAGCGATCGCGCTCTTCACCTTTGTGACAAAATTGGCGTGTATGTCAGTGCCCTGGGATTTACGAGGTTCGGGCGTCCTCGACCGGCATACCGTAAAATGATCTCCCATCGATCCCTGTCATCCCCCGTGAATTAGTCGAGTATGACTCGCTCACGGTGAGTGGCAGGAGGCTCTTGCAAAATCCCTTTTGTCATTGCGAGGGAGCCCGCAGGCGACCGCGGCAATCCCGACGGCTTAAGCTTAAATCACGGGATTGCTTCGGCCTCCGGCCTCGCAATGACAAATTATTTTAGAATTTTGCAACGGTCTCGGCAAAAGGATTGACAGCGGCCCACTATTCTACTATTGAAGTAGTTCGGTTATGTATTGAATTAGGGGAGAAGCTCAACCTCTGACGTATTTCCGTTGCTGTGCTACGATGCGCTCATCAGATAAATTGTGCTATATTTTGGCCAACCAATCTGTGCTCCTCCCTTGAGGAGACCCTCTCTCGTGCGGAGGGGGTTTTTTATCTCTTCATTTCCCGCCTGATATCCCTATCTATATCCTTTTTCTTCTTCTTCTCCTTCTTCTCGTATTCCTTCTTACCGCGGGCCAATCCGAACTTCAACTTGATTTTGGACCCCTTAGTATATACAGAAATCGGCACTAATGTCAACCCTTTTTGCTCCAGTTTGCCGGCCAGCCTGCTGATTTCACGCTTCTTCAGGAGGAGCTTCCGCGTACGAGCCGGGTCGTAATCCTTGAGGGCTCCAGCCTTCGGATACCGAGCGATGTGCGCGCTGATGAGCCGTGCTTCACCGCTCGCGATCGTCACATACGAACCGGTCAGTTTCATCAGTCCGTCCCTGACCGCTTTGACTTCATGCCCCTCCAACATCAAACCGGCCTCGAACTCGTCGAGAATCTCGAAATCACGCAGTGAGCGTCGGTTGTTGGCTAGAGTCGGCATAAGCTTTTATGTTATCGCGAGGTTACTTTACAGCTGGATTAGATGGGGGGCAAGGGTAAAAAGCGGGAGAAGGAGCAGAAGAAGCAGAAGCGGGAGAAGGCATTCTTCTGCCCCTTCTACCCCTTCTACCCCTTTACATAGTCCCGAAAATCCGCTATCATAGCCAAAGAAATCACTAAGCACCAGTGCCTTGCGAATATCACGTAGAAAAAGGAAACCGCAGTATCAGCGGGTCATCTACCCGGTCAACGAACGAATCCGGGAACCGGAACTAAGGGTCATCACCGACGATGGCGAACATTTGGGTACCTTGAAGACCCCGGACGCTTTGCGTATAGCTAAAGAGCGGGAACTCGACCTGGTGGTCATCCAGCCTAAGGCCAAGCCGCCGGTCGCCAAGATCATCGACTTCGGCAAGTACAAGTACGAGAAGGAAAAAGAGGCGCGCCAGCAGAAATCCAAGTCCAAGACCGTAGAGGTGAAAGGCGTCCGGTTATCGGTCCGCATCGGCCAGCACGACATGGATGTCCGCAAGGAGCAAGCCAAGAAGTTCATGGACAAGGGCGATAAGGTCAAAGTGGAGATAATCCTGCGTGGTCGGGAGAAGCGGCATGGCGAAGTGGCGATCCAGGTCATCAAGCGCTTCATCGACGAATTGAACGAAGATATGCCGATCAAGATCGAACAGCCGGTGACCCGTCAGGGCGGACAGTTGACAAGTATAGTCGCAAAGGCTTAAGATACTGCGAGCACTAGCCCCAATAGATTTGAGAGTATGAAGACACACAAAGCACTGGCCAAGCGGTTCAAGGTCACCAAGACCGGTAAGATCCTGAAGCGTACTGCTGGCCAGGACCACTTCAACAGCCGTGAAAGCGGCAAGATCACGAGGAACAAACGCAGGGACCGGCAGATGTCGGATTCTTTCGCGAAGACGATAAAGCAGTTGATCCAGAAATAGTATGCCGAGGGTAAAGAGAGGAACAAGCCACGTCAAAAGACGCAGGAACATCCTGAAGCGGACCAAGGGTTTCATGTGGGGCCGCAAGAGCCGCATTAAGATAGCCAAGACCGCGGCCACCAAAGCCGGCGCCTACGCCTATCGGGATCGGAGGAACAAGAAGCGCGTGATGAGACGGCTGTGGCAGATTCGTATCAACGCGGCCGCGCGGCTGAACGGATTGTCGTACAGCCGGTTGATTGATGGTATGAAAAAGGCCGGCATCACGATAGACCGGAAGATCCTGTCGAAACTCGCCGCCGACAAGCCGAATACGTTCAAGGCGATCGTTGAGGCGACGAAGAAGTAAAAAGTGAGAGAGTAAGAAAGAGGCCCCACCAGAGATGGTGGGGTTTTTGATCCCCCTTGTTATTGCGCCCCGCCGACGGCGGGGCGCAATAACAACAGAACAACAGCCCTGTTGCATCTGTCATAGGGAAGTAGTAATCTCCGCTTTACGGGAAGTAGAATCTTCCGCCTCTGCTAGTCTGTGGGGGTATGAAAGATTTACTACCAATGACGCTCAAACAACTCGGCAGGCTCGATATAATCAG
>JAYEJB010000016.1:0-18272 GCA_034716415.1 Patescibacteria group bacterium
CCAGTCAGAAAAGTTCCAGCCTGGATTCCCTGGCAATGCCATGGCTTCAGCCATTTCACTCTCCTTTCAATCTTTCAAGGTTCAAGAGGAGAGGATGCCATGATTCAACGGTCGAGTCAATGGCGGGCCACGTCGTTTGCGAGCGACGTGGCGGGAAGAGCGGGGATAGGACGGATAGAAAGTTTAGGAGCCTAGGAGCGTGTTAATGAACAATAGCTCCTCGGCTTCTTAGCTTCTAAGTTTCGATAAGAAAAAACCGCGCGCCATGTAGGCTGCACGGTTGCGGATCAGGCGATGATGACGAGCCAGGCGTTATATTCGTCCCACTTGCGGCCGAGTACGATGACGCCCTGGGCGATCAGCTTCAGGAGCGGTGTCGTTTGCTCGACTTTAGCATCATCCCCCTCGCAGATAGCGGTACCGACACACTTGATCGGACCAAGAGCACAGTCTGAAAGGGTTACGAGCATAGTATCGTCGAGGGCGCGATCTTCGTCTATCCGATCGACGATGTGTCGCTCGAACTCTTCGTACATGGCGCTGGTCATGCCGTGGGGGAGGTAGTCGCCGAAAACGACTTCCGAAAGCTCCTCACCCAGACTGTTCATGATGAGCCAATCCATGCTCGAGCGATACCTCTCCGCCCGCTTCTCCAGCTCGTCTTCCTTCGGCCATGATCCGAGGTTGGGCAGCTCTCTGGTCTTGTTGAGCGAGATGAAGTGGATGTCAGTCACTTCTTCGCCGACCGCTGTGCTGATGGCGTCCCTGACTTCGGACCTGCGGGCGGTCCACTTATCCTCGTTCGCCAGCTTGAAACAGATACCGCCGTCTTTAGAGCTGAAGAAAGGGGAGAGCAGGGTCATGAATGCGAGGAATTGATCACGCGTGAGGTCGTAAATGCGGGCGAGCCTTGTCGCCAGCCTGTTTCTGTCGTCCATTAAGGACTCCTTTCAAGGTTCGAATATCGTAGAATATCAGCAGGAGAACGGCGTGTCAATGAAAAGACGCAGCCTTGGGGGCTACGTCGTGAAGGATCACAGTCGGAAGCGTCGCTCTGCCGCGCGTCGGCGGTGTTCATCGTCGGTGCGTTTCAGGTACTGCTTGAGTTCGCGGGGAATCTGGTTCCATTCATTGAGCGACAAGACGAATCTGTCATAGGACGAGCATTCGTTTTCCGCCCTGACGTAGGGAGACCTGCCATATCTCACCAGCACGAAGCCGTTCTCTACCTCCTCTGCGATCAGGATGCCCGGTCCACCGAACACTTGGCAGCCCTCGTCTTGTCCGGTCGGCGTCATGTAGTCGGAGTAGCCGTCAGGCAGGGAAATAGCGTACTGGTTGGAGAACGGTCCGAACCAGCTGCCGTACTTGCCGTACATGTGGCCGCTTAGGCTCATCAGTCCGATCGTCAGGGCAACACCGGCGAGGACCAGTCCACCTATCAGGTTGGACCTGTCTTTCTTCCGGGGTTCCCGGCTTTCGTCCGGACTCGTATCCGGGGTCGACATCTCCGGCGGGGCTGCGATTTGCTTGTCCATCACCATCCTCCTTGCCGCGTCTCGCGCGGTCCCTATCGGCAGTACCCCCTCGCTGCCACGTTAAAGGTTCCGCTGTCCTTTTATCACGTTCATGGTGGAGCGTCAACGATTGTTGACAGAGAGAGGCGGGGGCAATCAGTCTCAAGATACAAGTTCCAAGTTTACTGCCCTATTGTCGCGGCCTTCGGGCTTTTTTATCTCGCCCGTCAAATTGAAAATGCCCTCTTTTCAGGGGCGTTTTTCAATAAAGATTCGCGTTTTCGGTCTAGATATCCAGGTTCTTCACGCTCTTGGCGTGCGTCTGGATGAAGCGTTTCCGCGGCTCCACATCCGAACCCATCAGTATGTCGAATACCTGATCGGCGCGCTCCGCGTCCTCGTTCGTGACGATCTTCATCAGCCGTGTCTCCGGGTCCATGGTCGTCTCCCAGAGCTGGGTGGGATTCATCTCACCGAGACCCTTGTAGCGTTGAATGTTCACGCCGGCGACCGTTTTGGTCTCTCCTTCCTCGCCGTCTTCAAGCACGGCTTCAACCTTCTCCTTCATCTCTTTACCCTTGCCCTTCTTCGGGTCCTTAGTCAGCTTGGCAATCAGCTCATCACGCTCCTCATCGCTGAACGCGTATTCACCGTTCTTGCCTTTGCTGACCTTATAGAGCGGCGGCTGGGCGATGTAGAGGTGTCCGCGCTCGATCAGTTCCGGGAAGTAACGGTAAAAGAGTGTCAGCAGCAGCGTGCGGATGTGCGCGCCGTCCACGTCAGCGTCGGTCATGATGACGATCTTCTCGTAGCGCAGGCCTTCTATATTGAATTGCTCGCCGATGTTCGTGCCGAGCGCGATAATGAGCGACTTGATCTCATTGTTCATGAGGATCTTGTCGAGTCGCGCGCGCTCGACATTCAGTATCTTTCCGCGAAGGGGGAGTATGGCCTGGGTCACGCGGTCGCGACCTTGCTTGGCCGAGCCGCCGGCCGAGTCACCCTCGACGATGAACAGTTCGGATTTCGAAGCGTCCCTGGTCGAGCAGTCGGCGAGCTTGCCCGGGAGCGTCAGTCCCTCGAGCGCGCCCTTCCTTAATATGGTGTCCCTGGCTGCCCGGGCCGCCAGCCGCGCCCGTGACGCGATGACGCATTTTTCGATGATGCCCTGGGCGTCCTTCGGATGCTCCTCCAGGAAAATCTCAAGCGCCTCGGCGAACACCGCCTCGACCGCAGTTCTCGCTTCCGGATTACCGAGTTTGGCCTTGGTCTGCCCCTCGAACTGCGGGTCTTTCAGTTTTACGCTGACGATCGACGTCAGCCCCTCGCGCGAATCGTCGCCGGTGATGTTGTCGTCCTTCTCCTTGAGGATGTTGTTCTTGCGGGCATAGGCGTTCAGGATACGTGTCAGCGCGGTGCGGAAACCGACCACATGCATGCCGCCTTCCGGATTGTGGATGTTGTTGGCGAAGGCGTAGGCGTTCTCCTTGAAGTCATTGGTGTACTGGAAGCCGATCTCCACGTCGCCCATGCTTTCGTGCTCCTTGTGCACATAAAACACGTTGTGGTGTTTCGGTTCTTTCTGGTGGTTCAGGTGTTTGACGTACGATTTCACGCCGCCTTCGAAATAGAATGTGTAGTCCTTGCCCTGGCCTCTGACACGGCGGTCCCGAATGATGATCTTGATGCCGGCCGTCAGGTAGGCTTGCTGGCGTAGATGCGTGATGACGGTGTCCCAGTTGAAGTCTACGGTCTCGAAGATGCTCTCGTCCGGCTTGAAAGTGATTATCGTACCGGTACCGCGAACGTTCTTGGTCGGTCTGACTTTGGCTTTCGGTTTGCCGCTGGCGTATTCCTGCATCCAGAGCTTGCCCTCGCGTTTCACCTCTGCCTTCATGTAAGTCGACAACGCGTTCACCACCGAGACACCGACGCCGTGCAGTCCACCGGAGACCTTGTATCCGCCGCCGCCGAATTTTCCGCCGGCGTGCAGTTTGGTCATGACGAGCTCGAGCGCCGACTTCTTGTACTGTTTGTGCATGCCGACCGGGATGCCGCGACCGTTATCTTCGACCGAAACCGAACCGTCGTTGTTCATGGTGACCGTGATGGTATCGCAATACCCGGCCATCGCCTCGTCGAAGGCATTGTCCACGACTTCCCAGATCAAGTGATGCAGACCCGCCGCGCCAGTCGAGCCGATGTACATGCCGGGACGTTTTCGGACCGGTTCCAGGCCCTCGAGTACCTGAATCTCCCTCGCGCTGTAATCGCTCGAAGCTTTTCTCTTGCCCCCCGCAGCTTTAGCGGAGGGGGGTGTCGGCTTCTTAGCCGGAGCCTTTTTCACCGGTTTCTTCGCTGTCTTTTTAAGGGCTTTCTTGGGTGCCGGTTTTTTGCTGGTTGGCATAAAATAAGTCTTCAATAGCCGACGGGGTCGCCACGTCGGCCTTCGGTCTCCTCGCGACGCTCGGCCCCCGGCCTCGCGGTTTCTTCTCTGCGGATAGTACCACGATTTACACCTACCGACAAGGTATTTTGGGGGTAAATTCACTTGACCGAATCGGTGTTTTCGGGTAAAGTTTCGTGTTGACCTTTTTTGGGAGGAATAAGCGATGAACCACGATGGAAAGGTTGTCTTGGCCCCGCTCGAAGCGTTCAGCGGAACGGTGGTCGAATTCCGGGATCTCCTCGGAAGTCACTTTGGTAGAGGGGGATGGAATCCGGAGCTTCCGCAGAACTGGCCGTTCCCGCACGACACCCGGAAGACGGACCTGCAGGTGATGTCTGACGACCGCGTGACGCTCGGTCCGGTGGAGATCGATGACGATGGGCTCGTCCACAGGTCGGTGGAGATCGAGACCGACGACGAGCGGACCAGGTGCGTGGCGGTGTTCGGCAGGGTATTCGGTCGGAAGTACGCCAGGGACGGCTATACCTGGACCCGCGTCATTCCGTGCGATGTCGCCGACTGGCAGAGGGCGGGTGAGACAGTGATGAGTCTGTGTCCGGCAGGAACGAAGAAGTCAGAGGTGGTCGTACTGGCCAAGATCTTCGACGCGACGTTCGACTGGAACAGCCTCGACGAACCGCCCCACGACCTCTGCGAGAGCACCGAGCCGGACGACGACGATCCGATGGCCGATTTCCCGGACGGTCATTGGTAGGCGGTTGTCGAACGCGCCACGACAGACCGGCTCAAACGAGCCGGTCTTTTCATACCCTTGACGCGGTCGGTGGCGATATATTATAGTACGCAATCGGCATACAGATAGATGCTGCCGTAGGAGGCTAGGATGAGCAAAGTCATTGTCTCGCCGTTTGAGAGAGTCGAATCGAGCCTGACCTGGTGGCCGGAGTTCGGTCATCCGAGGGGCAGTTGTTTGAACGAGCCGTTCCCGAGCGGTGTTAAGGAGACACCACCAGAATACAATGAAGGTGATGACTGTCGGTGGGGTGAAGTCCAACTGGCCGAGGGTATCGCTTTCCGTGAGATCACGTGGACCTCATCCGTCAACGGAGAGACGCGGGGAGAACTTATCGTGTACGGCACCCTCGTGGGTGACAAGTTCAAGAGGGGTCGTCATACCGCGTTTCCTGTCACACCCACTCCCCCCGGGGACATGGGCATGGTCGAGGACGGTGTCCGCGCCGCCCACGCCGTGTATCTGCAAGGGGTCGGGTATCGCCATGTAGATTCGATGTCCGAAGCGTTGGCTCGTCGTGTCGCGGAGAGCATCGATGTCGTCTTCCTGGCTGATGACGGCTGGACGCTCGCCTGTCTGGCCGATGACGAAGGGGGAGACGAGGAAGTCTAGCTTACTGGAGATAGTACTTCGGACCGGTTCAGCAGAACCGGTCATTTTTTATTGTTTAAGGCTGGACGCGGGGAGCGGGAAGTAAATAGTCGAGTCTTATCCCCAGTTGGGAGCAAAAACAGGCAGCCTGTTTTTGCTCTCAACTGGGGATAAGACGCCCTTAATATTATGTCAACTAGGCCAAGAAATAGATAGTAAAAAATGGCTAAAATAAGCCCTAGAAAAGTGCCAGCAACCCTTGACAAAACTGTGGATATGTGCTATAGTGTAATTGTTGATCAAGAGAGATCATTACAAGCCAGCCCTGGACCAGTCGCTTACGCTTCGGTTCAGGGTAAGGGGATAGCCGGACCGTTTCTCGAGTGTGAGCTTCGACAGCTCGGAGCCTACACTTGAGAAACGGCCGGCAAATTGCCACCCCGGCCGAGGAGGAGAAGCCATGAAGACCCTGAATTGGACCCTTATCGCCGCTACCTTCGCCGTCACCGGCTGCGCCACCACGGCGCAGGTGACCTCGGTCACCGCCGCTGACATCCCCACCTCCACCCCCGTCCTCGTCGAGGCCGAGCAGGAGATCACCGACCAGCAGGTTGCCGAGCTCCTCGCAGAGTACGACGATGACGGCGACGGTTGGGCCTATGTGCCCCCCGTCGGCCCGCGGGTCATCGCGGGCAACGCCCATCTCGTCGTCGACTCTGAAGAGGTCGAGGTCGAGGGGCGAGTCGTCTCTCGTGCGCTCACAGGCGAGACTGTCCGCCTTGCGGATGGTCGGACCGTCGAGGTCGAGCGTCTGGCCGGAGGTTCGGTCCGCTGTTCGGTCGACGATGTCGACTGTTCATGGGCCGCTCCCGAGGGTGCTGCGGTCGACGCCGGCCGCCAGGTCGTGCCCGAAGGGCTTGTTCTGACGCTACCGGAGCCGGTCGCGAGTTCTCTCCGAGACGCGCTGGTCCAGCGCTAGTCTCACACTCTCTGCCACCAATCCAACCAACTTCTAGACCCCCAATCGCACTTGCGAGAGGGGGTCTTGTCTTTTTATTTGGTTGTTTTATCCCCAGATTTCAACCAATACTACCTGGCACCAGTGCCAGGTAGAAAGGGGATAAAAATGGGGATAAGGCATCCATCCGCGAGAAAATCTGCTATCATTACATGGAAGCAATGAACCTATGCCTCCAGACGAACAAAACAAACTTTCCGAAGACCAGCTCAAGTTCGGCTACTGGTGGGTGACGCACAAGATGCAGGTCAAGAAAGTCTTCACGATCGTGCTTGCGGTCGTGGCGTTTTCGTTGTTCGCCTACGGTGCCTGGGGTTTCGCGGATTGGTTCTTGGGTTCCGGCGTAAAGGAGCGGCAGGAAATCGGGATGCTGACCCAGAACTGGATCGACTACGACTTCTTCCGTACGGCGTCCCAGCCTGATCCGATGATCACCCAGAGCGCGCAGACCATCTCCGCCGGTGAAGGGCGTTACGACATGATCGCCAAGATCTCCAATTCGAACCAGCGCTGGTGGATGGAGTTCGACTATCGCTTCGTCGGTTCCGGATTCGACGATAAGTATAAGAAAGGCTATCTCCTGCCGGTCGACACCAAGTATCTCTATTCACTTGCGGTCGAGGCTGAAAGCAAACCACCGAGCGTGCTCGAAGTCGTGAACGTCCGCATGCACCGCGTCGACAACCACATCGTCCGTCCCGACTATCGCACCTGGGCGACCGAGCGTCTCAATTTCCTCATCGACGACATCAAGTTCATCGAGCCGGATAAGAATTCACCGATTCCGATCAGTCGCGCGTCGTTCGTCATCACTAATGACACGGCATACGGCTACGTGTCAGTGCCGTTCTTCGTGACACTCTTCAGCGGCAACCGGGTAGTCGGCGTGAACCGCATCGTGATCAGTGAACTCCGGGCGGGTGAGGTGCGCGAAGTCGTGGCGAGCTGGTTCAACGACCTGCCGAACGTGACGCGCGTCGAGGTGAAACCGGAGGTGAACATCTTCGATGATCTCGTGTATCTGAAGCCGGGGGAGTAGCAGATCCATCCGATTGCCAACCGAACAACGGAGTGGTACAAAAGTCCCATAGGGGCTTTTTGTTGGGAGCGGGAAAAGCGGGAATGCCGGGCGATTCCCGCTTCTGCCCTGTCTGCCCCTTCTCTAAATATGCCACGCGCAACGACATACGATTTGAGCAGATTCGACTGGATTCTCTTAGGGGCGAGCGTCTTACTCGTCGTTTTCGGGTTGTCCGCCCTCTACAGCACTTCGCTCGCCGGCACCAATCCGGCGTCGCATCTGGCCGGAGCCGCTCAGGCGATCGAACCGGACTTCTCGAATTTCTGGAAACAGTTCTGGTTCGCGGTGGTCGGTCTGATGCTCGCGCTCGCCCTGCCCGCGCTCGACTACCGGACATTCGCGCGTATGGGTAAGTTCCTGCTGGTGTTGTCTGTCGTTCTGCTCGTCGCGGTCCTGCTGTTCGGCACGACCATCCGCGGCACGACCGGCTGGTTCGGCATCGCGGGCTTCGGTATCCAGCCCGTCGAGATAGTGAAACTCCTGCTCATCCTCTTCTTGGCTAAGTATTTTAGCGATTATGCCAGTAAGAAAAAAGGCATTCGGCATGTCTTCGTATCCGGCGTGGCGGCGGCGATACTGATTGCGCTCGTCATGCTGCAGCCGGACTTCGGGTCGGCTCTTCTCCTTCTCACCATATGGGGCACGCTCGTCTTGGTCTCGGGGATCAGGAAATCGCACCTCGCCGTCATGGCTCTGTCCTTGGTCGCGGTCGCGGCGGTCGCCTGGATATTCGTACTTCAGCCGTACCAGAAGGACAGGGTCAGTGCGTTCCTCGACCCTGACAGCGATCCCTTGGGCCGCGGCTACAATGTCACGCAGTCCATCATCGCCATCGGTTCCGGCGGGATGACCGGCCAGGGTATGGGATACGGTTCGCAGAGTCAGCTGCGGTTCCTGCCCGAACGTCAGACCGACTTCATCTTCGCGGTCATCGCCGAGGAACTCGGGTTCCTGGGAGTGCTGTTCCTGTGTGGCCTGTTCGTCGTCGTCTTCTGGCGCGGCTACCGGCTGGTGCGTTCGGCGCGCGACGACTTCACGTTATATCTGGTGCTCGGAATCACCGTGTCGCTGGCACTGGAGGTATTCGTCAATCTCGGCGGGAACTTGCGATTGATGCCGATTACCGGCGTCACGCTCCCGTTCGTGAGTTACGGCGGAAGTTCGCTCATCGTGAAGTTCATGATGATCGGCATCCTGCAATCCGTGGCCATGAGAAGTCGGGTGGCGGTGATTTAGTTAGAAAGTGAGAGAGTTATACAGGAGCTCGGCCTGTGGACGGACACTTATTTTAACTTTCTTACTTTCTCACTCCCTAACTTTCTATCTTTTATAGTGGATAAGTCCTTTGACCGTAGCCTCAAAAAATGGTACTATTACAGTGAAGTTAGAGCAAAAATAGCTCTATCTGCCGAAACAAAAAATATGGCAGTTCCCTCAAAGCGGTCGTCTTCCAATTCGCAGTCCTCGTTTTATGACGAGGGCGTCAAGCTAGTTTCGTACTGCCCGCTCTGCGGCTCCAGCTACACTCCTTTGGAGACTAAAGTACTGGGCGAAAAGGACGACAGCCATCTGCTGCACATCCAGTGCGGCAATTGCTCGAATGCGATTATCGCGCTCATCATGATGTCTAAGGTGGGTGTGAGTTCAGTCGGTTTGGTGACCGATCTGGCGCATGATGAGGTGGACAGGTTCAAGCGAGAGCCGCATATTTCGACCGATGACGTGATCGATGCGCATCATCTGTTGCAGGATGAGGGGTTGATGTTCGCACAGTTGGGGGTAGCGTAATCTAAAGAGAGAGTCAGAGGGCGCGAGAGCGTCTTTTTTGTTTTAGAGAAGGGGAGAAGGGGAGAAAGTTCAAAAGCTAAACAGGGTAACAGCTTAACAACTCGTTTAAACTAAACAGCAGATGTCTTATGCACAGTTTGGAGCAAAAGACAGACAGTCTGTTTCCTGCGATAAGGAAGGATGTCTTATGCACAGTTTGGGGCAAAAGACAGACAGTCTGTTTCCTGCGGGAAACAGGCTGCCTGTTTTTGTCCCAAACTGTGCATAAGACACCTTTCCATTAAAAAGCTCAAAAGCATTTTATCTTTAAGACTTTAATAATCTTTAGGCTTTTCATCTGTTAAGCTGTTTAGCTTTTAAGCTCTTGAGCTGTTTACCCCTTCCATCTCGTCTTACCTAGTTCGTTCTCTTTTCGCCTTCTCACCTCCCCACCTCCTCACCTTCTCCCGCTCCGTCTTGCCTTTTAGCGTCGAATAGTGTACATATGTATGGCGAACAGACAGGCCCGTGGGGCCTACTTATGTTAAACTTATATATATGGAGACATTAACTTTAAACGCCACGATTCGGGAGGTGACCGGCAATCAGGTCAAGGCGCTGCGGCGCGAGGGTCAGGTGCCGGCTATCGTATACGGAGCCGGGATGGATAACCTTAACGTCTCGCTCGAAGCGAGGGAGATCAAGAAGATGTATTCCGAGATCGGTGAATCGGCCTTGGTCGACCTGGTCATAGACGGCAAGAAGCCGGTCAAGATTTTGATTCAGAGCGTACAGTACCATCCGGTCAGGCATGAGATCATCCACGTCGACCTGCGCGCGGTCAAGATGGACGAGAAGATCGAGGCATTCATCGAATTCGACTTCGTCGGCGAGGCGCCGGCAGTAAAGGCGCACGGAGCGATTTTCATCCGCAACATGGACGGTATAAACGTGAAGTGTCTGCCGACCGATTTGGTGCAGTCCATCGAGGTCGATCTCGATATGCTGAAGGAGTTCGGCGATACGATTTCAGTGGGCGACATCACGCCGCCCTCCGGTATCGAGTTCCTGGCCGAGGCGACCGAGTCTATCGCGCTCGCCAGCGAACCGAGGGTTGAAGAGGAGCCTGTCGCGGCTGAAGCGGAAGAGGGTGTCGATGCGGTGAAGGTCGTCGGTGAGGAGAAGAAAGCGGAGGAAGGGGACGAAGCGGAGAAAGCGGAGGGTGAACAGAATGCGAAGCAGGGGTAGGACATCAGCCCCTTCCTTGTTCACGCGGAGTTCCATGGGTGATGGTAGGATATACTTATCGAGAAATCTGAAGCCGTAACGCTTTAACGACAGGTTGAATCGAAGCCGGGAACGTCGTCGCCTTACAGGACCATTAATCACCAGGCATGACAGACGAAGCCAACAATGAAACTACCCAAAGGCGATCCGATGGCCGGAGGGTAGTTTTAGGTTTCGGAAGCACGTTCTGGGAAGGTCCGGCCGGATGGCTGTTGGTGCTGTTGGTGGTGGCCGCGGGGATCGCGGCGATCACGTTCGTCTATAAATCCGGTGACGAAGGGGGGCAGGCTGACTTGGTGGTGGACATCGATGACGTGATGGTGAACAGTCTGCCGGGCGCCATCATCACCGGAATGGAGTTGCGAGTGCTCGACGGGATGCCTGCGGGGGATGATGAAGATTTTTTCGCGGTCATGATCGACAACATCCATGTCGCCCGACCCGCGGCCGGAATCGCTGACGCGCCATTAGTGATCGAGGCGCTGGCCGAAGGGAACATCACCCGGCTGATGGCTTTCTTTACTGATGACATGGACCTGCGGCGTATCGGACCGGTGCGGTCGGCGAGACCCTACTTCATAGATTGGGCGGCGGAATACGGCGCGGTCTATATTCATGTCGGTGGCAGTCCGGATGCGCTTGATCTGCTGGCGGCTTCGTCCGTCCGCAATCTCAATCAGTTCTTCTGGGGCGGTTATTTCTGGCGTGACAGGGACAGGTACGCTCCGCATAATGTCATAACGTCCACGGATCTGTTACATGAGGCGCTGGAGGAGTTCAATGTCGTAGCGACTGAAGTGGATAACACGCGCCCGTTCAAGGGTGGAGGTCCGGACAGCATCATCATCGAGGGGACCTCGGCCGAAGAGATCAGGATCGATTACTCCACGCCGACTTACCGCGTTGTCTGGAGCTATGACAAAGAGACGAACAGATACGCCCGCTATCAAGGCAGGGGAGAGTTCACTGACGAGACCGATCGACAGGTGTTGGCCGACAATATCATCGTTCAGATAACCGACATGGAAGTGGTGGACAGGGTCGGTCGGCGTGAGGTGCGTACTGTTGGGGAGGGCGACGCGATCGTGTTCCGGGATGGTCAGGCGATCGAGGCGAAGTGGCTGAAGGAGAACGGCGGTCGCACGAAGTATATATATACGTACATCAGCGATGAGATTCCACTGAACGTCGGAACGACTTGGATCGAAGTGGTGGGGGATGAGGAGATGGTGGAATACGAGAGTGAGAAAGTTAGAGAGCAATAATAAGAGTCCGGCTGTAGGCCGGACTCTTATTTTACTTTCTAATGTTCTCTCTTTTTAATTCATACTCATCCCCAGTTTGCGGTGAAAACAGGCAGTCTGTTTTGGCGCGAAACAGGCTGCCTGTTTTCACCGCAAACTGGGGATGAGTATTAAGATTTGTGGACTTCCAGACCGATGACTTCCGCGTCTTCACTCGCTTTGATTTCTGAGATTTCCGCTTCCGGGAATCTTTTTTTGATTTCCTGTTTCATGGTGGTGATCTGTCCGGGAAGCAATTCGAAATACAGTAATATCTCCTGTTTTGTGTCGAGGCCCGCAATCTGATCCAGCAGTTTCGTGTATAACGCGAGTCCGTCCGGTCCGCCGTCCAGCGCGAGCAGGGGGTCTCCGATAGTCACGCAAGGAGACAGGTAGTACATCTGGTCAGTCGGGATGTAGGGCAGGTTGGCGATTATGACAAGCGAGAGGCTGGAGGCTGGAGGCTGGAGGCCTGAAAGCAGGTCGCCGAGCGTGAATTCAATCCGATCCGCGACACGATGGGCGAGCGCGTTGCGACCGGCGGCTTCGAGTGCTTGTCGGGATACATCTATCGCGATGATTTGAGAATTGGGCAGGGCGAGCGCCATCGATATCGCGATACACCCACTGCCCGTACCGACGTCGATAACGGTCGGCTTATCGAGTCGGCCGCATGCTTCGATGGCCTGACCGACGATGATTTCCGTGGTCGGGCGGGGGATGAGAACGTTCCGGTCAAGTACGAAATCCCGGCCGAGGAAGTGTGCCGTCCCGAATATGCGAGCCATCGGTTCGTGTTCCAGACGTCGGGATAATATCTCCGCGAGTCTCACCTCCTCCCTGTCGGACAATACCCGCGTCTGGTCGGACAGGATATCGGATCTCCCGATACCTGTCGAAAAAGCGAGAAGCTCTTCAGCTTCTCGTTCGGCGTCGCTACCTTCGCAGGTGTGGAGACGCAGTATCCTTGTGGCGAAATCGAGCGCCTGTTTCAGGTTCATGTGTTCGTTGTCATGCGACCGCGTGGACCGGCAAGCGGTGTTCCTTGAGCCACGCGTGAGCCGCGGCCACGTCTTCCGGAAATCCGATCGGCATCCAGGCTGTCGCGACCGTGACCGCGACCTTCCTGTCCTTCGCCATCACCGCCACCGTCTGCGGCAGGCCGAACTCTTTTCCGTCCTTGATCGGCACCAGCTCATAGTCGAAGAAACGCCTGTCGAGCATGTACGCGCCGATATTGATTATATCGCCGTTACCGCTGCCGTCTTCCGATACACCCGTCAGATAACCGTCATCTACGGTCAGGAAACCGAAGCGCCCCTTGTCGGTCACGCGTTTTCCTAGAATCGCCAATTCATGTCGTGTGAGCCGTTCCAGGTCTTCCGGAAGATACAGGTCATCGCCGTTCAGTACCATGAACGTCTCGTCGAGTGCGTCCGCCGCGATATGCACCGAGTGCCCGGTGCCTTTCAGCTCTTCCTGTAGGACGTAGCGGATCTTCCGGCCGCCCCACTCGTCGCCGAAGTGACTCTCGATCTGGTCCTTGAAGTAGTTGACGACCAGTACGACCTCTTCGATACACGCGGGCAGGGCCTCGAAAGACCATTCGAGTATCGGATGTCCGCCGACCGGTATCATCGGCTTCGGCGTCCCGTCGGTCAGCGGTCTCAGGCGGCTGCCCAGTCCGGCCGCCATGATGACGGCCTGGCGCGGTTGTGTTGTCTCGATGTTGTTCGGTTCCATAGCTTTCTCCTGACGGTTTGAATGTACCACCAGGCTCTTACCATGTTGTTTTGATATTCGTCAAATCAAACTTCTTTTTGTCATTGCGAGGCCGAAGGCCGCGGTAATCCCGTGATTTGAGCCAGACCGACGGGATTGCTTCGTCGGCTGCGGCTTCCTCGCAATGACAATGGGGGGGGACGGAGCGGAGGGGGTGAGAACTTCCTCCGCTTCGTCCCCTCCGTCCCTTTCCTCCGCTTCTCCGGCCCCAATCACGTTTGATTTTCGCTTCCCTCAAGCCCTGTCAGATAGGCCGACTGCATCGCCGCGACGATCTCGTCGAGTTCGCCGTCCAGGATCTTTTCGATGCTATGCCATGATTTCTTGATGCGATGGTCGGTGATACGGTCCTGCGGGTAGTTATAAGTGCGGATCTTTTCCGAGCGGTCGCCTGTGCCGATCTGTCCTCGGCGCATCGAGTCCTGTTCGTTGCGTCGTTTCTCCTCCTCCATCGTCAGCAGTCGCGCGCGCATGATGCCCATGGCGCGGTCCTTATTCTGCGTCTGCGATCGTTCGTCTTGGCACTGCACCACGAGTCCGGTCGGCAGATGCGTGATACGCACCGCGGAGTACGTCGTCTGTACGCTCTGTCCACCATGTCCGCCCGCCAGGAACGTATCGATGCGCAAGTCCTTCGGTTCGATCTTCAGGTCGATCTCCTCGGCCTCCGGCATCACGGCGACCGTGGCCGCGGAGGTGTGGATGCGTCCGGACTTCTCGGTCTCCGGCACGCGCTGGACGCGATGCACGCCGCTCTCGAACTTCAGGTGCCGGTACGCGTTCGCACCCTCCACCAGGAATACGGCTTCCTTTACGCCACCTAGTTCGGTCCGGCTTGAAGACACCAGTAGTGTCGTCCAGCCCTTGCGTTCAGCGTATTTGGTGTACATGCGATACAGCTCGGACGCGAACAGCGCCGCTTCCTCGCCGCCCGTTCCCGCGCGCAGCTCTACGTAGACGTTCTTGCCATCGAGCGGCTCCGGTGGAACCAGCGATGCCATGAGCTCGGTCTCCAGCTTTTCTTCTTCCGCGGTCAGTCGCTCTAACTCCTCTTCGGCCATCTGTTTGAGTTCATCGTCATCCGTTTCCGTTGACGACTGTGCTTCCTTGCGGCCCGCCTTCACCTCACTGAGTTTTCGCGCGATATCAAGACATTCCTTTATCGACGAATACTCCCGGTTCAGCTCCTCCATCTTTTTCGGGTCACCGAAAACCGCCGGATCCGCCAACAGCGTCTCCAGTTCCTTCGAGCGTTCTTCTTTTTTCGCGACCGCCTTATCGATGTCCATATGTATCAAAAACGCGGGAGTCTGACGTCATTGTCAAATGCTCCCGCGCATAGCTACTTGTCGGATTTTTTCCCCTCGGCCTTGCTCGGGGTCTTTGACCCGCTCTTCTTCTTGGTAGCTTTCTTCTTGGTCTCTTTCTTTTCGGTCTTGGTCGTCTTCTTGCGTGAAGCCTTCTTGTCCTTCTTGGCTTTTACGGTTTTCGTGGATTTCTTCGCTGCACGCTCTTCGAACTTCTCGACGCGTCTCGCCGTGTCGACCAGTTTCTGTTTGCCGGTGTAGAACGGGTGGCAATTCGAACATAGTTCGACGTGAATTTCCTCGACTGTAGCCCCGACAGTGAACGTGTTCCCGCAGGCACAGGTAACCTTCGCGTCCGGAAAGTAGTTTGGATGTGTTTCTTTCTTCATATAGGTGATGTTTCAACGAAGGGAGATTATCATTTGGGGCTAAATAATGCAAGTGTTGTGAGGGTCGGAGGGTCTGAAGGTTGGACCCCTCGACAAGCTCAGGACAGGCGGTCTGAAAGGCTGCGTGTTCCAGTCTTGCGCAAATGGAGATTTAGGTTTAAGATGCATTTTTCTGTTCCTTGAAAGGAGGTCGGATGATGGACTCTGAAAATGGAGTTCCCGGATCTAAGGTCTGGCTGGATAGGGCTGAAATCTTGATCGCGGACGGTATCGACGAAAGATTCGCACGCAGGTATGCCCAGGCCCAGTTGGACGCGCTGCCTCCCGGAAAAGAGGGGGTGGAGAGCTTGCCGGTCACGTCGGCCGAGTGGGCGGACATCGTCCTGCTGATAGACGCGGCGAGCGTCCTGCGGGAATATTTCGGGCTCTATCCGCTCGAGGTGTTGGCGGACCGGGTGCATCTGTTGCGGGTGGTGGAGTATCGGACCCATTTCGGCATGATCAAGAGCTGTACCTGCGGAGGACATGTCTATCTTCCGGAGCACGTCAGGTTCAGCCCGGGGCAGTGGTTGCCGTATCTGTCGCATGAGATCGCGCATCTCGCCGGATTCGTCGCCGCGACCGTGGTGATGGAATCGGAAGATGCGGCGCGGTTGAGCTACACCCGATTCGGCCTGCAACGGCTCGGCGAGGGAGGTGGACTCGAGTTCATCGGTCTGAACGAGGCCGTAGTGGAGATTGCCTCGCTCAACATCCGCAAGATCGCCGCCATGATATCGCCGCCGTTCGGGGAACGCTATTCGCTCGATGATGCGGCGCCAGTCGGCTATAGCGGTCAGATGACTATGGTCAACGAGCTGTGCGCCGTTTTGGCCGGGCTTGAATCCACCGAGTGGAAAGACCCTCGCGAGGTCATCGAAGTGCTACTGGCGGACTTTCTGGGCGGTAGCGATGTCCTCCTGGAGAAGTTGGCCGAAATCGCGCCATCGATACTCGAAATCTATAGGAAAATGAAGGGTTAGGTCCCGCAATCCCTTGCACGATCTCTACATATATAGTAGAGTGCCCCCGCGCTCGTTAAGGTGGGGGCTTTCTTATAAAGGAAAAAATCACACATGCGCCAGCGGGGCTAACCCGGGCCGCACCCTGGTCTTATGACCGCGGCAACCGGCGCAGAGGTAAAAAGGAAAGAAATATGCCTAATCTACCCACGATTACGGAGATGTTGCAGGCCGGTGTCCACTTCGGACACAAGACCTCCAGGCGTCATCCGAAAATGGAGCCGTTCATCTTCGGTGAGAGGAGCGGTATCCACATTATCGACCTGGACAAGACTCTATCCACGATGAAGAGCACGCTCGACGCTGTACGTGACATGGCGGCCCGCGGTGCGACGATCCTGTTCGTCGGCACCAAGAAACAGGCGGCCGGGGTCGTCCGGAAGCACGCGGACGCGAGCGGCATGCCGCACATCACCAACCGCTGGCTCGGCGGCACGTTCACCAACTTCAGCGAAGTGTCCGGTCTGATCCGTCGCTACCATGAGCTCAAGGAGATGCAGGACAGCGGCGCGCTCGCCAGGAAATACACCAAGAAGGAGCAACTGCGCTTCTCGCGCGAGATCGAGGATCTCGAGCAGAAGGTCGGTGGCATCAAGGACATGAAGCGCCTGCCTGACGCCATATTCATAGTCGATTGCAAGAAAGAGAAGACCGCGCTGCGCGAAGCGAAGAGCAAGGGTGTGCCGGTCATCGCGCTTCTGGACACCAACGTCAATCCGAACGATATCGCCCACGGCATCCCGTCGAACGATGACGCGCTGAAGACCATTGAGATGATGGTCGGACTGGTCGCCGAGGCGATCAAGGAGGGCAAGGCGAATCCGGTCAAGGCGTCGGAGGGGCAGAAGCGGGAGAAGGTGCAGAAGGGGTAAGAGAAGAGGAGAAGGTGAGGAGGGGAGAAAGAATTTATATAATCATATGACTCTTCTGCTCTCAGACTCTTAGTCTCTCCGACTCTCTCCGCCACGCGCCAGAAACTAATCATCATTCATATGTCAGTAGATACTAAGACCATTTCCGAACTCCGTGCGCGCACTGGCGCGGGCATGGTGGATTGCAAGAACGCGCTCGACGAAGCCGGTGGCGACACTGATCGCGCGGCCGAGATCCTGCGTACCAAGGGTATGGCCAAGGCCGACAAGAAAGGTGAACGCTCAACGAAGGAAGGGCTCATTCACGCCTACATCCACGGCAACGGCAAGATCGGCGCGCTCGTGGAAGTGCTCTGCGAGACCGACTTCGTGGCTCGTAACGAGCAGTTCCAGGCGTTCGTCCACGATGTCGCCATGCATGTGGTCGCCACGAATCCGCTCTACATGACACCGGAGGAGATTCCGTCCGAGGTGCTGGAGAAGGAGAAAGAGCTGGCGATGGAAGAGTTCGCCGGATCGGGCAAGCCGCAGGAGATGATCGAGAAGATCGCCGAAGGCAAGCTCTCCAAGTATTACGAGGAAGTCTGCCTGCTGAACCAGAAGTTCATCAAGGACGAGGATATGACGATCGGCGACCTGGTCAAACAGACCATCGCCAAGACCGGAGAGAACATCCAATTGAAGCGGTTCGTCCGGTTCGCGTTGTCAGGCGGTAAGGAATAGAAGCATTGGATTTGTACAGAAGGCGGCACCCTGAAAGGGGTGTCGTTTTGGTGTGGGAGACGGTCAACTATCCTATAGAGACTACCGCAAAATCCACTCTTGTCATTGCGAGGCCGAAGGCCGTGGCAATCCCGTCGGAGACACCCTGCGTTCGCTTTTCGCCACATATCTTTAATCAGAGAGGGTGGGACCCCGCTGTCGGCGGGGCGCAATGACAAGGTGGGGAAGGGAGAAGAAAGCGGGGGCGTCGGTAGGCAGGGCAGGTGTAGAGTACACCTTCAGGGGTGACACCCGGGTACGCCAAGGGTTACAAAGGTGTACCGTGTCACCCATATGCCAGGATCAACATTGTCAGCCCCCAAAGAGATGCGCTTCCGCTGGTACCGGCAAG
>JAYEJB010000017.1:0-18074 GCA_034716415.1 Patescibacteria group bacterium
GACAGTCTGTTTCCCGCAGGAAACAGGCTGCCTGTTTTTGCCCCAAACTGTGCATAAGACATACACCGTTACTCCAAAAAAGAACCTGCGGGGCAAAACGAAACAAAAAGAAGAACCCCACGGCAACGGTCAAGTTTTGGCTGATATGTAGTTGGGCCGTGCGTCTCCTAGGTAACGCCCGCCGTCTCCTCCGCCAAGACCAGAGAATTACCCTGTTCTGGCGGCTGATCCGGCTCGTCCGCCGGGATCCGCTCACAGACCCCACGGGGCTTGTGAATAAAGATCCCTCAGCCTTATTTTTGACCCAAAACTATTCCGCTACGTGAAGTTCACTTAAATCGTACCATCAGCCTGTCGGACCCACAATAAAGAAGTCAAGCCAAAAAGAAAACCCCCCCGAAATGGGGGTATTTTGTATAGAATAACCGATGCCTTATATCAAATCCTCCTTGTGTACTATTCGCTTTGCCCAATCCTTGAGCAGACGACAGGCTACCGGCGTCTCCTCCGCGCTGTCGGCGACAGCCTGGAATTGCTCCTTCGAATCCACATACAGATCCGAATAATAATCGAGTCTCCACAACAGACCTTCCTTGTTGAGTTCGGGGTGGAACTGGACACCATAGACCGGACCCTTGCCGATCCGAAAAGCCTGCATCGGACATTTGGCGGTCGTCGCCAACACAGTGCATCCATCGGGCAGATATTCGATGCGGTCATGATGTCCTTCGGTCGCCTTGAATGATTTCGGATAGTCACGGAACAACGGGTCATCGGACGCCTCATCCGTTACCTGCACCACGCAGGTACCGATCTCCTCATTCTCCTTGTCCGCAATGCATTTGCCGCCAAGTGCGTCAGCCATGAACTGCGCACCGAAACAGAGTCCGAGAACAGGCATACCGCTTCTGACCGCCACCTTGGTCAATTCTTTCAGACTCTCCCGATTCGGAAAATCCTTATGCGCCTCATACTCACCACATCCTCCGATCATGAGGGCGGCCACACCCTCAAGAGCATCAAGTTCGACCGGCTCCTTGATCAGGTCATGCAGGATGAATTCTGACGCATCAATCCCGCTGGCCCGCACCACGGAATCCAGCTCGTGTTTTCTTGTCGCTTCATCCTCGCGAATTTGGACGAATAGTATGTTCTTTTTCATATTCGATATGAATAAGTCTACAGTGCATCACCGTGAATATCAAAAGGACGGATGGCGTCCCCTCACCCGCACCCGAACACAAAAAACCCCCGCAAGTGCGGGGATGAAGTCGATGCGGGCATGACCTACCAGAAGGGCGTCTCCCATTCGCCCGAGTTGACGCTACCCGGCGTCTGTCGCGGCGCGTCCTCGCGTTGTGCACGTCTGTTGAGGACGTCACGCACTGCGGCGGCGGCCTCTTTAGCGATATGCGGCTCTGTCGCGATTAGGTCGAGTTGGCCTTCTTCCAGGCCGGCGGCCACCAAAGCTTCGTGCAGTCTCTTCTCCATGCTGTCTGACCTTTCTCCTTTTTGTGACATGACTCTCCTCCTAAGGAACGAGAAAGCCCTGGTTTGGACCAAGGCTTTTGCGAACAATGTCTTTACGAATCATCGCTTACAAAAGCCCGGATCTAAACGTAAAAAAGAAAAAGCCGCCAAAGACATAGCCCTTGTCGCTCCTGTTGTTCAGGTTGTGATTGTGTGTCTTCATACGACTTTATGAGGAAAGATTATCTATGGGTCTTCTTTCTGTCAAACATCCATGGAAAGAAAAACCCCGGATAAGAATCCGAGGTAGTGACCCCTAGAGTTCACTCGGTTCGCCGAGCCACTCGCAGCCACTCAACTCGGCCAGCAGCTCGAACGTCGCTGTGCCTTCCCAGAAGATGCCGTCATCGAAGACCCAAGTCGGAAAGGCTTCCAGACCGCGCCCGTCGAGCTCGACCTCCTGACATTCCTCTTTCATCTCGTCGAGGATGCCTTCACCTTCCGGATCGAAGTAACAGTCGACGTAGTTGATGATCTCATGGTACGGAGCGAACTGGTACTTCTGATATCGGCAGGCGGAGCACCAATAGGCTCCGTAGAGCACCGTGCCGACTTCACTCAGGCAGAGCGCGAGCACTTCACGCGGGTCCAGCTCTTCCTCTTCAGCATCGCCGTCCGGCAACACGTCCGCGTCTTCCGGCAACACATCCGCGTCTTCCGGCGCGATGTCCGCGTCAGCGTCATCACCGGCATCACGATCCGGCCGATGGACGTCATATCCGCCACCGGCATCCTCCATGTCATCCGGCCCCTCACAGGACATGAACACCATGGCCAACGCCATGGCAAGCATCAACATGACAGCACACTCCCCGACCCTCCTCGTTCGGTGCATGGAACTCTCCTTTCACTGCTCATCCTAATTCAAAAAATCAGCCGAATCACAGCTGATGAACTTATATCTTAAACTTATTCGTGTCAAACCTGCCTTCTATCCTTCCCACTCACAGCCGCTGTTCCGGGCCAGCTCCCACATCGGCCGATTGCCCGTAACTCGGGACCCGTCACCGAAAATCCAGGTCGGATAGCTGGCTATCCTGGCATCCCTACAAGCCGTCGCTTGACCGTTTGCCGCGCTCTTATCGGCGCACTCGATGTAATTGACGCGACCCACCGCATCGCCGAACGCCGCCTTCTGGGTTTGACAGTGGTGACACCACTCCGCTCCGTACAGCCTGGCGCCGCTTGCGGTCAGACAGTCCGCAAGCTTGGCTTCCGGACTCAACTTCACCGGTTCCGGAAGAGGTGCTGGAGGAGTCACCGGTACGGTCGCTACTGCTTCTTTTTCGGTCGTCGAACTGTCGTCTTCTGTGTCCTGATCATCTTCAGCGACCTGATCTCCGGCTTCCTCGGTGATGTCTTCACCGGATTCGGTCGAGATTACAGGCGGAAATGCCGCGGTTTCCGGTTCATCGCTCGGACCATCATCTGAAAACGACCCTGAATTCAACACGGCGTAGACGACAACGCCAGCCACGATAAATCCACCGGCACACTTGCGGATCTTTCCGGTCAGGTCATTTTTTCTCTTCTTGCTGTAACGCATATTGAAGGTCGGAAGAACTTAATCTTACCACCATGCTCTATAACCAAGAAACCTAAACGATTGCGCATACAAAAGGTGCCGATTTACCGACACCCTACCAAAGCTGCTGATTCAAGAGAATTCTGTTGCCGTTTCACACCTCCACTCACGACAAGCAATTTGAACTTAACACACCCTGACGGACGGGCAAGCATCAAAATGTGGATAATAAATGATAGCGGGAATAGCGGGAGGAGCGGAAAACAGATAACCTAAGACCGTGCTATGCACGGTCTTAGGTTTCTATTTCTTTAATATCTTTTCCCGCTAGCCCGGCGAATGCCGGGTGGTTCCCGCTGGTTCGCGAAGCGAACAATCCCCGCTTCACTCTTTCACCGTAAACTTCGTATATGATGGATCCTGCGCAACCAATTCCTCCGACTTGAACCAGACGTTGATCTCAGTCTCCGCTTCCTCCGGATTGGCCGAGGCGTGGATGAGGTTGAAGACCGCGATCTTCTTCTCGTCGGCGTGTTCGTATGAGACATGCGAGTAGTCACCGCGGATCGTTCCGGGGGCGGCTTTCCTGGGCTCGGTCTCACCGACCATCTTACGGACGACTTCGACGATCCCCACTCCCTCGACGCACATCGCTACGATCGGACCGGAGGTCAACATCTCGATCAAGAGATTCCGGACCGCTTCGCCGCGGCGCTGGGTAATGTCGTCGGTGTAGTGCTGCTCTGCCGTGTCCTTCTCGGAAACGAGCATCTTCAGGCCGACGATGCGTGCGCCAACGCGCTCGAAACGACTGACGATCTCGCCGATGATGCCACGATCCATGGCGTCAGGCTTTAGAAGAATGAGCGTTCTTTGTATCATATGTGTGGAAGGGGCAGAAGCGGGAGAAGCGGGAGAAGAAATAAATTTCTTCTGCCCCTTCTGCCGCTTCTCCCGCTTTTTAATGTCTTGAATCTTAAATATCGATATCGTGCCGCAAGTGTAGCGTTTTAGCGAGGTATCATCAAGACATGTCGGGTCAGGGGGTCTGAAGTCAGAAAAGGATAAAAAAAGCCCCCGGCCTGCCGATGGGCAGACTAGAGGCTAGAGGCGACGAATCACAGGTGTGCGTCGTCGGAATCCGGTTCTTCTTCCCGGACGTCCAGGGCGTTGATGTAGTACCAACACCGCCCCATCACGTACTCGACCGCTCCGAAGAGCTTGCCGATCCAACGCTTGATGGTCTCGTAGAGCCACATCAGGATGAATCCCGCGATGAACAGCAATGATGCGAAACAACAGATGCCCCACCAGACGATGAGCACCAGGACGGTCACGTAGATGAAGCCGTGGACAGCCGCGAGCGGCAGGCACGCGGCCGCGGCCATGGAGATCGACCAGCGCGGTGCGGTCTGCATGACCTCACGCCACTGAAGCCTGAAGCTGTTGCTGTCGGCGCGTTTGACCGACCACATCACCAGTGCTCCGGCGCTGACCGCCAGGAACACGAATCCGATGAACATCGACTGACTGGTGTTGAAGTGATAGAGGAAGTGATCGACCGTCACGTAGGTCAGCCCGATGAAAGCGCAAGACGCCAGCATTATCCCCCGCGTCAACGCGTGGAGCCGATGTCCTTGGCCAACGTCCTTGTTCTCCAGTACACCCTGTCGGACCACGTCGCGGATCGCCGGCGCCAGCATCAATACCCAGATCGGAATCAACGCCACCTGAATCGCGGTCGACAACTTGACGGCGTACAGCGTTCCGCTCGGAAGCACGGTCATCGCGACTTCAGTCTGCGGTGCGTACCCGGTCACCAGCCAGTTCACCCCGAACAGGGCAAGCGCCGCGAACATGAGCACCGCGGACCAGCGGAACAGGAGCTGCGTCCGTTGCAGTCCGACCCACTGGTCGATCGAACGCAGGAACGATGACTGCACTTCGTTGTGCAGGAAACTCCGGTATGGCCCAAGACCGATCATCTTCGGATTGGCCGCCCCAGAAGTCCTGAGATGATGCGAGATGCTCGCACCCATGATGGCCGCCACGGCCAACGCTCCACCCACAAGCATGGTTTCCATGCCTCTCTCCTTTCTTTTAGTGATTTCGCAAACGATGTAATGAGCTGATATAACTTATCAATTGGCGACAGGGGTGTCAACGCAATGGGAGAAGCTTAAAAGCTAAACAGACCGACATCTTAAGGGTCGGAGGGTTTGAGGGGGAACGAGACGACGCAAGAAGCATTTTAATAATGACTTGTGTCTAACGATTCCGTTTTACCGCCCCCCCCTGCTCCGTCTTGATAAGAAAAAAGCCCTGTAGGGCTTAATTGAAGAGACTGCGACGCGATCACTCGCTGTTGTCGGGCGTGTCGGCCATCAGGAAGCTGAACACCGCGCTCGCACGGCCAGCTACTTTTTGTCGGATAGCATCTCTCGTGAGCTCTGCCTTCTTCCCGAACATCAGCCACAGGAGCGGAATCATGGGCAGTGCGATGACTCCGACCAAGAACGTGGAGAGCATGAGCACGAGGCCGAAAGCGACACCGTGAATCACACAATGGCCGAGACCGAACCCGATGGAAATCACCGCAAGGAAAATCGCGCTTGCGATGAACCCGCTCCTGACCACTGCCGAATCAAGATAATATCTGTCGCTCAGAGGAGCCTTGTTGACCGTTTTGGCGATGAAGATACCCGCAATTATCGACATAGTCAGACTTACGGCACCGTAACCGAGCATCAATCCATCGATGGTGCAGTTATCGTTGATGGCATAGTTGCCCGCGACGAGACATCCGATGACCGCAGATATACACGCACCACATCGTACAGCCGGGATACAATCCTGCTGGTTAGTGATGGTCGGCAGATACTTACGATAGGACCGCAACGTCGCAACGGCGAACCCCGCCAGCACAAGTAGCAACAGTACGTCGATAAGCCGAGAGAGCGCGAACACGACGACTGGTTCGTTGTTCGGCCCATCATAGGCGAACACGTTGTCCGGCGGCTTCCCTCCAGAGAAAACGATGACCGCCATCCAGATCGCTATGCCGAGCATCGGCAGTGCGGCCCAGCGCGTCACCGACTGCACGGTCCTGTTTCCGATGGCCGCATCGAACATGGCCCAAACGCGCCGGAAGACTCCAGGACCTTTAGGCTCCTGCTTCTCCTTCACGTAAGTGGTCCGATGCGCGCCACCCGAATTGAGCGGCATACCTGCGGCATCGCCCGGGTCACAGTGCTCGTATTCGACTTCGACGGCCTTGCGCTGTTGCTGACGCTCCCAGGCCGCGCCGATCTTGAGCATCAACTGTACGGCTCCGAAAAGAGCCAAAGCTGTCGCCATCAGTCCAATGATCGCGTATCCGATCATTCCTGCGGTCATTTCCATTTCTATATCCTCCCTGAACGACGTTTACCGTTCGATTTAAGGAACTTCCGATGCTCAACGTTAGTACATTTTAAGCGCTCTGTCAATATCGGTGCGATGGACGACGGAGCCACTTGCCTCGAGTCGAAGGATGGTGCTGAATGACGGCTGACCATGACGGTTCTCTCCGACCTGGATGACGGAGAGCTCGGGACTGACCGCGAGCAGAAACTCCGGCGTTGAAGAATAACGACTGCCATGGTGCGGAACCTTGAGGACGCAAGCGGAGATGTCGGCGCCGGAATCGAGAATAGCCTGCTCGGCGGTCGCGGTGATGTCGCCGGTGAAGAGGACTGAAGATATGTTTGCTTTATCCCCAGATGGCGACGAAAGACAGACAGCCTGTTTCGTGCGCGAAGCAGACTGCCTGTTTTCGCCGCCATCTGGGGATAAAGCCACCAACCTCCCCACCACCGACAGGTCATTCACTTCATCCCTTCCCTGCTTGACCAATTCGCTCGACATTCGGTCCGGCCAGACGATGTCCATCCGCATCCCGGGGCACAACTCGATACTGTCCCCCGCACTGACCGTCAGCACTTCGATTCCCTTCGATTCCGCGAACCGGATGAAATCCCTCCCCCGCCATTCTTCGGCCGCGTATTCCGAAATGAGTACGCGACCCACATCATACCTGTCGAGCACCGCAAACAATCCGAACACATGATCTTCATGCGGATGAGATAGCAACAGATATTCTATGCGCCGATCGAAGAACGGCATCGCGTGACCGAGACGGTTCAGCACGATCCTGTCCGGACCGCCGTCAATGAGCATCTGCGCGCGTCCGCAACTAACGAGTGACGAATCACCCTGACCGATATCGAAAAACTCAACCGAATCATCGACTCCCAAGCCGTAACCGAAGCGCAAGGAAAACAGCAGGAATGCGGCCGAAATCATTGAGATGATGAGTATCCTTCTCATAAAGGCTGCTCCGGCGGGAGGCGGGAAGCTGGAGGCGGGAGGACTCTTCTTTGTACGCTTCCTGCTTTCTGCTTCCTGCTTCCCGCTCGACTCAACGCATACGCCAGCAAAAAGAGCCAGCCGAACAACAACACCGTCGTCACCGGTCCGGCGTATCCTTCAAGCGCGTACGGGACATATTCGGCGAGCGTGAGCGCGGTCCATTCGATGACCCGCATGATAGAGGTCGCGATGAGCGCAGGGACCGCGGCGACCGACCAGGACACGGTGCCGACCGCCATTGCCACGACACCGAACAACATCACCCAGGGAATCAAGGGCAGAATAAGCATGTTAGCGACGAGTCCGACGTAAGGCAGACGACCGAATGAGTACAGGACGATCGGCGCGGTCGCGAGCGTCGCGGACGCGGTCTCGGTCATGGTCTTAGTAAGACTGTTCCTCAAACTCATGGGGATAGTGCGATAGAACGCCGGCGCGAGCGCGTACAGCCCCCAAACCGCGGCGAACGAGAGCTGGAAGCCGACATCATGCCGCAAGACGAGTGGATTCACGGCGAGCATCAACGCCGCGGCGACGGACAGGGCGCGCACGCTGTCGTATCTGCGGCCGAACAGCGTCGCCAACACCGCCACTGTGCCCATCAGTGCCGCGCGGATGACCGACGCGTCCCCGCCGACGATGCAGGCGAAGACGATCACCGCCAGCACCATCAGACCGGACGACCTGCGCCGCCTGACGTACGCGAGCGCGAACACCAACACGCCGACCTCGATGAGCTGGGTGACGTTGTATCCCGAGACCGCCAGGATGTGCGACGTGCCGGTGTCGCGGAACGCGTCGGTCATCTCGGTCGGCAGACCGTCCTTCATCCCGACCAACAGACCCAACAGGAATGACGACTCGGGTTCCGGAAACATCCGCCAGGCCGCGTCGCGGACCGCGCCCTTCACGGAATACAGCACGGCACGCACCGGATGACCGCGACCGCGCGCGACTATCTCCGAATCCGAATAGACGTTACAGGTCCAGCGCACGTCATCTAAGAGCAAACGATCGTTCCAGCCCTCACTATCCTCCACTACACGCGGCTTACACCCCCAGCGAATGACATCACCGTAACGATATTCGTACGGCGTCCGGACGTACAACCGCGCCTTGCCGAGCGTCCCAAGCCTGGCTTCGCGGAAGCCAGGCTTGTCGTTGAGCAGTTTCACATCATCCACGGTCAGCACGGTATTGCTCACCCGCACGAGTGGAAACGATACGACCCGTCCTTCGAAGCTCCCCCCTTCTATCACGATAGGCGGCAATGCGTACGCCGATGCGCGATACGCCGCGTCATGTCTCCATACTCCCAAGAACAGACACAGCACGATTGCGCACCAGACGAACACGGTCCGACCGGGTCTGACGATACAGACGAACACGCACACGCCGACCGCGACCGCCGCGATATAAGAAAAGAAGGGCAGGCGCCCTTCTGACGACGCGGCGATCGCGACTCCGGCCACAAAAGACAAACTGAATACCAGGAACGCCCGCGAAGGCGAACGCGAAACGGCATCCAATGTCTCCCTGAACCGCAACCGCATAGCGACATTCTCTTACCGCAAAAGAAAAAACGACGCAAGCGCGCCGCATATTCACTTGACCTCGTCATCTATCGAAAAGAGGACTCCCGCCGTCTTTATCCTGCAGAACGTCCGGTGCAGGATACCGTCGAACCGACAGCGGAAGATGCGCGTCTCAACGCCATGCTTGCGCAGCATATACTTGCACATGGCCCGGGCCTGACCCGGAGTGGGTGCGACCCAAAGCCCGCCACCCTTGCGTGGATGATCGGAAAGCGGTTCCATCGGCCGGTTCCACTCATCGAACCGGTACTGCATGCGTGGAGCACCGAGCAGGCCGAGCGCCGTGAGATCCTCACGCAAAACCTTGTATCCTTGTTCCATCGAACTCTCCTAACGGGAAAATGCCTCACGGATCCGGTGTTGTCAATCCGTAAACCGAAAACCGCGCTCATAGAGACGTCCTTTTGGTACGCAAGAAAAAACAGCGCAACCGCGCTGTCGAAACGGACTACTGCCGTATCCGGGATAGGATGAGCCTGCTCAACTCACTGATCTCACCAATCCTCTCTTTGTTCACCATGTAGAGAAGTGCTGACATGGACAGATATAGCCCGAACGGTTCGGCGTCAACCCTCATCGAGTAGAGGTACGGCATGACCTGATGCCTGAAGTCATGCGTCTCCGCCTGGACGAACTCCAGGTATTTCAATTGCTGCATTACAGGGTCGGCGATGAGCGGCCATAGCCCGCCGACGACGCCGACGAATATCCAGAGGATGCACGTGACCATAACACCGGCCGAAAAGTCCAATAACCTGAACGTCAGCAGTGTTGCCAGCATGACCAGCATACTGACACCGAAGATGATTCCGATCTACTTCCGGTATCTGCCTTCGAGCAGCTCTGGTGAAGGTCTGTAGGACCGACTCTCCTGCCGGCTGACGCAGAGCCGGCCGGCGACGTCCCCGGGGCCGGGTACGATCTCGACGACGAGCAGCGGATCGTCGGCCACCAGCCAGCCCCGATAGGCCATCGCCATTTTCCAGAAGCACCCCTTAAGACCGTGCCGTGGCCGAGCTCTGGGATCCCTCATCCACCACGCTTTCCTGGATGCCATCGGCATCTCCTTTCGTATTCAATGTCCGATGATTGAACCTATCGAAACCAGTGGTATCTGTCAATCCCTCAATATTTTCTTTAACCCCCGAACTCCTGTACTTCTAGACCCTTTCTTCTCAACAAAAAACCGCGCCGAGGCGCGGTCCTGCCTGTCAGACCATCCCCTAATCCGGATTACTTAGATACGCCCTGATCCTGTCCATGATGGCATCTGGCGCATACACCTGATTGATCGTATTGACGGCCTCGCCATAATTTTCAATCCTCTCCTCTTCTTCCGCAGATGGAGGAGAATTCACGATGAATCCTCTTTTCTCATTTTCGGCCTGAATCTGGTCATCGAACTTTTCCCTGACGATACGTCTGATACGGAACAATATCTTGGATATCTGCCACTCTTCCAATCCCGCGACGACATCGGGTGACAATAATGACCTGACATCATCCGCCGAAATCGGACTGGCGATATCTTTCAGGGCATCGAGTCGTCCGACAATCTCCTTGACCTGCTCCAGCCTTTCATCCTTGTCAGCCTGAACGGCTTTCTCCTTGACCTCCCATTCTTCCTCATCGTCATCCGGAGACGTGATTTCTGTATCCCGTGGCTCACCTTCTTCGTCAAGAGGTACGACATCCGCCGGGGTGAGTTCGGTAAAGTCATCGCCGCTGATGCGACCAGTATCCACAACCTCGGTCTCATCGACACTGTCCGTCCCGGCAGGCGTCAACAGCCGCGTCGGTTCATTGCCGAGAGACAATCTCATCATGTCCGCGATTTCCCCGATACTCTGCTCATAAGTCGTCATTATGGCGATCGAACCTTTCTCCAGGAAGTCACGCCGTTCGGGATCTTCCGAATCAGGCCACCTCTCCCGTGCCTGCTCGAATATTTCCATCATCTTCCGATTCTTGATGTTCTGAAAATATGTGTCGAGATGATCAAGAAGACTTTTCCGGACATTTTCGTCCAAACGATCTATCTTATCACCGACAAAAATTGCCTTTGCCCGTTCGATGATGTCCTCCGGATCACTTTTGACCAAATCCCGGATTTCCTTACTCAGCTCTTCATAGATCCGCTCTGATTCATCCGGTCCAGCCTCCTTTTTGGCGACCTCGTCCATCTTCCTCATCATATCCGAGTCGATGCGTGTTATCTCATCCATATTATTTATACGTTAGACTTCTCCCCAAACCTCTTCGGAATCGTTCCACCACTCCCGCAGATTATGCTCCTCCGCGCCCGGCTCCCAGCGGATGATCCGCACATGGCGCTTGCTGACGACGGGCGTCATGAGCATGATCTCCGGCGAAAAGAACGTCCGGGGCATGCGCGCCGACGACGCACCCTTCCTGACCCAGTGCGTACCGTCATCCGTCTCCACCTTGCCGTAATGCCGGTAGAACTTCGAAAGCGGAATGACGCTCTCCCAGTACCGCCGGAACGCGCCGTGATACTGTTCGACGCCGCGACCGCGCGCGCCGATGAACGGGATAAGCGCGGTGATGAAATCCATGTCACCGACGAAACCGCGGGTCGGATCGACTTTCATCTCCAGGATCGCCCGCTCGCGTTTGAACGACAGTCGCGGTGTCTCGGGTGTCGGCACGGCGTAGATGGCCCGCAGACGGCTGATGCCTTCCTTGACGATGTGCTGGGGCCGAAACCTGTCCAAAAGTTCCATCTCTTGGCGCGTGTCCGGGTGACGCATGTCCGCTGAGGGCACGGTCAGACCCTCACGCGCCAAGCGCACCATCTCATCCATCGAAAACTCCCGGTACACCGTAACCCAATCCTCGGGCGCGGAATCGAATCCGAGCCCGAAGACGGCGTTCCAGTCGAGCGTCCAGCCGTCAAAGGCGTGTAAGAAATTGTCGCTTCTCTCTCCGATATGGTTTCAAATTTAGTATGTCTTGGGCTTCGATGTAGATGGAGATAGCGGGGATAGCGTGGCGTTCGCTTTGCGAACTAGCGGGGACCTGCCTACCGGCAGGCAGGTAGCGGGAAAAAATTCCAATCTTCGCTTTGTTCTCTTTCTCCGCTCCCTCCGCTCAGTCTACCCCTTCTTTCCCCGCTTGTGAGCAAAGCGAACGATCCCCGCTAATCCGGCAGATGCCGGGTGGTCCCCCCTTCTCCCGCTATCTACACGACAATATTAATAATCTTATCCTGAATCACGACGATCCTCTTCACTTCCTTACCCTCAATATACCCCTTCACTTTTTCGTTTGCGAGAGCCATCTCTTTGACGCGCTCCTCGTCTTCGCCGGCCGCGACCTCCAGACTGTCGCGCAATTTTCCGTTCACCTGAATCACGAGCGTTACGACTTCATCCTTAGTGAGCGCTTCATCCCACTTCGGCCATTCCTCGAGCGCGATGCTCTTTTCATTGCCGAGTTCGTGCCACAACTCCTCCGCAATGTGCGGTGCGTACGGCGCGAGCAGCTTCAGGAAGGTCCCCGCGGTCTCGCGTCCGCCGGTCGCGGACTTCGACCACTCGTTCAGGAAGATCATCATGGCGGAAATCGCGGTGTTGAACTTGAACGCTTCGATGTCTTCGGAAACCTTCCGTACGGTCTTATGCAGCAGACGGTCCAGCGCGTCATCGGCTTCAGGCCTCTCCGTATGCACGACATCATGCACCGTCATCCAGACCTTGTCCAGAAACCGGTCGACACCGACGATGCCCTGCGTGTCCCACGGCTTGGCATCCTCGAACTCGCCCATGAACATCTCGTACATCCGGAGCGAATCGGCGCCGTGCTCCGCCGCCACGTCATCCGGATTGATGACATTACCCTTGGACTTGGACATCTTCTCTCCACCCTCACCGAGGACCATGCCCTGGTTGATGAGTTTCAGGAACGGCTCCTCGAACGGGATCAAGCCGGCGTCATACAGGACCATCGTGAAGAAACGCGAGTACAGCAGATGAAGCACGGCGTGTTCCGCTCCGCCGATATAGAGATCGACCGGACACCAGCGCGCGACGTCGTGCGACGAAAACGCGTGTTCTCCGTCATGCGGTGAACAGTACCGCAGGAAGTACCAGCTCGAATCGACGAACGTATCCATCGTGTCCGACTCGCGCCGGGCGTCACCCCCGCATTTCGGACACTTCACGTCATGGAAGGTCTTCGATGCCGTAAGCGGCGACTCGCCGGTCGGATTGAAATCAACGTCATCGGGAAGCAGAACGGGAAGATCTTTCTCCGGAACCGGCACCTCTCCGCACTTGTCGCAATATATGATAGGAATCGGCGGTCCCCAATAACGCTGACGCGAGATGAGCCAGTCGCGCAGATGGTAATTGACCTTTTTCTCACCGAGTTTCTTGGACGCGAGCGCTTCGACCATCTTATCAATCGCTTCTTCCGAGGTCAGCCCACTGAATTCCCCAGAATCCACCAATCTACCCTTCTCAATGAAAGCCTGCCCCATTTCTCCCCTCCTCCCTTTCTCCCCTTCTCCCCCTCCGACAATCTTCCCGCTTCCCGCTTCCAGCTTCCCGCTTTCGCCATCCGACACGACCACCTCCTTTACTTCCAACCCGTACTTCTCGGCAAAACCGTAATCCCGCTCATCATGCGCCGGCACGCACATCACCGCTCCGGTGCCATACGTCGCGAGCACGTAATCGGCGATCCAGACGGGGATATCCTCACCGGTGAACGGATGTTTCACGGTCGCGCCGGTCGGCACGCCCGTCTTGTCGAGTTCGGTGCCGGTACGCTCCAACTCGCTCTTACCCTGGGCCTGCTTCACGTATTCCCCGACCGTGGCGCGATGTTCGTCGGTCACGATCTCTTTCACCAACGGATGCTCGGGCGCCAAAACGACACAAGAAACCCCGAACAGCGTATCAACCCTGGTCGTAAACACCGAAATCGAAAAATCTTTCTCACTTTCTGACTTTCTTACTCTCTCACTCCGAAAAACGATCTCCACCCCCTCGCTCCGTCCGATCCAATTCCTCTGCATCGCCTTGATCTTCTCCGGCCAGTCGATCCCGTCCAGACCGTCGAGCAACCTGTCCGAAAATTCCGTGATGCGCAGGAACCACTGCTCCAGATCCTTCTGTACCACCTCGTTCTTGCAACGCTCGCAGGCTCCGCCCTCGACCTGCTCGTTCGCCAGCACGGTCTGACACGAATCACACCAGTTGACCGGCGCCTTGTCCCGGTAGGCCAGACCGTTCTTGTAAAAAAGCAGGAACAGCCACTGCGTCCAGCGATAGTAGGCCGGATCGGAAGTATTGGTCTCGCGCGGCCAGTCATAAGCGAAACCCAACGATTTCATCTGACGACGGAAGTTGTCGATATTGGCGGCCGTGCTCTCGGCCGGATGCACGCCGCTCTTGATGGCGTAGTTCTCCGCCGGCAGACCGAAGGCGTCCCAACCCATCGGGAACAGGACGTTCCAGCCTTCCATGCGCCGTTTCCTGACGATGATATCCGCACCCGCGTAACTTTCGACGTGACCGACATGCAGACCGGCCCCCGACGGATACGGGAACATGTTAAGTACATAAAACTTACGGCGAGAGGAATCATCCTCGGCGCCAGTCGTTCCGTTCCGTTCCCATTCTTCCTGCCACTTACTCTCGATTTTCCGGTAGTCGTACTTTCTCATTGTCTTTGGGTTCCTTTGATTTGCGCGGTCTGACCCCCTCCTTCATCACATGGTCCAGCAGGATGTGCGTCACGCCATGCAACCAGACTATGAACTCCGCGAACATGCCGATCACGAAACCGTGACCCGCAAACGTCACCACGGTCAGGACGGCGACCGCGTAGCCCCCGGCCACGTTCGGGACCGCGAGAAGCTGCGTGCCGCTCACCAGACCGACGATATAACCCAGGAACGTTATCGTCAACCATGTGGTAAGCCTGAAACGATACATGAACGCCGCGAGCGCGGCCATGACCAGCATGACCAGCATGGCCCATACCAGGTCCATGACCCCCTCTCCCCGATAGGGATACGCGCCTAAAAAGGCGATCGCACCGATCACGACCAGCAGGGCACTCGCCAGCATCAGGATATGGGAGAAGGTGAATTTGATTTTCATAAACATCCGTTATTCTCGGACACGGGAATTATAGCTGGCTACGGCGGTTTTGCTAACCGTAGGTTCTGTACCTGCCCCCCATTGTCATTGCGCCCCGCCGTTGGCGGGGTCCCGCCTTCTCTAGATTTAGAGATATGTGGCGGGAAGAGAGCCCCTGCCTGCCGGCAGGCAGGCGCAGGCGACGAGGCAATCCTGCCCCCTATTGTCATTGCGAGAAAGCCCACAGGCGACCGCGGCAATCCCGTCGGTTTGAACTAAAATCACGGGATCGCCGCGGCCTTCGGCCTTGCAATGACAAAAATGGAGACGGGATTGCTTCCCCCGGCTCAAGGCCGGGGTCGCAATGACAATGCGAGGGACGAGGAAAACGAGACAGAAAATGGAGATGGAATTAAAAACGCCCGGCATGGTGAACACGCCGGGCGATGAGTGTGGCCTCAAAGGGCAAAGTCCAAAGGGTCCAAGTGCAGTAGGACATAGCGTCAGAGAGCCGAGGTCAGATGCTCGCGGACACCGCCGCCGGGTTGCCGCTGGCCCAGTAGTCGTCGAGCCATTTGAAGAACCGGTCCCACCGGCCGCCGCGCCAATAGAGGCAAAAGACGCACGGGCGACCGTCCGGGACGCGGTAAATGGTGCCCCAGTAGAACACCCACTTGCCCTTCCAGGAACCGGAGATGCGGTTGCCTGAGTCCTCGAGCTGCCAGTAGAGCACATTCGCCGGCAGGACCGGCTGACCTTCGAGCTCCTCCTTTAGGTCGAAACCCTTGACCCGGCCGGCGCGCTGACCGTCGACGAGGTGGAGCCGGATGCTATCCGGAGTCCAGATCAGTCGGCCTTGAAACCGTGAGGCGATCTGGTCCTCGCGCCGATATTCCCAGCCATCGGGGATATACGGCTTCTCGACGCAGTGGATGACCTGGTCTTCGCCCCCAGCCTGATCCGGAACGGTAACGCGCGGCTCGGGCCTTGCGATGGCCGATTCCGGCTCAAGGAACGCCGACTTTTCTGGCAACCCTGAAGTCAAGATGGTTGCGCTGTCCTGCGCAGTACCTGCGTCACGAACCCGCGCGGTCCGTGCCTCCAACCCGCGCACGATATCCATCTCCTCCATGACGGTCAGACCCGAAGGTATCACCCCAGAATGCCGTAGCTTCAATATCCGTACAGGATCCATTCCTCCTCTCTTTCTACCAAGAATGGACTTTTCAACGTAGTAAAAAATGGCTTGATTGTCAAGCCAAGCGCTGGTCACCCGCGAAGGGTGTTTGGATACAGGTGGAATATGGGAGCACAGAAATTTATTCCCGCTTCTGCCCCTTCTCCCCCTCCCGCCTCAAATATTTGACACTCACCCCTCCATACCGTTAGCTGAATCATAGATCTTTTTACATTACTTTCGCAAGGAGCATAAGGATGCGCCGTATAGCGACCATGCTGGCCGTATCGGCCCTGTTGTCTGGCGGGAAAGCCTGGGCGGAAGAGGCTTCCGAGCCCGAACCCGGCGCTGAATCCGTCACAACGGAACGGCGCCCTTCCGATATATCATTGCTGATGCAGTTCGACACCACCTTGAGCGGAGATAACGGGAGAAACTACTACGAGGAAGCGCTGTCGTTCCGTCTGCGGGCCGAAGTGCTGGAACGCCTGACCGGCGAGCTGGCGCTCGGCATATCGCTGATCGACATCGACCTGTTCAAGCCGGACGGCGCACCGCTCGACGCGGAGCTCCATCTGCCGTGGCGGACGACGATCGGCTGCGGAGCGCGGCTCGTGCTCTTCCGCTGGAGGCACCTCGACCTGTCGATTTTCGCCGAGTTCACTTTCCCCATCGCGGGAGATGACGTCGAAATCGAATCGACGACGTTCTATGACGAGCTAGCGCTGTTGAATATCGTCGATATAAACGACATCAGGTCATGGGTGACTGTTCGGCACAGATACTACCGCATGGAATTCGGGATGACGCTCCGGGGCATCCTCGGACGATGGCGACCGTTCTTCGACATCAAGTACGTCCACATGCCGGGAGAACTCGAGCTTCAACTGCAGGAAGAGCTGGCGTCCTTCATGGCGCTGCTGTCCGAACCGGTCCCGCTCGTCTACGACGCGAGTTTCATGTCGATGTTCTACGCCGTGGGGTTCGAAGTAGAGCTCGGTCGAGGCTTCGAACTGGAACTGCGCGTAGCCGCGTCGCCGATGGTGGGCGACGGCTGGGTGTTCGTCGGACGGTTGGCGCTTGAAGTGCCGCTGACGACGCGCCTCCGCCGTAACTGGCCCGATCGGCCAGACCTGCGCGGACGCCGCAGACACGGACCGTAGCACGACCCCCTCTTGCAGGGGGTCTTTTTCAGACAATAATATCAAAAAGCACCCCTTGACGAGGCCTTATATCATATAGTATTATTAAATTGCACCTGTGGGAGCTTCGGCCCCCTCGCGGTCAATCGTTAAACCGCAGACGGGTGCGTTTTATTTTAATCAGTTTCAGGATTACCGGCGTACAATTTCTTTTTCTTACCACCCTGACCGTCTTGCTCTGTATTCCAGGACGGATAGATGCTGTAAAATTTCTTTCTTTCGCCTGTCACCTCTCTTACGATTACTTTTACTCTCAATCCCTTATCCTTGATGACTGCCGTGAAAATAAAGTAACGAGTGAACTTCATGACCTTCGACCATTTCCCCCTGGATCGTTGACGCACGAAAATATTCTTTTCATCATATTCTTGCAATGTTCCGGATCGTTCAATCACCTCGACTGCTAACGGGAGAAGTCTAAGGCGCACATACTATTCTTTTCGTGTCCTGGTCTTGTTCCATTCCTTCATGGAAACATGCTCAAATCCTTCCGAATTGAAATGAATCTCTTCACCATCAAAATAA
>JAYEJB010000018.1:0-17632 GCA_034716415.1 Patescibacteria group bacterium
CTCTTGGCATGAAATTTCCAGAGCGAATGCGAACCACCCTAAGACCGGTTCGCCACGCGGAAGGACCCCCTGGTCCGCCACAGAAAGATGTTACCAGAGCGAAGCGAAGCTCCCTAGGAGCGGTCAGAGTCGACGGAGGACCCCCTGGTCCGCCACAGCAACAGAGCGAAGCGAACCACCCTAAGACCGGTCATCTGCGGTGGACCCCCCCTGGTCCGCCACAGAAAGTACCTGTTAGAAATTAGACACCACATATATGAACGGAAACGAAAGCAAGGATTTTTTGCACGAGTTCTTCGGCGGCAGGAAAAAGAAGGAGGCCCCGCTGATCTCCCTGCGCGACACCGTGGTCTTTCCGCGTGTCGCTCTTCCGATCGTGGTCAAGAGGGATGCGTCGGTGAAGGCGCTCGAGGCGGCGATGAAACATGGGCGTACGGTGGCACTGGTCGCGCAAAAGGATCCGGATGTAGACAGTCCCGCCAAGGATCAGCTTTACGAAGTCGGATCATTGGCCAAGGTCCGTGAACTCGTGCGGCAGGATGACGGGACGATCCGGGTGCTCGTCGAAGGCCTGGCTCGGGTGCGTATCGTGTCGATGCCGAAGCAGGAACCCTACATCAGAGTAGCGGTCGAACCGATTATCGATCCCGCGATCAAAAAGACGGAGCGCATCGAAGCGTTGACCTACAGCGTCCTCAATCAGTTCAGGCGCGTGGTGAACATGGGCGCCAACGTCTCGTTCGACGTGTTGCTGGTCATCCTGAACATGAGCGATCCGTGGTTGTTGGGTGATCTCATCGCGGCGAACGTCGAGATGAACGTCGCGGAGAAACAGGCCGTACTCGAATCATCGGTCGTGGAGGAGAAGCTGGACAGGGTCAGCAAGGCGCTTGGCCGGCAGATCAAGGTGCTGCAGATGGCGTCGAAGATCCAGGCCGAGACCGGCAAAGAACTCGACAAGATGCAGAGGGAGGTGTTCCTGCGCGAACAGATGAAGTCTATCGAGAAGGAGTTGGAGTCGATGGGGGGCAGGGTCGAGGACGACCATCTCAAGGAGAGGATCGATGCGGCCGATATGCCGGACGAGGTCAAGGAGAAAGCACTCAAGGAATATCGGCGTCTGCAGGCGATGCCGTCGTTCAGTCCCGAACAGTCCTATGTGCGGACGTATCTCGAATGGCTGTGTGAGATGCCGTGGAGCGTCAAAGATGAATCGGATATCGATATCAAGAAGGCCAAGGGCACCCTGGACGATGATCATTTTGGTCTCAATAAGGCTAAAGAACGTATGCTCGAGTTCCTGGCGGTGCAGAAGCTGGTCGGTAAGATGCGCGGTTCGATACTGTGTTTCGTCGGGCCGCCGGGTACGGGCAAGACCTCCATCGGCAAATCCATCGCCCGGGCGCTTGACCGTAAGTTTTTCCGGATGAGTTTGGGGGGTATCCGTGACGAGGCGGAGATACGCGGGCATCGGAGGACGTATGTCGGCGCGCTGCCCGGCCGGATCATCCAGGGGATCACCGACGTCAAGACCCGCAATCCGGTCTTCATGCTCGATGAAATCGACAAGGTCGGCGCGGATTTCCGCGGTGACCCGACAGCCGCGCTTCTCGAAGCGCTCGATCCGGAACAGAACAGCGAGTTTTCCGACCACTACCTGGAAGTGCCGTTCGACTTGTCGGACGTGATGTTCATCACGACCGCGAACGTGCTCGACACCATTCCGCCGGCGTTGAGGGACCGCATGGAAGTGATTGAGTTCCCCGGCTACACGGAGACCGAGAAATTCAAGATCGCGCAGGGCTACCTGGTGCCGAAATCGCTGGAGAAGAACGGTCTCGGTGAGGGATCGTACGGATTCGATGAGGCTTCATTGAAGGATATCATCCGTTCGTACACGCGTGAGGCCGGCGTCCGTAACCTGGAGCGCTGTATCAGTTCCGTCTGCCGCAAGATCGCCAAGAAGACAGTCGAAGGCGAGAAGGTCAAGAAATCGGTCGGCGTGGCGGACCTGACGGGTTATCTCGGGCCGAAGCAGTTCGCGCATCTGGGAGTGGGGGACAACGACGAGGTCGGCGTGGCGAACGGGCTAGCCTGGACCGAGACCGGTGGCGAAATACTGCAGATCGAGGCGACACGGATGCCGGGCAAGGGGAAACTGATCCTGACCGGGCACCTCGGAGACGTCATGCAGGAGTCGGCGCAGGCTGCCTTTTCATATGTAAGGTCGGCGGCGAAGTCGCTCGGAATCAAGGAAGATTTTCACAAGGAGAGCGACGTCCATATACATGTGCCGTCAGGGGCCATCCCCAAGGATGGACCGTCCGCGGGAATCGCGATGGCCACCGCGCTCATTTCGCTGTTGACCGGTTGTCGCACCTGCAGGACCGTCGGCGTGACCGGAGAGATCACTCTCAGGGGTCGCGTACTGGAGATCGGCGGCGTGAAGGAGAAGTGTCTCGCCGCGCACCGCGCCGGACTCAAACGGATCGTCCTGCCGGAGGCGAACAGCAAGGACCTGGTCGACATACCGGACGAGGTCAAAAAAGACATGGATTTCGTCTTCGTTAAATCGATGGAGGAGGTCGTGCCGTTGGTGTTGAAACGGAGCGGGAAGCGGGAAGCGGGAAGCGGGAAGCGTTCAAAGAAATGATCTCCTGCCTCCAGCCTCGTGCCTCCCGCCGATACAAAGCATGCATAAGCCCCAAATAGACAGGAAGTTTCTCGTAACGCTCGGCATCCTGGTCGCGCTCGGTTTGGTGATGCTGACGTCCGCGTCCGGACCCATCGCATACCAGAAGTTCAGCGACGCGTACTGGTATGTCAAACATCAGCTCGCCTTCGGCCTGCTACCCGGGGCGATCCTTTTTTTCGTGACATACAATATCGATTACCGCGCCTGGAAGCGTGTCGCGCGGCCGCTGTTCTTCGTTTCGCTCGTGCTGATGCTCTTCGTGTTCGTACCGGGGATCGGAGCCGACTGGGGGACCTCAAGAAGTTGGATCAATATCGGGGGTCTCTCCCTTCAGCCCGCGGAGATCATCAAGTTCACCCTGTTGATATTCCTGGCCGCGTGGCTGGAACGGCGTACCGATGACGATCTGCGTGATCCGTATCGCGGATTACTGCCTTTCTTGGCGGCTCTCGGTGCGGTGGCGATCCTGGTCATACTTCAGCCCGACCTCGGTAGCCTGTCGGTCATCGTCGCCACGTCTTTCATACTGTTCTTTCTGGCCGGAGCGCCCTGGCATCATCTCGCCGGCCTGTCCGCGGCTGGTGTCGTCGCGTTGTGGCTCCTGGTAAAGAGCGCGCCATACCGCGCCGCGCGACTGATGACCTTCCTGCATCCCGAGCTCGATCCGCAGGGCGTCGGCTATCACATCAATCAGGCGTTCCTGGCGATAGGTTCGGGCGGGTTGTTCGGACTCGGACTCGGCCATTCCAGGCAGAAGTTCATGTATCTGCCCGAGGTCGTCGGTGACTCGATCTTCGCGGTCATGGCCGAAGAGCTCGGTTTCGTGATGACGCTCGCCGTACTGGTGCTGATGGTCTATTTCATACTGCGGCTGTTGCGTATCGCCAAGAGCTGTTCGGACGGATTCGGCCGTCTGTTCGTGGCCGGTGTGGCCGGGTGGATGTTTTCGCAGATGTTGCTGAACATCGGTTCGATGATCGGCCTGTTCCCGATGACCGGCCTGCCTCTGCCGTTCGTCAGTTACGGCGGAACGGCCCTGATGGTGCTTCTTGCCGCCATGGGCGTGGTCGCCAACATATCTAAGCAGCACGCGCCGGCCATAAGGCGTGTCAGGAAATGAATATGCGAGTGCTTTTTTCCGGAGGTGGGACATTAGGATCGGTGACGCCGCTTTTAGCCGTGTCCGAGGCGTTACATGAGATGAATCACGGGACGGAGTTCCTCTGGATCGGCACGGATGCCGGTCCCGAACGGGAATCGGTCGAGCGGCATAGCATCGAGTTTCGCGCCGTCACCTCCGGTCGGTTACGCCGGTTTTTCACGCTGAATAATCTGCTGACCCCGTTTCTCGTGTTGAAAGGGATGTTCGAAGTGCTGTCGATCCTGCGCGAATGGCGGCCGGACGTCGTGGTAAGCGCAGGAGGTTTTGTCGCCGTTCCCGTCGTTTGGGTCGCCTGGATGCTGCGTATACCGGTGCACATCCATCAGATGGACTGGCGGCCGGGACTGGCCAACAAGCTGGCCGCGCCGTTCGCGCGTTCCGTGTCGGTCGTGTTCAAGAAATCGAAGAGCGATTTTCCTCGCAAGAAAGTGACCGTGACGGGTAATCCGGTCCGAAAGGAGATACTTTTTGGGCATACGGAGGTCGCGCGCGATAAATTCAGACTTGATATCGGAACACCGATCGTGCTGGTGTTAGGGGGAGGGACCGGTGCCATGAACCTGAACAGGCTGGTCGCCGAGGCGGCGTCGGAGATCTGTCGGAAGGCGCAGCTGATGCATCTGACCGGTGAGGGCAAACATATCGAACTGCCCGCGGTGCTGGGTCAGTATCGGCAATACGGTTATCTCGGAGCTGACATGGGTCACGCGTTCGCGGTGGCTGATCTGGTCATCACGCGAGCCGGCATGGGAACGCTCACCGAGCTCGCCGCGTTAGGGAAACCGTCCATAGTGGTGCCGATACCCGACTCCCATCAGGAGGAGAATGCGCGCTACTTTGCCGATAAGGGAGCGGCGATGTATTTTAAGGAGAGCCGCGGCGGAGCCGATCTTGCGGAAGAGGTCAGGCGGTTGTTGGGTGACAGTGATAAGATAATGAAGATGGCATCTGCCATGGGATCGATCAACAATGTTGGGGCGGCCAAGGAAGTCGCGAGAATCATTTCCGGTTACATGAAATAACGAAAAGCGTATGGATGAAGAAAAGAAGAACGCAGGAACTGAAACAGAGAACACGGATGAAAGAGCTGCCGGCGGCATTCCGATGTCCAACGCCGAGCTTCATCTGGAGCGGCAAAGGATGGCGGAGACATTGGAGAAGATGAAGGAGGGTGGTGAAGATGTCTCACAGACCGAAAAGTGGCTGGAGTTGATGGATAATGAGCGCGACAATACCGGAGCGATGAAGAGGAAATTCTTCGGTCTTGAAATGCAGGCGCTGTTGAGTCGAAAGGAAATGGTCGAGGAGGTGGGGGAGTTGAGGCACAAGATGCTCGGCGCAACGGAACCACGCCCTATCCCGAGACTCGAGTTCGACGAGAGCGGCAATATCAAGATTCCGGAAGGTGAGAATCAGAGTTTCGTGTTCGTCAACATGGGCGAGCTCGACCGTTTCAATAAGGAGGGTGGTGGTCATGAGGCTGGAGACCGGGCCCTGCTTGATGCTCAGGCCAGGATCGAGAACACGACCAGGGACATCCTGCAGGATGCTGGTATAGAGATTCCGTTGGACCATTTCACCGTCTATCGATTCAGTGGCAATGAATTCGTGGTCAGCATCCAGGAGACAGTGGATGATGATATCGAGAAAGAGGGGGAAGAGGAAACTCGTGAGCTGAGGGATATCATTGCCGAGACGATTACCGAGAGCGGTCCGACCGTTGAGGGGGTCAAAGAGGCGGCACCGTTGGTAGCCACCACGATGGATCTCAGCAAGTCCGTCGACTTGTTTCATGACCTGCAGGCCGAGATGGAAGAGGGTAAGCGGATCACCGATCCGGACGTGGCGGCTCGTGAACTGTTCGGTCTGACGGCCGCGTACGCGGACCACGCGCTGGACGTGAAGAAGTTCGAAAGCCGGGTCAATAGGATATTGGACAAGATCGATGAGGCTGACGGAGACTTAGAGAAGGTGCGACCGTTCTTCGACAACTACATGAAGAAGATGTTCACGGAAACCAAGCTGACCGATATCGAAAAATTCGCGGGTCTGGATCGAAGCCAGATACCGGATATGTCCCTGGAATACGCACGACGGAATCTGGGTAAACTATCCGATTTCGAGAACGTTGAGGCTGATGCCGTCAAGGCAGAGGCCGATAAGATAAGTGCCCGTGACGTAATCGGCACTCGAGTCAGGGATATGCGGATACCCAAATTGGAATCACGACCGGATCAAAGGGTGTCCGGTGAGTTTGCGGTCATTCCGGACAGGGCGAACGGGCAGGTGAAGCTGGATGAGATGATGGCAGAGTATATGTCCGCATCAGATGAAGAGGTGGCTTCTGGGTTCACCGAACGTGAAGCCGCGGGGCTCGACTACATGATCGAGTTCGCGCGTCGGGACCAGGGTACCGGTCTGTTGGAGCGCGGTGTTCACTACGAAGCCTTGGAAAAGGATTTTGAAGATGGGAATGACGTTTCGATGTTGTTCGTCGATATGGGTTTCCTGAAATATTTCGACAAGGCGGGTGGGCGTGATGTCGGGAACAACGCCCTTAAGTTCGCGGCCGACCTGATGGAAAGGGCTGTTGATGAGAGTGAGATAAAGGCGACAGTCTACAGGTATGCAGGGGACGAGTTCACCATCAAGATCGATGGTGGCGAAGAGGAAGCGAAGGTTTTCGAGGATAAGTTGAGCGAACTCAAACAGAATCTGGTCATACCACAAGGTAAGTTGGGCGACGAGGGCGGTTATTATCCGACTGAGCTGGTGTTCAACTCAGGATTTTCCGACAGCGCGGCCGCCGAAAGCGTCTTCAGTGATCTTGAAGCGAAAAACGCGTTCACCGAGAACGATTTGGCGGATAGCGGGTATGTCCGTAACAAGAAGGCCGAGTTGATGACCATGATCGCCGATAAGGGTATAGTCGCGGAGAAGGCAGTCGGGCGTTTCAATCTTCTGATCGAAAGGATGCGTGATCAGCGATATGAGACGACCGAGGAAAGGTTGAAGGAAGTCAAATCCGACATGCCCACATCGACGGTCATGCCGGATAATCAGACGCTGGTCGATAAGATGGATCTGGACGATGAGATGAAGAGATTCTGGACACAGACCGAACAGATGACTACCTATTCCGGCAAGGCGATTTTCACTGAGGATGGCGGTGCGAATCTGCTCAGGGTTTGGGCCGAGTCAGGTCGGTCGATCGAGGAACTGCAGAATGAGATCGAGACGTTTGTCGAGCAGGGCATCGAAGAGGCGGAGAGTGCGGAGAAGAGCAGTCGCGGTCTGCGCGACAGGCTGATCGAGATTCATGCCAGGGCGGATTACTTCGAGAAGAAGGTCGATGATATGCAGGCAAAGCTTGAAAGCACGGAGGGAAACACCAAAGCTCTCGAGGATGAGGTGGCGACGTTGAGGGGTATGCTGGATCAGGCCCATGATGAGAAGCGCCATCTGACAGAGCAGCGCAAAGTCGTCGAGGAGGCGGAGTAGAGCTTCAACGCGGTCGATAAACGTGTTATCCTTTTCCGCGGAATACTATTAAGTTCTAGATTATGGATAATTTGACGCTTAGCGTCGAGGATCTCTATGGGGAGACCAAGGAAAAAGCCTTCAGTGAGGGCGCGTTTTCCCGCGAAGAGTGGCACGATATCATTGAGGAAGTGCTCGACGGAAAACGCGAGATGATGGAGATTGATGACGATGACGATTGGCAGTACATAATCGAGTCGCTCCAGTCGCGCTACGAGGTTTTTTCGAAGGAAGTTTCGGTGATGTAGGTCCAGTCTTGCCATGTCAGTCGCGACCGACGTGTCTTGTCAATCGGACCGGGTTCTGGTAGCGTAGCTGTGCGTCATTAAGTGGCGAAGGGCGCGCAATCTGATACCAGTACCTTGTGCGTCCGTAGCCCCGTAAGCGGGGCGGGAAAATTTTCGGAAAAAATAAGCGAAAGCCGGTAGGCGCTCCCGGTGATGGCGACTGCGGAGAGCAGACCGTTGTCGCTTTACGGGGGCCGGTAGCTCAGTTGGTAGAGCAGCGGCCTTTTAAGCCGAAGGTCCCGGGTTCGAGCCCCGGTCGGCCTACCACGCCATGAAGACCCCATCCGAAAGGACGGGATCTTCTTTATTTTTAGGTCGGGCCGAGGAGAGAATGGCGCGAGTAGACATGAGTCGGCTTATCTTCTAAGCTCTCGGCAAGGAGGTTTCGATGTCTGACGAACTGTTCACGATCGGCGAGAAGGTCTTTATCTCGTACGATGAGACGCGTCTTTATTTTTCTCTCCAGCCCGGACCGTGGGATGGGTATCATGAGCGTGTACGTATTCCATCTACCGATGATGTTGTACTTCTCGCGCACATGGCTTTGGAGATCTGGGAATTGCTCCTTTCCGCCCTGCCAAGCGACCGACACTTGAAGGTCCTCGGATTTCTGAAGATTACGGACGGCGTCGAGGAGTATCGTGACTATTCCGACGTGGGTCCGGGTTTCATCTCTCGAGAATTGCGGAAGGATATCGTCGCCGGGAAGGATGTCGACTGGAAATACATCGAGTGCATCCTAGTCGAAGATTGATGACAGACGATAAAAAAACGACGAGACTGATGTCTCGTCTTTTTCTTCAGAGTCCGATGGCCCGCAGCACCGCTTCGCGGATCGCCGCGTACTTTTCTTCCCAGGAGTCGAAGTTTGCGATGATTTCGTTGTTCGGGTGGCCGCTCCAGGCGAAGATGCCGTGCCGGGCGAAAGCCGTGATATCATCCGGCGGAGGCTGACTCGCCAATCTATAGGCGTTGCGTCCCCTCCATGATGCACGAGACCACGTCTCCGCGGTGGTGATGAACACGGTGTCGTACCGCGCGTACTCGCTCGCGCTGTGCGTCATGTAGATGCGTTCGAGATTCCGCGCGTCGCCGCCAAGATACATGGCGCCGTCCATCGTGCCCCCGACCATCAACACGGCCCGCTTCCCGTCGCGGATAGCCTGATGGATGGCCACGGTCTCGTTGCTCCTCTGGATGTCGCCGATAGCCCGGTAGAACCGTTTCAGCGCGGCAGGATCGTCGGTCGGAGGTGAGACACCGACCTGCTCGATGATGATCCGTCTGGCTTCGGGTACGGTCTGGAACACTTCTGGGAATTCCCCGGCCAGTCGTTCGACGATGGCGGTCCTTCCTGAATCCGGCTCACCGGTCACCACGATACGATGCGGCACGTCGGTCAGCATGGCGAACAGCGCTTCCGCGCCAGGTGATTCGTCGAAATCGTACGCCAGTCGGGCCAGCAGTTCGTTGTTGACCTTGCCGGTGACTTCGACTTGACCTTCCATCCAGGGCGGCATCACCAGAGGCTGATCCTCGTAACGGAATTCGAACTCCGCCTTGATCAGACCTTCGAGTTTTCCCTCGTAGATGTCGACCGCCCAGTCGTCCTTGAAATATCTGCGCTTCTCGATCCGGTAGGGGGTCGAATCCAGGATAAGTTCGGCTGCCTCCAGTGAAGTGACCGCCGGTCTCTCGGTCCTGGTCAAACCATGACCCGTCTTGAGTATCATTCTCGCGACCCTGTTTTCACCGGTCCCTTTGATTCGGACCCGCAGGCCGGACGGCACCCCGACATAGCCCTGCCGGATCGGAACCGACGTGGACACAGGCAGTATTCCGGGAAGGATCGATTTGACGATCCAGGTGCGTTCACGCTCGATCGTTTCATCGCCCCATTGCCACTGATCGTCCATGGCTGTCCTCCATTTTTTAAAGTGCATTCAGCACGGAAAGTCCTTGCCGGGTGGAGCATATGCCAGGTCGATAGTCGGGTCAAATCATTGGAAAGGGGCAGAAGGTGAAGAAAGATAGCGGGAACCACGGCCTTCGGCCGTTAGCGGGGATCGTCCGGCATGCGCCGGACTAGCGGGGAGAGACATTAAGATATATAGAAATGAAAGACCGTGCGTAGCACAGTCTTTCATTTCTATCCCCGCTATCCCCGCTATCCCCGCTATCCCCGCTATCCCCGCTATCCCCGCTATCCCCGCTCCGAAGGAGGTTTGATCCCAATCGCGATTTGCGTGATAATCTGTAATCCGGTGGGGTCACAGCTCCGCCGTCGCTCTTTAGAAAGGAGTTCGACATGTCAACGATGTCGCGAGACGAATCCCGTGCGTCGACCGATGCCAACGGCAGCGGCAGGCGGTACGAGGAAGTCTGCATCGTCGTCAGTGATCTGCATCTCGGTGAAGGTATGCGAGTACGGGTCGAGTACGACGGACGGCGCGGCATCGGCAGGGCTTGGAGAGCTCTGGTCCGTGTCGCACGTCGCAGGAAAGACAAGATCGAGGATATCGAGAATCCGCTCGAGGGATTCCTGTTCGACAGCGAGTTCTCGGATTTCCTGGACCTGATGACGGAAAGATACGGCTCGACGGATGCGATTCGACTGAAACTTCTGGGTGACACGTTCGATCCGTTGACCGTGACTTGGCAGGGTCGATACGAGGATCCTCCGTATGAACACGTCGGTCTCGACAAGATGAAGCGTATCATCGCCGGGCATCCGGTATTCTTCGGGGCATTGGCGCGATTCGCGGGCCGATCCAACCATCGTATCGACATCTTCGTCGGCAATCATGACCTTTTTCTTGCCTGGCCTTCCGTGCGGGAGCTGTTGTTGAAACATGTCTCTGGTGGAGACTCCGGACTGCTGAGCAGGATAAGGATCATTGATCACTCCCAGTCATTCGAGGAGGTCGATAAGCAGGTGTTGTACGTGCACGGCATGGACGCCGAGCCGCACAACGAGATCGATCCGAAGAAAGCGGTGGTCACTGACGTGCTTGGGGTGAAGCTGCAGAAGCCCATCCTCAATGCGCCGTACGGCTCGTACATGTTCGTCGATCTGGGAATTCCGTTGAAACTCCACAACAAGTATCTGGGACGATTGCGTGAAGACAGGGACGTCTGGAAGCACGCCGCGCGACGTCAATGGCTTTGGGGACTGTACGCGCTCATTCGGCTGATCTGGCACTTCATCTACGCGCACTTCTTTTCCTTCTGGGATTTTCGGCGCAAGGCGAGTACGCGCAAGATACTGGACATCGTGCTCGCTACGATGACCAAACATCCGGTCGACAAGTACGCCCTGCGCCTCCTGAAGGAGCGGGAGTGTGCGCGTGTCGTCGTGTTGGGTCATTCCCATAAGTGGAAGAGAGATTCCGGTAAGGACGGGACATATCTCAACACCGGCACCTGGACCGTGTCGTACCGGATGTTCGAGCGGGAGTTCGAACTTTCGTGGAAGCGGCTACAGCGGTTCGAACCGTACTGGCGGACACTGCAGCATTTCTTTCGTACCGGTGAGGTCAGGTTCGCGTCAAGGATGATCAGATTTGCGGCGTCTCTTACTGCCATCGCTATCTTGGGGACGTTCGTAGCCGGTGGTTTCTGGCCGATTGACTCATTTCAGCTGAAGGTGATGGGGGGAATCGCGATCGTTTTCATGGGTCTGGTCATGACGTTCCGGCTGTTCTCCGTCGAGCCACGACTCGTGGATGACACCAAACTCACTTTCGGACTCATCCGGCACTTCGATGACGGTACATTGAAGGCCGACCTGATGGAGTATCTTCCGGATGAGAAGGACTTTCGGGAGTGTGTCTGATACTAACCGCGTCGTAAGGCGTGGTTTTTCATTGTGAAGCCTGGAAGCCGAGGAGCTAAGGAGCTAAGGAGTCCGGTGTTGATAAATACACCTAAACTCCTCGGTTCCTAAGCCCTCATGCTTGTAATTAAAGCCGAAAAACGCCATAATGTGCAGGTAACTTACAGGCCTATGGGAAAGAAGGGTATGAAAAGGTGCCTAACGAGGAGCGTCAGGGCTCACATTCGTAAGGAAAAGGCTAAGATAAGGCGCGGTGCGCAGACCCCCGAGGAGCGGGAGCGTCTCATCGCCGAGCTTTACGGTCGTTTCGGTATCACCACACGATAATTATGTTGGACGTTAAATTTCTCGACGCATTGAAAGGATCAGCCTCCGAGTATCAGGGCGCCAGACAGCAGGTAATCCGTACGTCCGACGATATCAGGAACGCATCCAAGCGGGCCATTTTCGCGATGCATCGCGATGATATGGCGAAAGCGGATGAGTTGCTCGCGGAGGCGGTGGCTGGGCTGGCGCAGATCGGAGAGATGGCCGGGTCGGTGCCGAAGATATTGGGCGAAGGTTCGTATAGGTCGGCTCTTGAGGAGTATGTCGAGGCCCGTCTCTACCGCGACTATCTGGAAGGCAAGCCGGTCGGCAAGGTCGAGATCGAGGGGTTGGAGGTTCCGTATGACGTCTATCTCGGCGGGCTCTCCGATCTGGTCGGTGAGTTACAGCGGCGACTGGTGAAGTTGGCGACGGCCGGTGACTTGGACGGAGTGAAGGCGACGCGCGATACGATGGAGGAGATCGTCGGGGTGATGATGGAGATGGATCTGACCGGCTACTTGCGTAACAAGTTCGACCAGTCCAAGAATAGCTTCCGTAGGGCAGAGGAGGTACTTTACGAGATTTCGGTGCGTCGTTCGTAAACGTTTCTTATGTGCGCTTTCGAGGCGTCAGCCGTGGTTCCCGCCTACAACGAAGAGGCCACTGTCGGTGATGTCGTCCGGACGATCGTTTCGTCCGGCGTGTTTCGTGAGGTGATCGTCGTGAGCGACGGGAGCGACGACGGGACGGCGGATGTGGCGACTGCGGCCGGAGCGCGGGTGGTCGAACTTGAGGACAATCAGGGCAAGGGCGCGGCGATGGCTCGCGGTGTCGAGATGACGGACTTCAGTGTAGTCTGTTTTTTTGACGCGGATCTCATCGGTCTGTCGACAGCGACGGTGCGGGCCGTGGTCAGTCCGGTAGCGGAAGGTCGGATGGCGATGAACGTCGGTCTGGTCGATCGCGGTGATGTGGCATACGTGATCGCCAAACGCCTTCCGTTGGTCAGTGGGCAGCGCGCCATGCTGAAAGAGGTTTTCGAGCTGACTCCGTATGAGCATCTGACCGGATATGGCGTCGAAGTGGCGCTGAACTACACCTGTAGCGTGAACGATTTCAGTGTCGGTGTCGTCCGTATGCGCGACGTTTTCGTGAAGACAAAACTGCGGAAGGTCGGGTTGCTGAAAGGTCTGGCGCAATATGCGCACATGTGGTTCTGGGTCGGGGTCTGGATGATGCGCGTGAAGTTATGCAGAGGACACTTCGTCGGTGCTACTGAAGTTAAGTGGAACGGTTGATATGTATTTCAGGGAATGGTTTCGCGGAAAGAAGGTCACAGTCATGGGTCTCGGTCTGCACGGAGGCGGTCTTGGCGTCGCCAGATGGCTGGTGCGGAACGGGGCGAAGGTGACGGTGACTGACTTGAAGTCACGGCGGGAGTTGAAGATATCGGTTGAATCATTGATGAAAGAAGCGGGAAGCGGGAAGCGGGAAGCGGGATGTATAGTTCATAGACCGAGGTTCGTCTTAGGGAAGCATGTCGCGGATGATTTTAGAGATGCCGACATGGTTATCCGTAATCCGGCGGTCAGGAAGGATAACAGGTATCTGAAGATCGCCGAGCGGAAGGGGATTCCGGTCGAGACCGATGTCAGCCTTTTCTTTGCGTTGTGTCCGTTCTCGATTACGGCCGTGACCGGAACGAAGGGCAAGAGTACGACCACCGCGCTCATCGGAGAAATCGCCGGGCGATATGATCCGAAGACCGTGGTCGGTGGAAATATCAGGATATCACCGTTCGGATTCCTGGACAGGCTCATCAGACTCGCCGAACGGGGTGAGAAGGGGCCGCCGATCGTGCTTGAGGTGTCGTCGTGGCAGCTTGAGGGACTCGAACATCATCGTTTAAGTCCACATATCGCGGTAGTGACGAATATCATGGAGGACCATCTGAATGCCTATTCCGGCATGGCGGAGTATGCGCGCGCCAAGTCGCTTATCCTGGCGTATCAGACAGCGGCCGATTTTGCGGTCGTGAACGCGGATGATTCCAGGGTGATGCGGATGGGGAGGGGGAGAAGACCGCGCGGCGCCGGGTTTGAGGGGGAACGTTTCCTTTTTTCCCGCAAGTCGCGCAAGAGTGATGGCTGTTTCGTTCGTGGAAACGATATCGTCATCAGGGATGAGGGGGAGGAGCGGATCCTGCTGCCCTTGTCCACACTCAAGATCGTCGGAGACCATAACATCATTAACGTGCTGGCCGCGTGCGCCGCGGCTTATCGGATGGGAATACCCGCTCGCACTATCGCGGCTGTTGTCAGGAGATTCCGCGGTGTTTCCGGTCGGATGGAAGATGTGGCGGTCGTGCGTGGAGTGAAGTACATCAATGACACCACGGCGACGATGCCTGACGCGTCGGTTGCCGCAATGGTGGCGTATGGGAAGGTCAGAGAGTCGAAAAGTCGGAGGGTCGGAAGGAGAATCATATTATTGGCAGGTGGTGCCGATAAAGGTCTTCGATATGGAGATTGGGCGAAGGCGGCCAAGAGATATTGTAAGGCAATCGTGCTTTTTGACGGCACGGCGACCAAAAAAGTCGAGCGCGCTCTCAAGGACGTTTCGTATAAAGGTCCGACACCGCGCGTCGATTCGATGCGCCAGGCATTGCGCGAAGCGAACGTCCTGGCAAAGAAGGGAGACGTAGTATTGCTGTCGCCGGCCTGTGCCAGTTTCGGGATATTCAAGAACGAGTTCGATCGGGGGGATCAGTTCGCACGAGCGGTGAAGAGATTGAAGAAGGTGAAAAGTTAGAAAGCGAGAAAGTCTGAAGAGCTTGAAGACTCAAGCCATCATTAATCTACCTCCTTCGTCACCTCATTGTCCGCCCCGCTATGGGCGGGGCGCAATGACAAAGGGGATGACAAATAGATGTATAAACAAAAGCCGGCTCTCCCTCGTGATGCCGGCTTTTGTGTTTGCTTGTCGTGTCGTGCGCTCGACGTTCAACTTTCCGTTTTGTTTTCGTTTCGTCGGCACTTTCGTGTATGAACCTACGCTTCCGCCAGAGGCTGCTCCGCTTTGGTCCAGCTCGGCAGGGGATAGGCACAGCGTTCGGCCTCGCCGACCGGAACGACCGGCAGCATCATCGACAGCGTGTCCGTAAAGCCTGCTATCTCACCGTTCGGATAGAGACCGACCTGCACGAACGGCGGTAATTCCGATTCGGACAACGGTTCGGACAGGTCTTCCCAGCGAAAGAAGTAGACCGAACGTCGGTCGTTCGCTTCGAGCGGATGAAGCGTGCTCAACATCTGCTCGAACCCGGGTATCATCCTACCTGTGATCAATATCGCACGTTCTCTCAGCGCACTGACGGGCAGACGACTCTCCTGTCCAGCCTCGTGTGTCGGCGGATCGTTATCCTCTGACAGTCCGGCCTGCAGGAGGGCCCCGCTGGCGCCGTCGAACCAGTATTCGAATCCGTTTGCGTCGCGGTAGATATCCATGGCGCGTTTTCCGTCTTCGTCATATGGGTTGGGTTCGTTCGAGATGAATCTCAGTTCGATTTTCTTGTCCCCGTGAAGACGTCGTGCCGTGTCGAGCACTACGTCAGGAGGGGGATAGCGGCCCGTGAGCCGTTCGGTCAGGGCCTCGGTCAGGTGTTGCATACGCTACACCGGTTAGTCGTTTGAGTTATCTACCCGCGGATATCCGGACCGTATGCCAAACCAGAAAAAGTGTCAACGCCATGACACTTTATGTCAATTTAAGGCAAAATCATGCCAAATTCTGGTAAGAGCCTCATTACCTGTGGATAAAAAAGCACCCGGGGGAAGCCCGGATGCACGGAGAAAGGAGGAGTAACGGGGTGGCGGCATGCCTCGATGGGGTGTCGAGGTCATCAGGTCGCTACAAGGAGGAGGTTGTTTTGACCCTGAAAGGAGGTTTTTATCAACCGTCACCCCGCTACCTAAGCCGAGGCTATCATGCCTGTGGATAAGTGTCAACCCCGTTAGAAGTCTTCGTCATAGACGCGCTGACGTGGGGTTAGGTACACTTCGGTAGATGTCTTATGCGCAGTTTGGAGAAAAAACAGACAGTCTATTTCTTGCGAGAATTGGTTGATGTCTTATGCACAGTTTGGAGTAAAAACAGACAGTCTATTTCTTGCGAGAAACAGGCTGCCTGTTTTTACTCCAAACTGTGCATAAGACATCCTTCCTTATCGTATGAAACAGGCTGTCTGTTTTTGAGAGAGTAAGACCTGCCTGCCGGCAGGCAGGTCTTACTCTCTTACTTTCTCTCTCTAAAAAAATTTCACCCCCGTACCGCGTGGTACGAGGGTGAGAAGTCGTTGTTGTCAGGCTGCCGCCAAGAGCTGGCGCAGCGAATAGGGTGGGTGTTTGCCGATCTGCCACGGCTTGACCTTCTCGCGCTCGCGAGGTGGTTCACGGTCGGGGAAGCGGGGAATTCCGTTGGTCATCGCCGCCTTGCGAGGGCTGATCACGAGCGGCCCGGAGTCTTCGTTGGAACTCTCCTCGGCGGCACGCTCGATCTCGCGTTCTTCGCACCAGAGCTTTCGTTCTGCCCACTCGACATCTTCATTGTCGAGGTGCGGACCTGCCCAGCCGTGGCCGTGCAAGCAATCCTCGAACGGGTCGTCGTAGCCGTTCTCATAGTCGCCGAGAGCGTCGTTGTAGTAGTCCTCCTCCTCCCAGTCGCGGTAGGGGTCGTAGCCGTAGTCCCAGTCGTCGTGAGTGGATGACCAGGTGGTGTCCGCAATGTCGCGGTTGTCCTCGAGCTCGGCTTCGGATTCACGCTCCTCGAGACCGGTCAAGTCGATCTCGCGGACGACGATCTCCTTGGCGTACAGCACTTCAAGAACGACGATCGGATCAGATCCGTCATCGTACCTGTCCCAGGTGTCCCAGAAGTTCTCGTTCTCGACATCCCAGTCGTGGGTGGGTAGGTCGAGAGCGTGGTCCAGGTCGCCGTTCATCGTGAATCGCTTCTCGACCTCGCAGAACTCGAGGTCCGTGTCGTCGGAGACGACTTTACGGATCGTGGCGTGCGGGTCGGGCGTCCGGTAGCGCTTGTGCCGCATGAACTGGCGGCGGGACTTGGAGTGTCGCTTCCAGTTGTTCCACTCCATGTCGTAACACGGGAATACGCCGTCGAGCAGCGCCGCCTTGCGCGAGCCGATGACCTCGCCGGTCGTGACGCCGACGAATTCGTCGGACTCGGTGCCGTCGTCGATGCCGAAGTCGTACGAGCCATCCTCCTCCGGATTGAAATCCGAGAAATCGTCGTACTCGTTACCGTCGGTCGGGGTCGGCTCGGCGAGAACCGAGAAACCCGCGCCCGGGCAGAGCTCGACGAGGACGTTCATCCTCTCGTCCGGCTGATGCCAGACGCCGTCGTCACCGACGTAGAGACCGGTCTCGGGGTGGTACTCACCCCGTGGCTCGATGAAGCGCTCTCCCGTAGGAGCCCGCTCGTCGAGCATTCCGAGGGCGATGCCTCGGGGGGTGGAGCTATCCGCATAAAACATGCGTGTGGAACTCATCGCACCACCATCCTTTCTGTATTTTGAAGGTTAAAGTTCATGTCGAAGCAACGTGCGAACGACCAGTAAACATAGCATAATAAGGCGGGTTTGTCAACCCTGTTAGAGATGTTGTCAAAGGGAAGTTAAATCTTCCGCTTTTTTGGGAAGTTAAAACTTCCGGTTTGTAAGTTCTCATTTTGCCGCTCAGATTAGCGCCCAGGCATCACCGTGCGGTCGGTGGCAGCGAATGGTAATT
>JAYEJB010000019.1:0-17618 GCA_034716415.1 Patescibacteria group bacterium
CACACGATGCTTTTCAGCTCGCCGTTCCTGGTACTTTTCTACCTGTCGCTGTTCGCGATTCCGACGAGTCCGATTTTTCTCGGGGTGGCCGTCATTTCCACCGTCCTGTACCGCACTCTCTATTGGAGTGGCTATCACGCCAACTTCGCCACTTGGATGAAAAGCAAGGAGGCCGGTAAGGAAGTGTCGAACCGTATCGCACTGACCGCCATCGCTTCCGCTTTCGCGCCGCTCATCGGTGGCGCCGTCATCGTGTCATTCGGATTCGGCGCGTTGTTCATCGTGGTCACGATGCTCATCCTGCTTTCGAACGTGCCGCTTCTGCGCACGCCGGAGATGTTCGTGCCGAAAAAGTTTTCGTACGGCAAGGCCGTACGCAGGTTCGTCAAAAGGTTCGGTAGCACGCACTTCCTGACCTTTTTCGCGCTCGGTGAGTCGTTCATCGCATTGACCGCCTGGCCGATATTCATCGTCATCATGATTCCCGACTTGCTCGTCATCGGTTTCCTGGTGTCGTTCGCGCGGTTCATCAACGTGCTGGTGACGCTTTACGTCGGCCGGTTGAGCGACGAGGACCGCAGGGATTCCGTCCTGTACAGCGGTACGGTCTTCACGATCGGCAGTTGGCTGGTGCGCCCCTTGATTTCCGGCCCGCTTGGCGTATTCCTGATCGATTCCTACTATCGCGTTTCCCGCAACATGACTATCGTGCCGTTCTGGTCGACGGCTTACGGTGTGGCCAAGAAGGAGGGTGTGATGTCGACCATCATCTTCCAGGAGATGTCGCTGGCTTTCGGGAAGGCGTGCGCGGGTGTCCTGGCGATACTGATGTTCTACATATTCCCGGCCAATCCCTGGCCTGCGATCTTCGTGTTGGCGGCGATGTTCACCGCGCTCTATTCGCTACTGCCCCGTTCGGCCAGACCGGTAGCCCCGGAAGATGTATTGAGTCACGCGGCGCATCACCATCAGTCACCGTAGTGGACCTATGGACCGGAACGACACCCTTCGGCTCATCAAGGATCATGATCTGAAGCCCGTCAAAGGCCGTGGGCAGAATTTTTTGTGTGATCCGAAAGTGGTGGAGGTCATGGCGGACGCGGCCGAGGTGGCGCATGGTGACAGGGTGGTCGAGGTCGGTCCCGGGTTGGGGATACTGACGGAGGAGCTCTTGGACAAGGGTGCGCGCGTATTGGCGGTCGAGCTCGATCCTAAATTGGCGCGTATAGTGCGCGAACGCGTCACGTCCGGATCATTGGATGTGCTACGGGGTGACGCTCTCGGTTTTTCGAATGACGAACTGGCGTCGCGTCTCGATGCGGGAGAAGGGGAGTACAAGGTCGTCGCGAACCTGCCGTATTCGATAACGAGCGACGCGATACGCAAGTTCATCTCGGAAAGGCCGCGTCCGTCGTCGTTCACCGTGATGGTCCAGCGCGAGGTCGCCGATCGCATCACCGCGTCACCGCCGAAGATGAGCCTGTTGTCGGTCGCGGTTCAGGTCTATGGTGAACCGCGCAAGCTGATGAATGTCCCGGCGGGTTCTTTCCATCCGAAACCGAAGGTCGATTCCGCGGTGTTGCATGTACGGTTGTACGATGATGCCGAGATCCAGGAGAAGCTGTCCGGAATCGTTCCGGAAAAACTGTTGGATCTGGTAAAAACAGGTTTTGCGGAGCGTCGTAAACAGCTCAAGAACACGCTCGTTGGTCGGTATCCGAAAGATGCGCTGGAACGTGCTTTCGCGGCCGCGGAAATTCAGCCGAAAGAGCGGCCGGAACGTCTCACCGTTTCCGATTGGGTCCGCTTGGCCGCCGCGCTTATCCATTAGGCGTTTTTTTGCTACAATTTCCGATAGACGATGTGCCTAACGCGTGTTATACTCTAATCCGTTAAAGCATGGCCAGGAAAGAACAGTTCAATCCGCATCATAAGCTCGGTTTAGGCGTACTGGTAATCATCGGAATCACGACGTTCGTCTTCGGAATATTTCAGATTAACCGCTCCATCGTCGAGCCGATGGCCCGCAAGGGAGATTTCAAGTTCAAGACTTCGGCAGAGGTCGAGAGAGAGAAAGAAGAGCGGTTGAAACAGATAGATACGGATGGCGACGGGTTGAACGACTACGATGAACTGTATATCTTCCGGACGAGTCCGTTCCTGGAGGACACTGACAGCGATGGGGCACCCGATGGATTGGAGGTCGCGGATTCGACCGATCCGAACTGTCCGGCCGGCCGGTCCTGCCGGCAGGTCAGGAGCAGTGAGCCTGGCACGACATCCGGCGGCGCGGGGGCTGAACCGTCCGACCTCGCTCCGGATGAGCAGGATGTCCTCGATGCGATGGAGCTGGCGTTCGGGGATCTCGATGAGATTACGCCCGAGACGATGCGCACGCGGTTGGCCGAGATGTCAGCGGAAGAATTACGCGAGTTCTTGAGCAAGATCGGTGTTCCGGACGAGATGCTGCAGCAGGCCGACGACGAGATGATGCGTTCCCTCCTGCTGGAGACGTTGCAGGAGATGCCCGAGTCAGAAGAAGGTGAGGGGACAGCAGACAGCGAATAACCGCATATAATAATGAAAGGCGAACGCAACAAGCGACCACGAGGAAGGGTAAGGGCGTCCTTCCTGCTTTTTGTCTTCCTTTTTTTCGTATCCGCGCCCTTGTTGTTGCTCGCACCGAGGTCCGTCCAGGCCCAGGACACACACCCTGAAATCATCACCGACACGCAGACTACAGTCACTAATATCTGGGGCACCCTCACGGATAATCTCGTTGAAGGTGCGGTGACCGCGCTCGTGAGCGGCGCCAACTATTTCCTGTCCAAGCTGGCGTACGAGGCTGCGGTCGCTCTCACATCCGACTGCCCCGGTCAGGTCGTTTGCTGGGACAGTAAGGGTTTTTCGGAGGGTCTGGAGGATGCCTGGCAAGGAGCCGTGGGAGAGATGGTCGGTACGCTGTCGGAAGTGGGTGGATTCGAGGAGTTGGGACTGAACCTGTGTGAACCGTCCACGCCAGAAATCTCGATGACCATTCAGCTCGGCATCCTGAACGAGGTCGAGCCGCCCGAACCGGCTTGTGATTTCAACGCCATCGCCGATAATTGGACCGAATTCGGTGAGACCATGACTTCAAAGGAGACTCTTGAGGCGATGATGCCGGCGTTCGAGCCCGGTCAAGGTTCGCTTTCGGTGTCGCTCGAGGTTCTGGGTTTCAGTATCGAGGAGAGCACTCGAGCCAGCGAGGAAGCGGCGATGAAGCGTCTGGCCGAGTCGGGCAAGGGCGGCTTTTCCGATATCCTGGATCCGGTCTCGGGCAGGGTGCTGTCGCCCGGTTCCGTAGTTCAGAAGGGCTTCGAGAAGATGGAGACCGAAAAGGACGAGGCGCCGCGCGAGAGCACCCAGCAGATGAGCGCCGGTCAGGTCGCCAGGGGTGCCGTGCTGTCCGTCGTCATCAATACGGTCCAGACTTTCGTCCAGACTTTCCTTTCCCGTCTCGTCAACAAGTTCACCTCCGGGATACTCACGGCCGAAGAGGCCATCACCGCTCAGCCGGACATCATCCTCTCGGAAGAGGGGTTGTTCAGGCCGCCCGGTGAGAGTACGGCGAGAGAGGCGCTGTCCAGACTGCTGGTGTCACCGCCGCGCGATGTCGGTGTGATCGATCCGCTGTTGAATTTCGGCGTCTGTCCGCCGCAGGGCAGGAGGCCGGACAACTGCGTGGCGGACGGTCAGCTCATCAACGCGGTCCGCGTGGCCGGGGCGACGCCGTTCACCGTCCGTATGGCGATCGAAGAGGGTTACCTGCACGGCGACTGGCCGTTGATATCATCGAACGACGCCGGCCGCGACCAGGATCCTTTCTGTTACACTTTCGCCTACTGCGAAAGCAACCTGAAGAAACTGCGCGCCGCGCGAGTCATTCCCATCGGCTGGGAGATAGCGGCGCATGACGCGCCGATCGGTTCGGCCAGCTGGCGGCTCAAGGACGTGGTGAACGGTTTCGAGGACTGCAACCTGGACGGTGAGCGTGACGACGATCATCCGTTCTGTCGGCTCATCGATCCGGACTGGGTATTGAAGGCGCCGCCCACGCAGTGCCGTGCCCAGGTCTACGGTGCTCATCTGCTATCACCGGAGATTCCGCAGCGTCAGGAGCAGTGTGTCGACATGCGCACCTGTCTCCAGCAGGACGATATCGGCAACTGTGCCGGCGGTTGGGGTTACTGCGTGCGTGAGAAGAACGTCTGGCGTTTCAACGGCGATCAATGCCCGGAATATTACAACAGTTGTAAGACCCTGGAACCGGTCAAGGGCGGATCGCCGATCAGCTACCTGATGAACACTATCGATTACGGCATCTGTAACGCGGATAATGTCGGCTGTCAGCAGTATGCGACGACGTTGAATACAGTCAGCTGTTCAATGACTGACATCTGTGACGGAGTTCTGAATCCAGACGGTTGTGAGTTGTCATGCAATGTTTCGGCTGGGGATTCTGGCATGGATTGCAGTCCTGGAGCAGGTGAGACATGTCGGATGGCCAACATCTGTGCGAATGAGTTCGACAGGGACGGCGATGGGACGGCTGATGGATGTGACGTAGGCTGTATCGTGGAACCCGGGCAAAGATCTTGTTCGACCCTGACCGGATTGGAATCCGAGAAGTCCGACGACTGGATGGAATTGCCGGCGCGTTTCTTCAGCGACAATGTAGAGACCTGTAACGCAAAGGACAACGGCTGTTCATCTCTCATATCGTTCGGTTTGGGGCAGTCGCTCAACATGGTCGATAACGGCAGTTTCGAAATGCTATCCGCGGGAGATGCGGTCGGATGGCTGTCTTCAGGTGTCGTCGTAGACGATGGTGAGTCGGCGATCGAAGGCAATAAAGCGATAGATCTGGATGGAGCCGGAACTACTATCTATGGACCACTTCCGTTGCGGCCGAACATGATGAACACGGTATCCGCCGCCTACATGGCGGCGGGCGGCGGGAACGTCGATGGTGATATCCGCATATCTTTCTACAACGAAGCCGGAGGCCGGGAAGGGCCGGATGGTTTCAGCGCCGCGACCGTGTTCAGTGAATACCTATCCGTATATGACGTCACTGCGGGTGGGAGTGAACCCTGCGGTCTGAGCGGTTCCGATATCTACTGCAATCCCAACTGGGACGGTGGCAACCATCCGGAAATGAGGATGGGCGTATCTTTCCTGGTCACCAATCCGGATGTGGCGATGGCTACGATCGAGTTCAGCGGCGGCAACGCCTACATGGACGCGGTCCAGTTCGAGGAAGGTCCTCTGACCCCGTATCATACCGGCTACAACGCCGGACGGCGGGTCAACCTGAAACTGGCGCCGGATTATCTCGGGTGCACCGGCGAAGAAGGCGACATGTCCGAATGCAGCTCCTTCGCCCTGATGTGCCGCGAGACAGAGGTGGGTTGCGAGCGCTACAGCCCGACGAACGGTGATCCGCCTGTTCCGGGCATCGTCGGCTCGCAGGATTATTGTCCGGCGGAATGTGACGGCTATGATGTCTTCTTCCAGGAGGAGACCGACTTCGAGGCCGCAGCGGCCGAACCTGACTATTTCATACCTTCGACCGCGACAGAATGTTCGAGCTTCGACGAGGGTTGCACGGCGTTCACCAACGTCGAGACCGAGGCGGTCGAGCACTATAATCACCTGCGCCTGTGTCTGCATGAGAGTGACACCAATGTCGAGACGTTCTACACCTGGGAGGGTTCTGATACGACCGGCTATCAGTTGCGCGCCTGGAGCCTGCAGAGGACGGGCGACGACAGCACGCCGGCCGGACCGCACGACGTCTGCGACGATGCCGGTTGTAATACCGGTTACGCTCCGTGCGTCCGGTTGCAGGACGGCAATCCGGACGTCTGTGTAGACGATCCGGCGCTTCCGGCCCATCGCGAGGGTTTCTGCGGACTGGGAGACATCGACGCCGGTGATTTCGACTGTCGCGAATTCTACGACAGTGCCGGAAACAGGCACTACCGTCGTCTCTCGAAAACCATCATCTCCTCGCCGGACTGTCGTTTCTACCGTCTGTCCGGCAGGACCCGGGAAGATTGCGAGGAGAAAGGTAACGGCGTCTACGATACCGCGTTAAGTGAGTGTATCTACCGCGCCAGCCCGAGCTGGAGCAACGCCTGTCCGGCGGCCTTTGCCGGTTGTCGCGGTTACCGTGGTAACGCGGCGATGAACGTACAGACCTTGTTCGTGGAAGATTTCGAATCCGAAAGTACGGACTGGAGGCGCGGCAGGCATAATGACGCTAATCTGGCCCCGATGTCATCCGAGTCGCTGGTCGTGGGGGGGCAGTCCGTATTCGTGGAAGGTCCCGGTTCAAATCAGCACGTCTGGGGTTACGTCGACCTGCAGGGTGAGACCGACTCTCTATATACCCTGTCTTTTTGGGCGCGCGGCAGTGGTCAACTGGACATTTTCGCGGGCGGACTCGGCTATGCGTGCCTTCTCGATTGCCCGGGCGGTGGGGCGGATTGTCCTTGCACCGACTCCCAGGGCAATACCTGTGACGTTTCGGCGGGGGGTGACTGGTGCTACAGCACTTCAGCCGCTTCGTTGTCGGGAGGTTCGGTATATTTCAGCGACGGCAACGGTGCCACGCTCGCGCCGGCGGTCAATCTGACCCCGGAGTGGCACCTGTATGAACTCGGTCCGGTACGGATCATTGTCGACAATCCAGGTTCCGCTATCCTTTCCATGCATGCCGACGCGGGCGCTGACAATGTGGCTTACGTCGATAATATCATGATGAAACGGACTCGCGACAATGTTTACGTGATCCGCGATAGCTGGAATACTCCGGACTCCTGCGATCGGACGATGGACGGTGTGTATTCGCCGCTCGAGATGCTCGGTTGCCGCGAATACTCCGACAGTCAGCGTGACCTGCACTATCTGCGGTCGATCAGCGCGCTCTGCCGTGACGGCGCCGTGGGCTGTGAAGCTTACTCCGACACGCAGAACACCAGCGACACGACTGGATACCGGACTTACGGAGCCGTGTGTGATCTAGGAGGGATGTGCGGTATTGATGTAGTGCCAGGCGGCCCGAACTGTCAGTGCGACTACACGCCACCGCCTGTCGGTGCGCACATCCTCGACACCGTCGAGGACGCCTGTCGCGTCCCGATCGGCGAAAGCCAGTGCAGGTTCGATTTGGACGGTCTTGACGTATCGACCGAGCCGCCGTACTGCAACGAGGACTCGGATTGCGATACGAACATATGCAATGTCGCGACCAACCGCTGTGAGGGTACGTTCAATTACCCCGACCGTTTCAGCATCCCGGCCGACGAGCGCATCTATGTCGCGGCCGACAGTTCGGTGCACTGTCCGGCGACCTCGGTCGGTTGCCGCACCATGGGTGTACCGGAGATTCAGTTCGAACGGAAATGCCTGATGGACGACGATGACGGCGACGGCAAGCCGGACAAATGCGAGGACATCGATCCGGATGTGATCGGAGAGACCTGTACCTGTTGGGACCATCTGTCCGGTGACAGGTGCGAAGTCCAGGAAGGCGAGACCAAGTGCGTCGTCAATCTCGACGAGGGCGTCATCGGCGCCTGGCGCGCCATCGCCTTCAGGGACGACCCCTCGAAGTACGACCAGTCGCTCTGTGAGACGGACGCCGTCGGCTGTGAGGCCTTCAGCGGCGCGGGCGGTACCTTCTACTTCAAGGAGCCGAGCAATCAGGTCTGCAAGTTCAAGACCAACATCAAATACGAGGGCGTACAGACTAGCGGCTGGTTCAGGAAGAGCGAGCTCGGCGGCGTATTCCCGTGTTACGACGACCTCTTCGTCAATGGAGAGACCTTCGGTATCTACAAGAACGGCGACGAACAGTACGCGGGCTGGGTCGGTCTCTGTGAAGCTGAATTCGACCAGTGCGAGGAGTTCGTGGATCCGCTCGACACCTCGGAGATCCATCCGGACGGGAAACCGTACTATTATCTCGATAACAAAAAGCTCGACAAAGCCGGTTGCAGCGGCGAGGCGAGCCTGAAGCAGGGTTGCGTCCTCGTGGAGCAGACCAGCAATACGCAGAGTTACTTCTCGAGTGCGGCATCATACTTCCGGAGCGAGTTCGAGAGCGGTGGCGGCATGGTGACGCCTTTGGATTGCAGTCCGGACGATCCGAGGCGCAGCGGTCTGTGCGAGAACCGGTGTTATAAGAAGACGAACGGTTCGTGTGAGCAGACAGGTACACAATGCACACAGACCAGCGATTGTGAACTTTCCGGCTGTGTCCCCCGACATCTGTGCGTGGTCGGCAGTCCGCTTTGTTGCGACGTATGTATCGGAGATGATACCTGGGGAATGGGTTGTCGGGAGGATTGGCAGTGTGATCAGGCGCTAGGAGAAGTTTGTGAGGATCCCTCAACGGTTCCTGGTGTCGACGAGGACGAAGTCACCGGTAACGACAGCAACCTCGTGCTGAAGGTCCGCCGCGACCGCGAATGCGCCGAGTGGCTCGAGTGCGAGAGCGTCGTCCCGACCTATGACAGTAATGCAGGCCGGTGGATCAACCGCTGCGCCAACTTCGGGCTGTGTTCGGAGAACATGCAGGTCGGCGAGAGCTTCGTCTGTTCGGAATTCATCCAGGCGCCTAAGACCGTGCTGACCGCGGACGAGTACGTGGCGCGCGACACCACCTGGCGCGGACTCGATTACTCGGGCTTCAGCCTGGTCGGTCGTTATCCGTCGCAGTATCTGCAGACGTTCAAGGTCACGAGGGGGGTGTGTCGTAACAGCGTTGGAGAGAATGAGGTTGACGCCGATGACGATCCGATTCTCTGTATCTCGTCCGACGACTGTAGTGGCGCGTACACATGTACCTCTCCGCTGTCCGGAGTCTGCATCGGCGACGGTCGGGACGCGGGTAGGTCATGTGAAGTGAGTAATGAAGAAGAGATCGCAGATGACGATGACGTCGAACGTGTCACTTGTAGCGGCGATGATTACTGCTCGTGGAGCGAGTTCGACACCACCAGGTTCGGTATCCGGTTGTCCATCTGTGCCGGAGAAGCCGGCAGGCAGTGCGGCGACGACGCGGATTGCGGCGGAAGCGGGCCGTGTATCACCAGCTGTACGGAGAATAGCGACTGTCCTTCCGACGGATACGGCTATGCGCTTTGTGATGGCGGTGCGGACGCCGGACAGCGTTGTTCTATCGCCGCCGATTGTGAAGGTGGCACCTGCGAACCGCCTGGCGGGACGTGCCTGCGAGGAGTCTGCGTCTACGATTTCTACGGCGGACCGCTCAACACGGCTTCACGATTGAGCGCGCCGTCCTGCCGCGCCTATCCGGAGAAAGACGCACCGTTCCCGCGGGAGGTTGTTGATGCAGAAGCTGATATGCTCGAAGGGGCGTTCACTCACGGCTACGATTCCTTCGGTAATCCTGCAGTCAAGAAGACCGCTTTCCGCGGAGCTAACGTCTGTCACGAAGGCAATAGCTGTGAATGTACCTACAAGCGTGTCTCGTACGGCTCCGGTCAGAGTGCGGTCAGGTTCCAATCCGCGGACGGCTCAATCAGGTATAGGGATTCGGATGGCGACATGGTCACCGGCAATTACGCGCAGAGCATCTGTGTCGGCGGTCCGCATAATGGAAGGACATGTACGCCTACCACTGCCGCCGCCGACTGCAACGAGGGTGACGTTACCGGAGTCTGCACCAAGGTCGGTTCCATCACCAGCGCGCTCGGTTGGCCCGGATTCTGTGTCGACTCCGACGAGTCGCTACGGCTGTACGGCGAGCAGGACATTCCAGGTTGTAACCTCTGGCTCCCGGTCGACATCATCCCCGGCATGACCGACATGTTCAGCCAAGCGCCGGAGGCTGGGTTTGGAGCAGGCTTCGATGATTTGACGTATTGTAGTTTGGCTGTCGGTAACGGTGACAGGGGATCGTGCTCCGCACAGCCAAGCAGAGAATGCACTCTGGGCGGCATTGAATGCGAAGATGATCCCGCTTGGGGGGTGTGCAATCCGTACAATAAGATACTTCAGGCTGATGAGGGTGGTGTGCTGGGTCAGCCCGTAGACAGTGAGGGGGATAGTTGGTTGCGTGCCCGCGATCGTAATGATTGTGATGGTCATCTCGGAAGCGGTAGTGACGATGATTGGAGAAATCAACTTGCACGCGATGATATTTCCGAAATAGTCGTAATGCTTCACGATACCAGCGACCCGAAACTGATTATACTGAATGAAAATAACGGTTTCATGTTCGCGAATCATTTCGCTGGTGCTATTCCGGATGGCGACGACGAAGAGTTCGTGGTCGACGGTGTTAAATATCTTAAGAACGAAGCGGACACCAGTGATACCTATAATTGTATTAATATATTTTTCTCTCCAAGTGTCGATCCTGAATGTAAATTCTGTTCTGGTGAGACCGATTCGTGCGGACACCCTGACGTTGGTCAGGACAGAACAACGCACGGTGAGAGGAATTGTATAGCTTTGATGGCTAATTTCAACTCCCTTGGTCAATACGAAGGTATTGACTGGCGAATGTGTGCGAATAAGACGGGAGACTGCAACGTAGACCACGATATCCGGGTCGTAGGAGCACACATTCGCACGCGTGAATCCTGTACGCTGGTCAGTACGGTCCAGAGCACCGGCAATCATGGAGTGGCTTGGACCGATAAGTTGCACAATCTGGCAAATGGACAGGAGATCTCCGGATTCCCGCAGGCAGACGCATTTGTGAATCATTATGTACAAGCGACTTTTGTGCCCGCTTTGATTGATTCTGGAGTTGATCACACGCCGTTTGGTAGGGTTGCTCTAGCGCCCGGATTAGATATAGTGAATCTAACCTATCCGGTTTCAGTCGTCGGAGCCGCCTCGGATGATGAGGAGGGATGGACGATATCGGGTGGCAGCCCATTCTATAGTCCGGCCGAAATCGATGATTCAGCCGGAACTGTCGATTATCCTGAGGTAGATCCCGGGACCGGATATGCGGCCGTTGCGGGTTTGCCGTTGCTTTGTATCGGTCCGTGTCGCGTTCCAGAAAACGCAATCGATGATTTGGTGTCTGATTTCGGCACCGTATCAGTTCGGAATGAGGCGATGGTCCGATTGGGTGACTTGTTCGCCGTCGTCTATGATACTTACTCATGGGAGCAGACCGGGGGTTACACGCGCGAAAGTGTATACGACAACTACGACCGTCGCGCAGACAATCTCCCCGGCTACGATTCTCCCCACGTCCGCGCGGTGAGCACCGCTTCATGCACCGGCAGGGGAGACGTCTGTCAGGAGCTCTTCACCGAAGGTATCTCCATCAACGGTACGACGCAGGATCGGTGCTACCCGGGCGGGCAGGCGATCAACGTTCAGCTTCAGTATTACGCCTTCGCCGACAGCGAACACATGCCGATCCGGCGCAAGATCGTCGACTTCGGTGACGGCAGTCCGCCCATAGTCCAAGAGGGCAGTTTCAAGAATCACCGCGGCCTCGATACGCGCGGTGAAGAGATCTGCGGCAGTGGTGACGGGACCGACTTCGGTCTGACGAGCGACGCTTGCGACAGCCGCTACTACCGCGAGCAGAAGACCTATACTTGCTCCCAAGCGCTCGCCAAGACATTGACCGGATGCACGCCGGGCGATCCGTCCTACCCATGCCGGGATGTCGCCGGTTGCTGTGTCTTCAAACCACGCGTCCAGATGCTCGATAACTGGGGTGTCTGTAACGGCACCTGCCTCGGCGGTCCTGGTGGAGATCTCTGTTTCAACGGTTCGCCACCTCCCGGATATCTCGATGGCGGTGATCCTTCAAGTACCGAAGACGAGTGCACCGTCCTGACCGACACACTCCGGGACTACGGCGACATTAACGACGGCATCTCCGGGATCCAGCGGCCGTGGACCGAAGGACCGGAGATAACGGTCTGTCCGGAAAGTTGCAATTGATGACACGCAAGTAAGCAGAATAAAAAACACCCGCCCAAGCGGCGGGTGTTTTGATTAAGGGGGCGGTGCTTCCTTTTGTCATTGCGAGGCCGAAGGCCGAAGCAATCCCGTGATTTGAGCTCAGGACGACGGGATTGCTTCGTCGGCTGCGGCCTCCTCGCAATGACAAAGAGAGGTGACTGCCAGGCACTCTGGTGTCAGGTACTTTATGTGGATAAGTATCCCACAAGCTTAATATTCCGCATGTTTTCACCCGATTCAATCACTTCCGACACAGCCTTAAACATGGTATCCTTCTTACGTAAACGAAACCGTGCCAACGCATGGATGAATTGAGACAAGAGGACATCCGGCGCCTAAAGCAGACCATGCCGTTCCCGAAAGAGGGGAAGGGTCGTTTTGTGGGTCGTCGTACCTGGATCGCGGTAGCCGCCGTAGCCCTGGTGGGCGTGTTCTTCATGCCCGAAGTCGCCTCGATGGGGCAGGCCGGATTCGCGAACTACATCTCGTTCGGCTTCACGATGCTCCTGTACTACATCACCAGTTTCGTTGGTCAGATGCTGCTCATACTGGTGGGCGCGCTCATCCATATCGCGCAGTACAACGGTTTCGTGACCTCCGCTCCCGTGGCGAACGGCTGGACCATCGTCCGCGATATCGCCAACATGTTCTTCATCGTAGCCCTGTTGCTGATCGCGTTCGGTACGATGCTCGGTCTCGGCAACTATCAATACGAGAAGACCTTGCCCCGGTTCGTCATGATGGCCATTCTGGTCAATTTCTCGCGCACCATCTGTGGACTGATCATCGATTTCTCGCAGGTCGTGATGCTGACCTTCGTCAACGGGTTCAAGGAGGCGGCCGGCGGCAATTTCGTCGACGCGTTTCAGATAACCCAATTGATGCAGTTGCAACCCCCGGGAGGATCAGGTGGTGACACTCGTGATATCTCCAGTTTTAATTGGGCCATAATGATGTCGATGTTCCTGGCGCTCGTCTTCGTCGGGGTGGCCACGCTCGTCATCGTCGTCATGATAGCGGTTCTGGTAGTGCGTATCGTCTACCTGTGGCTGTTGATTGTCATGTCGCCGCTGGCGTTCCTGTCGAGTGCGATACCGATCAGCAAAGCCAGCGGATTCTATAAGGATTGGTGGGAGAAGTTCAATAACCAGGTCCTGGTCGGGCCGTTCCTGGCGTTTTTTCTGTGGTTGTCCCTGATTAGCGTCGCTTCGGGCGGAATCGCGGAGGATGGTTTTCCGGATGAAGGACCGGGTTCGAGCGAGACAGCAGACGTCGCGACCCAGGGTGGATTCCAGAATATCGGCATAGACGGCATCCAGCAGTTCATCATCGCCATCGGACTGCTGCTCGGCGGTCTGGCCATGGCCCAGCAGATGAGCGGCTCGGCGGTCGCCATGGGTAAGGGTATCGCCAAGGGAGCGGGTAAGGTGGCTTGGCGTGGCGCCAAACTCGGCGCTAAAGCCGGTGCATACGGCGTGGGCCGAATTCCGGTCGGGCGGGTCGATCCGAAGACCGGTCGCCGCATGAACCTGGCATCATTCGGCACTGCGGCCACGGCACGGATGAAGGAAACCGGTCTCTATAAGACTTTCAGTAAAGAAGGACGTGCTGCCACCCAGTCGCAGCGCGAGATTTCGGCTTTGCGCGCCATGGGTATGACTGATGCGGCCGACATGAAGCAGATGAGTCTCGTAAAGGAAAAATCAGGCCAGTTGGGGAAGAAATACTCTTCAGGACAATTACGTAAACTGGCTAAGGATGATCGTGCCAGTCAGGCTGATAAGCAGGGTGCGGTGATGGCGCTCGCTGAAAGGGCTGATTCGTCGCTGTGGGGAGGAGGAGAGAAAGTCAGCAAGATGGTTGCGGAGGCTGGAGGCTCTGCTGATCTGGAGAAATCGATCCGTCTGACGATGAAGAAGAAAGGGGACAAAGACGCTCTCATCAAGAGTGGTGCGGACATGCAGAGCTACATGGGAACACTGAACTCACGACAGAAGGGGAATGAGTTAAGGGGTATCGATAAAGCGGTGCAGGCAGATGAGAATGGTGAAATGACCAATCCACTAGCTGTCGATAAGATGCTTTCGATCGATGGTACGGACTTTGCGTCATTCTCTGCCGCTCTCAGGAAACAGGTGGGTGATGCGCTGTTGTTGGCCGCTGAAGTGGATCCAAGTCGGGCAGCTGAAATTGAGACCCAGTTCGATAGTCTTTACGGTGCCGGCACATTTTCAGCCCCCCCATCCCGTACACAAGCAGCTGACTTGAAAAGTGATATGGATGCAAAGGTGGCTGGCGGGAGGGCCGCGAAAGCGAAAGAAGGGCGGTTGGAAGAGGAATCATTTGATCTCAATGTCCAGAGGCAGTTGGCAGGTGCCGATAAGAGCAGTAGGAATGAAGCTGCTGCCGCGTTCGATATAGTTAAGGAAGTTAAAGAGAAATTGGCGCGTGGTGTAAATCCAACAACTCTGACAAGAGATATCGATCACGCGATGACACAGTTGGATGTGGCGGCGACGGGCTCCGGTATCGATGTTAAGGATAAGTCCGGCGCATCGCAGAAAGATGAAAAGGCAATGAAACAAACGACTTTGTATAAGGACCTACAGAACGCACGCGTAGCTGCGGCTGCCGGTAAAGGAAATGAAGCCCAGAAGTTCATGGATGCTGCAGCTGTCTCTACTGGAGCAGCGGCACGTGCTCACCAACTGTCACCAGAGCGCCGGAGGCAATATTACGAAGCAGCAAGTATCGGCAGCACTGGATACACACGGGCCCAAAATACCGCTGATAAACTTACTTCTGCAGCCACTAACAAGGAAAGTAAACGTGAGGCGAAGCGGCTATACAGCCAGGTAAAGGGCATTAGAAAAACAGTCCTAAATCGTTCCGGAGGAAAGGGTGGGGTCCTGTCAGATGATATGCAAAAGATGGTCGATGACGTGACAATCCTGGCCAAACAAATAAAGAAGGAGAAGGATTTCAATACTAGAGTCATGGGAGATGTCGCTATATTGAAGGGGAAGATGGATGAGATCAATAAATCATTAGCTTAATCTGATGCCTGAAGGGGTCAATTACAGCCTGAATACCGATGAATACGTCCTACCGGAGCTGAGGGCGTCATTCGCATCCGATGAGTTTCGAACTGCGTTAGATATCATCGCGCATGATTACGACCTAGAAGGGGAAAGAAAGAAGATGCTGGTGGATATCGTCCGTAGTGCGTATGTCGGACAGATAGCGGATGACGAGATTCCGGATCAAATCATGGGGAAGTTGGAAATGACGGTCGGTCAATCGCTTGAGATATACGCTGATATGTATGCCGACGTGCTGGACGATCTCGAGGAACAGCTAGAGGACCAGCACACTCTATACATGAACGAGCATCCGGAGGAGTTCCTGCCGCCGAGGCCGGAGAAGCGCGATCCGCATGAGGCGTTGGCTGACGAGGTGGTCGCTAAGAGTGGGGTGTCGCTCGATGACGGGCGGATGAGCAAGCGGTTTTACGATATAGTCCTGTCATACATCAAGGATGTGCGTGACGACGCAGAGATGAAGAGGATGTTCACCAAGCCTCTCAAGACCGGAGGACTAGGATTGGAAGAGGACAAGACCGCGACTATCGTGCTTTTTGCCAAGGAAGCCAAGAATAAGGTCGAAGAGAAAAAGGCGCAGATCAAAGATGAGCAAGAGGAATACGAGCGACTTCTTCAGGTGGCGAAAGAGCGCAAGCATGAGAGGGCCGAAAAGGCTGGGCGATCTGACTCTGCAGAGGGCGGTCCGAAGTATAGCAAGGACGACGCAAGGCGCATCTTTGCCGGTTCAACAGAAGAGAGGGAAGCGCTTAAGGGTTACGTCACCAAGTATGCCGCCTCCGGGGGGCCGGAAGAGTTGGGGGATATCGTGTTGGGACTCGTGGGAGAGGCCGAGGGTGAAAAAGTGGCTGATCCGCTCGCTGTTACCGCCGGTCTGTCCATGATGGCTAACAGCGGAAAGCTCGGCGAAGCGCTCGCTGACAAGAAGTTTCGCGAGGCCGTCCTGTCGCGTTTCCCGGAAGACGCGGCGCACCAGGCGCGACAGAAGATCATGGCTGACCCGCAAAACGAGGCCTCCATGTCCGTCTTCCTGCAAGGTTTCTATCATTGGATCGCTGGCGTGAGCGAAGAAGAGTCCGCCCGACTCGGTTTGCGGGTCGTGAAAGCGCTGCAGAAATCCGGGCAGGCGCAGTACGCGCAACTCGTGGCGTTCGACATGGACAACGGCATCTTCGTCTGGGCGAAATAACACGCCCAGCGGCGCGATGATGCCGAACGATTATCATATATATGGCTGACGACCGGATATCATCACTTTTCGACGACGAGCTGGATGACATTCCGGTTGTTTCGGGTGCGGGCGAGGAGACCCAAGATCCAAGACCCAAGACCCAAGTTCCGGCTGAACCGGTGAGCAGTCCAGGCTTGGATGCGAAGCCGGCCGCACCGCAATCACCACCGCGACCTGTTGTCTCGAAACCCACACCGACACCACCGAAACCACCGGCCATACCAGCCAGGCCGTCTGTGAAATCGATAGTTTCAAAGCCTGCCGTAGCTCCGGTGCCGAAACCGGCATCTCCGAAACCACCGCCTGTAACTCCGTCAGCCAAGCCGGCAGACATGGATCTGAAAGGCCAGCTCGATGAGGATGCCGTGGAGATTCATAAAGTCGAGGAAAAGGAACTTCCGAAGAAGATCGATGTCGAGGGCACGAAGAGTTTCGGGTCCCACGTCATCAGCATCGCGGATGAGGCCATGGCGGCGCTCGACCTTTCGGTCGGCGGTGAAGACATGCGTCGGCGTTTCCATACCATCATCGAGGCGTATCTCAAAGATTTGCGCGACGAACTCGAGACCAAGTCGAAGCTCACCATGTCGAAGCAGAGCGGGGGAATGGGCATGAACGATCAGCAAGCCGACCGGACGATGACTACGCTCAAGACCAAGCAGGTCGAGTTCGAGTCGGGTCTGAAGTCCCGTCTGCAGAAAGAGAAGAAGGAATTCGTGTCCAAAGAGGCCGAGAAACAATTGCACGCCCAGGAAAATTTCGAGAGAAAAGAGAAGGTTGCGCTCGATAGGCAATACGCCAAACTGACGGGTGGTACTCCGCCACCGGAACCACCCAAGGAAGCGCCGAAAGCAGAGCCACCGCCGAAGGTGATACCGGTCGTGCAGGAGAAGAAAAAAGTAGAACAGCGGGACAGCGGGACAGCGGGACAGCCAGGGGCTGCGGGAGAAGAAGAGAAAGCTCCGTTGGCTGGTGCGCTGACTGATTTCTTCAAAGGTGATGAGCAGGAAGCGGGAAGCGGGAAGCTGGGGGTTGAGAAAGAGACACAGGACACAAGACCTAAGACTCAAGTTCCGGCTGAGCCTGTCGGCAAGCCTGGTTTGGGCGTCAAGCTAGACTTGGATGCAAAGCCATCCAAATCCGAGCCGCCTCCGGCCTCCAGCGTTCCGCCTCCCGTCCCACCCAAATCTTCTGCACCTCCTGCCTCTCCCCCCACCACATCTTTTCCCGCTTCTCCCCCTTCTGCCCCTTCTGCCCCTCCTGCCCCTTCT